>NZ_CAWNWY010000036.1:0-58693 GCF_963878365.1 Photorhabdus sp. HUG-39 | reverse complement strand
ATAGCCATCATTTAATACGTGGCGTTAGAGAGAACAATAGACCGCGTCCAACTGAGTAGGATGGAGTGGAGACAAATAACAGAGAATTTCGCTCTCTAAATATTATGACCACAAGATCACGATATTTGTCATATGAACATGAAAAAATGTGATAAATATCACATAAAATAGCTAATTAATCGCTATCAGTTCCGATTTTTCATATTGAATTCTTTAATTAATAAATCGCTCAATCGCTCCTTTTCAATCGAAAAATTTAGCCTGTCATGGGTTGTCACTCCCAATAACAGGCGATAAATCTCTGCGGGTTTATTTTCAATGCTGGCCTTTTGCGACATCCTCGCATTGGGCAAGGATTTACGGGGCAATTGTTAAGAACTGGCAATAAATTGCTCACGCAATGCCTGAACCTGATCCCGAACACTAGCCGCCTGTTCAAATTCAAGATCCTGCGCATGCTGGTACATCTTCGCTTCCAGCTCGCGGATTTTACTTTCCAGCTCTTTGGCAGACAAGTTGCTGAATGTTTCCGCTGTGGCGACCGCTTTACCTCTGCCCTTTCTTTTACCACCCGCTGGCTGCCCAATTTGCAGAATATCACTAATTTTCTTATTGAGACCTTTTGGAACAATACCGTGTTTTTCATTAAATATCTGCTGCTTAGCACGCCGGCGTTCCGTTTCACCAATAGCTTTTGCCATTGAATCAGTGATCTTATCGCCATAAAGGATCGCTTTACCATGCAGGTTACGGGCAGCACGCCCAATCGTCTGAATTAATGAACGTTCAGACCGCAGGAAACCTTCTTTATCCGCATCAAGAATAGCCACCAGAGAAACTTCTGGCATATCCAGCCCTTCCCTCAGCAAGTTAATTCCCACTAATACATCAAACTCACCTAAACGAAGATCCCGAATAATTTCCACACGTTCGACAGTATCGATATCCGAGTGCAAATAGCGAACCCGTTCACCGTGCTCTTCCAAATACTCAGTTAAATCCTCCGCCATTCGCTTAGTCAATGTGGTGACCAATACCCGTTCATTTTTCACCGCTCGAATACGGATTTCAGACAGTAAGTCATCAACCTGTGTCGCTACAGGACGCACCTCTACTTCCGGATCAAGCAAACCCGTCGGACGCACCACCTGTTCCACCACATCGCCACTGGATTTTTCCAATTCATATTTGCCTGGCGTAGCCGAAATATAAATGGTCTGTGGAGCCAGTGCTTCAAATTCTTCAAACCGAAGTGGTCGATTATCCAGCGCAGAAGGCATACGGAAACCATATTCCACCAGCGTCTCTTTGCGGGAACGATCCCCTCGATACATCCCACCAATTTGCGGGATGGTAACGTGCGATTCATCCACTACCAGCAAACCATCAACCGGGAGATAATCAAACAGTGTCGGCGGCGGCTCCCCTTCGGCACGGCCAGAGAGATAACGGGAATAGTTTTCAATGCCGGAGCAATAACCCAATTCATTCATCATTTCCAAATCAAATTGGGTACGCTGCGTAACACGCTGTTCTTCCAGCAGTTTACCATTTGCCAGCAATACCTTACGCCGCTGCTCAAGCTCAATTTTAATCGCTTCCATTGCCTGAATAATACGCTCACGCGGAGTAACATAGTGGGTTTTCGGATAAACGGTATATCGCGGAACATGATATTGAATCTGTCCCGTTAGCGGATCAAACAGTGATAACCGTTCTACTTCATCATCAAATAGTTCAACGCGCAGGGCATGCTCATCAGATTCAGCCGGAAAGATATCAATCACTTCACCACGAACCCGAAATGTCCCGCGCTGGAATGCCTGATCATTACGGGTATATTGCAATTCAGCTAAACGTCGCAGAATGGAGCGTTGATCAATCATCATACCGTTGGTCAGGTGGAGCATCATTTTCAGGTAACTATCAGGATCACCCAAACCATAAATAGCCGATACAGACGCAACGACAATCACATCTCGCCGCTCCAACAAAGCTTTTGTGGCAGACAGGCGCATTTGTTCAATGTGTTCGTTCACGGAAGCATCTTTTTCGATAAAAGTATCGGAACTCGGCACATAAGCTTCCGGCTGGTAATAATCGTAATAGGAAACAAAGTACTCTACGGCATTTTCTGGGAAAAAGTCCTTCATTTCGCTGTAAAGTTGAGCCGCCAGTGTCTTATTCGGAGCAAGTACCATCGTTGGTCGGTTTAAATTGGCTATCACATTAGCGACAGTAAATGTCTTACCCGACCCCGTAACCCCTAACAAAGTCTGGTGGGCAAGCCCGTCTTCTAAGCCTTCTTGTAATTGACGGATGGCCTCTGGCTGATCACCCCCCGGTTGGAAGTCAGAATGTAATTTGAACACCTTGCTCATCGGTATCTCACTTTCCTAACATTAAGTTAGCCTATAATACTGGATATAAAACCAGCTTCAAGTTGATTTTATAAAAACGGACTCAAGTAGGTCATTTCCCTATCAATTAAACATCCGTTGATATCAAAATAAATACCATTTTATCCCCAAAATTATCTTGATTTTTCCATTTTTTATATGATTGGCTGAAAGGTGACAACATGGGACATCATCACAGGTCAGACAGGGCTTGATTTTAGTTATCTTATTGATATTTAATAAAATTAAAACAAAGACGAGAATAACATCAACCTTGACGAAAGCCGCGTATTTTCTTGCGTCGCGTAACTTTTCTAAGTCTAATACACAAGGTTATCCACAGGAATAGTGGATAACTCTACAAACCCTATTAACTGTACGAGGTTGCAACATCATGCCACAAAATAGGTATCCTCTACCGATAAAAATTTTTACTATTTTTTTAACCTTTATCTCAATTTTTCCTCTCAAAAAAATGAATAAATTCACTGAAAAAGTAAGAATTTTCTCACGGAAATTAAATATCAATAAATTATATTCTTTCAATATCACTAGCATTAAAGGTAGATAATTGTCTATTTTTTCTGTAGAATGAGCGAAAAAAACTGCCTTTTCTGCCCCAAACAACAGTAAAAAATATGAGTTAGATTGGAATTTTTATTCAATAAGAAATAGCTGGTGAACAGTTTCCGTATGAAATCTGTTTCTCAAGGGGAGAGTCGTATTTTACCTAAGCAGAAATAGGATTCTCTGCTTCCTACGCTTTCAGCAATAGCAGGTTCAATATCATCAAATGAATTCACATCAACATATCTTCTATTCTACAAAACAAACTTCATCGTGACCGCTCAAAAAAATGATAGATACATAAATATCAAATCGACACTGCCCTCGTAAAACGTCCAATATTCTACTGGCTATTTTCGATCGAAAAACTTACTTTGTATCTATCATCCACAATTTCAATCGATTGCTGTTCCAAAGCATCTTTATACTGCCATTTCCTGGTGTTTTAACTGTGTTATCATTTTATTAATTTACTAATTTACTAATTTACTAATTTACTAATTTACTAATTTACTAATTTACTAATTTCAGTCCTGATGTTTATTTAACTTCCTCTATTTTCTTGAAATTCCCTAGTGCTAAAAAATAATCCACTTCCAAACTCGAAGGATAAAGTAGCTCTTCCCCGAGAGATTTATAAGAATAATATTTTGTTTGATGCTATCTGATGTTCCAAAAACACATCAACACAACTTAACATTATTATAATAAAATCCATAAAGTCAACACAAAAATAAACATAAAGTTCAGTTTTGTGTAAACTTTATAATGAATTTCACTTAATTATATGATTTGACTTTCATTTTTAGAATATAAGGGTAAATCCATGAGCATTTTCTGATATAGGATGTGCTAATATAGATAATCATAAGAATAAGATATTAAAAGTAAAATCAAGAAATTATCACAATGAGTGGTTTTTTCACACTGGACAATATCATCAAGTAATATAGTAATGCTGTTATCTTTATATAAAGGATTCTCATGAAAACGTCTAATGCACAGCGAAAAACAAATATCATTAAAAATATAGAATATTTGATACGTACCCGTGGAGAAACCAAGAGCTCTTTTTCCAATCGAACAGGATTGACCCGTACCACGATTTATAAAATCCTGGAAGGACAAGTCAATAACGTTCAACAATCTACTGTTCTTCGGATCTCCGATTTTTTCGGTGTTTCCTGTGAAGAAATAGAATATTATGACCTTGAACAATTAGAACGCCTCAATGAAACACTTTCAACCGAAGGCAATAAGAATCCTTCGGCTATCCCTATTGTTCCACAATCTGAATTTTTAGCCGTTTCTGAGAAAAAAATAGGTCAGCTTGTTACCGAGTATCCGCTAACCTATTTCTTTGGTGATGAATCAAACATGTTGGCTCTTAAAGTCGAATCGGCAATAGAAGATACATTCATACCCGGTGAGGTGATCATTATAAAACGTCCCCCCGCATTAGTCACCAATACACCATTATTGTATTACTCTAAGGAAATTGGGTTCTTTATCCGGCAAGAGAAAAATGATGACAGCCTCGATAGGAAACCCTACAAAAATGCTTATTTTTTAGGCTACATAGTAGGAGAAAGACTATAAATGACGGTAAATCAAAAGTTTAAGTTACTGGGATTTTCAAGGTATGGTAAATTATCGGCAAATGTCATGGTGCTAGCGACAGGTAAGACCATTACTATGGGGTTAAAAGAGCTCGCTGACAGTGATATTTCAGAAGATCTGAGCAGACATGAGCTCAGTACGATATACCGGAAACTATACAGCCACAGTAATATCGTAACAGCTTATGAACTTGGGGATCGTCATGAGCGTTCATGGCAAGCCTATTTACTCATTAGCATCGCACTCAGTGTTATCTATATTTTCTCTACCATATGTGGTGTGAAGCCCATTCATATCCCGATCCTTAATATTATCACGCCTCCTGGGGTTTTTATTTACCCTATAACCTTCTTACTGGTCGATATTCTAAACGAATTCTATGGATTACGTCTGGCAAGAAGAACGATTATTATCTCTTTTGCCGCGAACTTATTATTTGTTCTAGGGCTTTGGGGAACCGCACTGATGCCAGGTGTTCCTGGATGGGAGTTTAGTGCGACTTATAATGGAATAGTGAATAGTATCGTATCTGTATTACTGGCATCATCTCTTGCTTATTTTATCTCTGAGAATATAAACTCGTATCTCCTCTGCAAAATAAAATCTCTCACAAACTCAAAGTATCTTTTCCTGCGAGTAATAACCAGTACTGTTATCGCCTCAGCATTCGACAGTATCATATTCTGTTCAATCGCTTTCTATGGTGTTCTCGGCATAGATATCATAAAAGAAATGATTATCGCCCAGTTCCTAATTAAAGTGGCTTATTCTATCCTAGGTGTAGGTCCTATTTATCTGGTAAGGAAGATATTCAGAAATTATATAAATCGACCAGCAGATGCGCTAGTGAATAAAAAACTCGCTGAAGTATAAATAGAGATAACGTTTTGTCAGAATATAGAAAATTCGTTGAAAAATATTATTTTTATGCCGGAATGTCATTCCGGCATATTGTCCTAAAATAACCTCTACCCTATGGATTTCAAGATGGATCGCGGCGGCAAGGGAGCGAATCCCCGGGAGCATAGATAACTATGTGACCGGGGTGAGTGAGTGCAGCCAACAAAGAGGCAACTTGAAAGATGACGGGTATAGATATGAGTAGTGTAATCATTCATCATGACATTGAAATAACATTCCACCAGATTAAACTTTCAAATTAATTATTCAGTAATTTTAAATCTATATATTCCCCTAAATGATTAAAATATTCTTGCGTTAAATGAGGAATCGTACCTAATAAAGGAGCAGGTAACATGCGCTCTAATGTCGCCAAATATTCTTGCTGACGTTTGCCTGCGGGTTCAACCTCATTAGCTATCCAGCCTGCAAAATGTAACCCTGAACCTATAATCGCCTCCACGGTAAGTAGCGCATGATTAATACAGCCCAACTTCACCCCCACTGCCAAAATAACCGGCAGTTGCTCTTTAACCACCCAGTCAGCAAAAGTCACCGATTCTGATAAAGGGGTATACCAACCACCAGCGCCCTCAACTAAAACCCAGTCTGCTTTCTTTTCTAACTGATACAACCCCGTAGACATAACAGTAAAATCAATAGGTTGATTCAAGTCATCACTGGCAATATGGGGTGATGTCGCTTCAACAAATACTAACGGATTCACTTCTTCATATTGCAAAGATACAGAACTATTTGCCAGCAATGCCAATGCATCGGAACTACGAACACCTGCCGATGTTATTTCACTACCAGAAGCAACGGGTTTATAACCTGCTGTTTTATATCCTGCTTTAGTTGCCGCCTGTAACAAAGCACAACTTACAACTGTTTTACCCACTTCGGTATCTGTACCTGTCAAAAACCAGCACTTAGTCACGATGAATCACTCCAAAAACAACCTGATAGCTAAGAGGTAATTGTTCATTTTCTCGTGGATAAGCCTGTTCCAAAGCAGTCAGCCGTCCACGCGTCATCAGTCCTTGCTGTCGCCCATAATGAAGGTGAGTCGCACCAATTCCTTTCAGAGAACCCAATAGCGGCAATATATGAGAATATTGCTGGCGATAAACCTGACTAATAAGAAGATGCCGGAATCCTTGACAGGCATCTTTAATTGTCTGTTGCGGCAGGAACTGATTAATATGCTGATAGTTATCAACCGTACTCCAAGCTTGCTTCAATTCATGCAATGAACCTTTAGCCAAGGTGGAAAATAGAATTAATCCACCAGGGCGGGTTACCCGATAAAGTTCTCTTAAAGCACTGGATAAATTATCACACCACTGAACAACCAGATTACTGAAACAGATATCAACACTGTTGTCAGCAAGCCCTAAATGTTCAATGTCCGCTTGTAAATAATAGTCAGCCGCCAATTGCTTACGGGCATGAGCTAACATGCCTGATGCCAAATCCAACCCAATAACCTGCTTCCCCTGTTGTCGCCAGCGGTGACTAAAAAAACCCGTACCGCAACCCGCATCCAATATTAACTGACCAGGATGTCCAGCGGCTTGTTGCATGAGGAATTCACCGGTTTGCTGCTGTAATTTCGCTACCACATCATAATTGGCGGCCGCTCGTCCAAACGCTCCAGCAATCGCCTGTTTATTGGCAAATTCAGCTACGGAACCCATGCAACGCCTCCATCAACATATCAATATCCTGTGGCATATGACTGGCCGTCAAAGTAATACGTAATCTGGCGCTGCCCGGTGGTACTGTTGGTGGGCGGATGGCTTTAACCCAAATCCCTTTTTGTTGCAGATACTGAGACAAGGACACACTCAGCTCATTATCACTCACAATCAATGGCTGAATTGCGGTAGTTGAATCTGTCAGATTAAATGGCAGTTTTTGAGCTTGCCGGCGGAAGTAATTGATATTCTGCTGTAATCGTTGACGCAATTCATCACCAGATTGTATCTGCCGAACAGCTTCAGAAAGCGCCTGAGCCTGTGCGGGGGGCATAGAAGTGCTGTAGATCAGATGACGAGCATACTGAATTAGGTATTCTGCCGTCTGCTCATCACAAAGCACCGCTGCGCCACTCAACCCAAATGCTTTGCCAAAAGTGACAATCAAAATCTCCGGCTGGATTCCCTGTTGCCAACAGCTTCCCCTTCCCTGCTCACCACAGACACCAATACCGTGAGCATCATCCACCATTAACCAGTTGCCAGAAATTCTGGTTTGCTGATGAATATCGGCTAGCGGTGCGCAGTCACCATCCATACTGAACACACCTTCGGTTACCACCAGCGTCTTTCCAACACAAGGCGTTGCCAGTAAATTTGCAAGTGATTCAGGTTGATTATGCAGAAAACGCCGGAGCTGAGCGGGGGAATGCATAGCCGCTTCCATTAATGAAGCATGACTCAGACGATCGGCAATAATCCGATCCTGTTCCGTCATTAACGCGGCAATGACCCCCTGATTAGCAGAATACCCCGAAATAAACAGTAATGCTTTTGGATAACCCAGCCAGTCAGCCAATTGTTGTTCCAATAGCTGATGAGCCTTTGTATAACCCGTAATATGACCGGAACCGCCACTACCAACACCATATTGTTCGGCTCCCCGCTGCCATGCGGAAATGATTGCGGGATTTGCACTTAACCCAAGGTAATCATTACTAGAAAAATTAAGATATTTGCCATCAGTGGTATACAGGAAACGCCCATCTGATTTCTGATTGACCTGCCGCTGACGCCATAGCGAAGTGTCCCAACGCTCAGACAATTGCCGAGAAAGATAAGATGACCAGTCCATTATAATGCCGCATTATAAAATTGTTCGTTATCCGCATTGATAATGGCTTCTGCCAAATGCTGCTGTTGCTGATTATCACCAAATGCTGTCTGAGTCTGCTGAGGATTAATGCCCAACTTGCGAAATAGTTGTAAATCTTTATCTTCCGCAGGGTTAGGTGTAGTGAGCAACTTACAGCCATAAAAAATAGAATTAGCGCCAGCCATAAAACACATTGCCTGTGTCTGCTCATTCATCTGTTCACGACCTGCGGATAACCGAACATGAGAAGACGGCATCATGATCCTGGCAACAGCGATCGTGCGGATAAAATCGAAAGGGTCTACATCTTCGTTCTCAGCCAATGGCGTGCCTTTGACTTTAACCAACATGTTGATGGGTACACTCTCTGGCGGTTTTGGCAGATTTGCCAGTTGTACCAATAACGCGGCCCGATCACGTATCGCCTCACCCAGACCAACAATACCACCAGAGCACACTTTTATTCCGGCCTCTCGTACTTTATCAAGGGTATCCAATCTGTCCTGATAGGTCCGAGTCGTAATGATGTTGCCATAAAATTCCGGGGAGGTATCAAGGTTGTGGTTGTAGTAATCTAATCCTGCATCCGCCAGCCGCTGCGCTTGTAACCCATTGAGCATGCCCAGTGTCATGCAGGTTTCCATTCCCAATGCTTTGACTTCCTTAACCATTTTCTCCAGATAAGGCATATCCCTCTCATGGGGATTTTTCCACGCGGCACCCATACAAAAACGTGTTGAACCCGCATTTTTAGCCTTACGAGCAGAATCAATCACCTGTTCCACTTCCATCAACCGCTCTTTTTCAAGACCTGTTTTGTAACGGGAGCTTTGCGGGCAATATTTGCAATCTTCCGGACAAGCCCCGGTTTTGATGGAAAGTAGTGTACTGACCTGTACTTGCTGTGGGTCAAAGTAAATACGATGAACCTGCTGTGCTTGAAATAATAATTCGAAAAAAGGTTTATCAAACAGCTCTTGCGCCTGCTTAATTGTCCATTGCTTACGCTCAATCACAATAACATCTCCAGTGTAAAAAAAGTCTAGTCAGTTTAAATAATGCCGCTATACTGTCAACCAATTTTAATAAAATTGGTTTACGTTAAGCTTTATGACTTCTTCTGATATTGAATTTGATCTACACCATATTTGGCATCCCTATACCTCCATGACCAACCCTCTTCCGGTTTACCCTGTCGTTGGCGCTTCTGGGGTGGAAATCGAGTTGGCTGATGGCCGTAAGCTAGTGGATGGTATGTCTTCCTGGTGGGCCGCCATTCACGGATATAACCACCCGGTACTGAACCAAGCCGCTAAAATTCAGATTGATCAGATGTCCCATATCATGTTTGGTGGAATTACCCATCCACCCGCAATCGCACTTTGCAGGCAATTAGTGACAATCTCCCCGCCATCACTGGAATGTGTTTTTCTGGCTGATTCAGGTTCTGTTGCAGTGGAAGTAGCTCTGAAAATGGCATTGCAATACTGGCAGGCAAAAGGTGAGAAACGCCAGCGTATTTTGACATTACGCCACGGTTACCATGGCGACACATTCGGCGCTATGTCCGTCTGTGATCCCGACAATTCAATGCATAATCTCTACAAAGGCTACCTGCCACCCCATCTATTTGCCGAATCGCCTCAGTGCGGATTTGATTCTCAATGGGACAAGCGGGATATCATGCCATTTCGCACTTTGCTGGAGCAGCATTCCCTTGATATTGCCGCGGTGATCCTTGAACCCATCGTACAGGGTGCTGGAGGAATGCGAATTTATCATCCTGAATATCTGCGTCAGGTCAGAATGCTTTGTGATCAGCACCGGATTCTATTAATTGCAGATGAAATTGCCACCGGCTTTGGCCGCACAGGAAAATTGTTTGCTTGTGAACATGCTGAAATTGAGCCAGATATTTTATGTGTAGGGAAAGCGCTGACAGGCGGCTACATGACACTATCAGCAACACTGACAACCCGTAAGGTAGCCGAAACGATTAGCAATGGTGAAGCAGGCTGTTTTATGCATGGCCCAACGTTTATGGGCAATCCATTAGCTTGTGCCATAGCAGAAGCCAGTTTGAACTTGTTATTACAAAGCCCTTGGCAACAACGTATTAAATCAATTGAAAACCAATTAAAGAGTGAGTTGATGCCACTAAAACACCATGAAAAAGTGGCTGATATTCGGGTATTAGGTGCAATTGGCGTCGTGGAGATGAAGCAATCCGTGAATATGGCGATGCTACAACACTATTTTGTTTCTCAAGGTGTCTGGATAAGACCATTTGGCAAGCTGATTTATTTGATGCCGCCTTATATTATTCAACCAGAGCAACTTTCACGCCTGACAAAGGCTGTCTCTGGGGCAATTAATTTGTGATTTTCTGTTATTAAACAAGTTTTTTGAATTTATTGCTGAACAGTTAATAAAGCTAAATTCCAGCTCGATCAAAAAAGGCTCCTAATTGGGAGCCTTTTTGAAAAATTTCTTCACACTCCGACCTTCGCAATGAGTAGGGGCGGGTGCTTACACAAGTAGAGTTACCTCTGGGTAAAGATTATCCAGCAAATAGGCAAAAATGTCAACACCAGCTTTACATAGAATATAAAGCAAGCCTTAATATAGGTATAGTTAAACAACTCTACAGGGAAATGAACAACTATGACCATAACGACAATTATAGATTCACTATCGAGTTACAGATTTTCTACCTATCAGCTTCCTGTATTAGGTGGAATGACAAAAGAAGAATGCTTGGGCATCTATCTGTGGAACAAACAACTTGCCAGTGCTTTTTTCCCCGCACTCCAAATTATCGAAGTCTCCCTACGCAACGCCATTTATCAAGGATATATCCGTTATGAAGAGATAAAAATTGAAAACACGTTTAACCAAGCACAATGGCAAGTAGAAAAAAACAAGATTGATAAATTCTGGTTTATTAATGTCTTCACTCAAAAAAATAATGCTGAAGCATATAGGAACATTTTGTCAGCAACAAGGCAACTACAAAAAGATGGGAAAACATTAACCCCAGAGAATTATATTGCAAAACTCACACTAGGTTTTTGGGTATCAATGGTAAATAATAGTTACGATATACAAAGAAATTCATATCTAACATTATGGCCTGAACTTCGTGGATTAGTTTTTCCATATGCTTTAGATACACAAACTCAGCGCCCTCTTTCTATTAATAGTATCGGCAATGAGTTAAAAGAAATCAACAAGATCCGAAATCGGTTGTCACATCATGAACCTTTGTGGCGCTCTAAAAATGCATACCAAATGGAACACATAATTAATAAGGTTGTTGAAAGTTATGAGAAGTGCTTAAAAGTTATCCGGTGGATCAATCCATCTAATTTAAAACTGTTATCTATTATTGAAAATAACATCAAAATGAGTGAATTATGCAGTATTCATTCTCTTTGGAAAAATAAACAATTATCCACGGGGCTATCATCTCTACCAATAATAATAGGATGGGGGGATGAAAATAAACTAGATGTTACTCATATAGGAGAAATAGTAAAAATAGTCGATACCCGATATGCCTTGATAAAAAGCCAAAAGGATAAAGCTATATTTTTTGCCAACTCTAAGGACATGAAAAATAATATTCAAAACTATAGTACTGGAACAGTAGTGAGATTTACCCCAGAAGCGAGTAAGAATCAATATCCCAATGCAAAAAATGTTGAACAAGCTTAACTTCATTAGCATGGCTAACCATAAATAAGCGCAACAAATCATAGTGAAAAACTATTTGCAAATTTATTTCTGCATGTACAATCCGACGAAAATGGCAATTTCAATGCAAAAATCTTGTAGAAAACTTTCACAAGAAATTTTGCAACAGAAATGACCAGAAAATTTAGTGGATGAGTTTAGTGCAACCGAGCAGACACAGAAAACCATTTCTGCATCTGTCCGGTTGTATGACTGCGAAATTTGGAGTTGTATTAACTCAAACTTGATCTGGTAATTACCGGTTCTTTACATCAATGTCTACCAGATTAAACCGTAGCTAGCACATACAACCGCCGTTAACACCCAACAATCTTATCAAATTCACAGGGCTAGCACCGTGACCCACATTGGGCCTTTACCTACTGGATAGTGCGCCAATTCAGTCAATTTACCGGTATATTTATCAATAGAAGAGACTGAAATATGGTCAGATTTTTGACCGGATGCAATCAGATATCTTCCACTCTGATCGATAGCAAAACCACGCGGCTGAGTTTCAGTTTTATAGTGCCCAGCCAGCGTCAAATTAGAACCATCTTGTGAAATAACAAAATGGCTGATCAAACTTGAAGTCCGTTCACTGGTATAAAGGTGACGACCATCCGGTGTAATATGAATATCAGCAGACCAACGAACACCCGCTAAATCCGCCGGCAATGAATCAATCCTCTGAATAAGCCGGTATTTTTCCCACTTGCGATAAACATCCACCGTAGAATCCAGTTCATTAATACAGTAAATCACCTGCTGATTTGGATGAAATTCCATATGACGAGGACCCGCACCTATTGCCGTAGTGATTTTCTCAGCGCGTTTTTCTGTTAGATAGCCCTCTTCCGCCATCTCAAAAATACGGATGCGATCTTCTTTCAGACAAGGAACCAATAGTTGTTTATTATCCCAGTCAATATTAGCCGAATGCGGGGCTTGCAAGCCTGCAATAACCTGAACAGGTTCACCCACAATACCTTGATCATCAATTAGGCTGACACTCAAATTGTTATAACTATAGGAGGCAGAGAATAGAAAACGGCCCTGTTTATCAGTAGAGATATGAGTCGGGCTACCCGGTATTGATGAAATCCCCTGTTGTACCAGTTCTCCTCTAGAGCCAATCTGGTAAGTGACAATACTGAATTGTGGTCGGATGCCAACATAAAGATGTTTACGATCCGGGCTAACCACCATGGGTTGTACTTCCCCCGGTACATCAACTGTCTGAATGAGTGATAACTCACCTTCATTATTCAGGCTCCAAACATGAATCTGACAACTGTTTGGACTCGCCGTATAAACCACTTGTTTCATCTTCACTCCTTAATTATCCATTACCATTTTATTGTGCTGTAACGACTCGATTGGTTTTATCGGTTAAACTCACCGCACAATTGGTGTAGCTTTATTCAGTTCTAATGTAATATCCTTACATTATATATAGTTATGAGGCTAATTTATGTCATATCGCATCATTGCACTGGATCTGGATGGTACACTACTCGATCCTCAAAAAAATATCCTGCCAGAATCACTCATTGTACTAAATGAAGCACGTAAAGCTGGTATTAAGGTGCTAATTGCCACTGGCCGTCATCATGTTGCTATCCACCCTTTTTATCAGGCTTTGCAACTCAACACGCCTGCCATCTGCTGTAATGGTACTTATCTGTTTGATTATCATGAAAAGAAAGTCTTAGCCTCAGACCCACTGTCAACTCAGGAAGCTATAAAAGTTCTCACCCACTTAAAAAATACAGATATTCACCGTCTGATGTATGTAGATGATGCCATGTTATATGAAGAACCGTATGACACAGTTGTCCGTACCATAAAATGGTCTGAAACCCTACCTGAATCTCAACGCCCAACTATGCGACATGTTAATAGCTTTCAACATGCTATTGACGAAGTACAGTCTATCTGGAAATTTGCAACCTGTTCTCCTGATTTGGCAAAACTGCGGGAAGTGACTGCACAAATCGCAAATGACACAGGTCTTTCGTGTGAATGGTCATGGTTCGATCAAGTGGATATTACCAAGAAAGGTAACAGTAAAGGTATGCGCTTGAAACAGTGGGTTGAATCACAGGGAATGAAGATGAAAGATGTCATTGCTTTTGGTGATAATTTTAATGATCTGAGCATGCTGAAAGCCGCCGGACTCGGTGTCGCTATGGGTAACAGTGTGGATGCGATTAAAGAACAAGCCGATCTGGTAACACTGGATAATACTCAGCCAGGTATTGCCGAAGTTATTCGCAAGTATGCCCTTTAATTGCTTGTCTGACAAAATGACTGTCCGGGGAACCTCCGATAAGCTCCCCGTTGTTATTTATAACAGAGACTACAGTTGCCGATTAAGAGAAACACTTTTTATCTGAGCATAAAGCCACTGCCCAGAGCGCAAATTAAGTTCATCCCTTGCCCATGGAGTGACCCTTGCCCATAAATAGTGACCACTCAACACCAATTTGACATCAACGTGTCCATCATCATCAAAGAACTCAACCACTTTCACCGCTAAAATATTACGGATACTACTGCCGCGAGGAGGTTCCAGTACTAATGAAACATCTGAAGCATCTATTCTGATACGCAAATCGGTTCCCGGTTGAACATCAATTTTCGGCAACCATAAAGCCTGGTCAGCTAGTGCCACCGCTGTCATTTCATAACGATTATGGTGTTCAACCATTGAAACATTCAGAATACTGCTAAGCGTCTCTTTTTGTAACCAAAGACGTAATGCACTACTGGACCAAACCTCTTCCAATTTTCCCGTTGCCCTGACTTTTCCGTTATCCATGACGAGTACATTTTCTGCCAGACGAAGAATCTCATCCAGATTATGGCTGACATATAAAATCGGGATGTTGACCTCTTCAGAAAGCTTTTCAAGATAAGGCAGTAGTTCTCTTTTACGGGGGAGATCCAGCGATGCCAACGGTTCATCCATTAACAACAGATCCGGTGCCGTCAATAAAGCACGACCGATAGCAACCCGCTGCTTTTCACCGCCGGACAAGGTAAGAGGAAAACGTGATAGTAAGTGCTCAATTCCTAGCAAACTAACAATGCTATCAAATTCTGGCTTCATCTCCGGAGACATCCCGTATTGAAGATTACCTTTTACTCGATAGTGAGGAAAAAGCCGTGCATCCTGAAAAACATAGCCTATACGACGCTGCTCTGATGGCAAGCAGATACCTTTTCCAATATCTACCAACACATAATCATTAAGGGCAATCCGTCCTTTCTGTGGGCGTATCAAGCCGGCAATAACATTTATCAGTGAAGTTTTCCCAGCGCCTGAAAGACCAAAAACAGCCGTGATCCCCTCAGTAGCTAACTGTGTATTGACCTGTAAATGAAGATCACCAAGTTGTTGCTCAAAATCTAGCTCTAACATGTTGCTCCCAAACGTCTCCTTCCCCAACGGGTTAGCCATTCAGAAACCATCAGTGACATCAACGCTAGAATAATGGCAATGATGCACAAACGAGCCGCAGCCATTTCTGCTCCAGGTGTTTCAATCAAGGTATACATTGCCAGAGGGATCGTCCGCGTTTCGCCTGGAATATTGGATACAAAAGTGATAGTTGCGCCAAATTCACCCAATGAACGGGCAAATGCCAACACAGTACCCACAATAATCCCAGGCAAAGAGAGCGGCAATGTGATAGTAAAAAATACTTTCAACGGATTCGCGCCCAAAGTACGAGCAGCCTGTTCCAGCCGCCGATCAACACCTTCCAGCGCCAGACGTACCGCCCTGACCATCAACGGAAAAGCAACAATAGCAGAAGCTAGCGCCGCACCACGCCAACTGAATGCAAAACTGATGCCAAACCAGTCATATAACCATTCACCAATAAATCCACGACGTCCCATACTGATCAGCAGCAAATAACCCACGACTACGGGTGGTAACACCAGCGGCAGATGGATAATGCTGTCAAGTAATGATTTACCGGGAAACTGGAAACGAGCAAGAATCCATGCCATCAAGATCCCAAATGGCAGACTAAATAACACTGCCATACCGGACACTTTCAGACTGAGAATGATGGCTTGCCATTCGTATTCACTCAACATCGCCAAAAAATTTATTCCTAAAGTGGGTGAAAACCATAACGTTTAAAAATTTCAACGGCTTTAGGGGTTTTCAAATATTCATAAAAATCGAGAACGGTGGGATTACTATGATCTTTGATAATCGCCATTGGGTATTCAATCGGTTTGTGGCTCTCTGCCGGGAAAATCCCCACCACTTTGACTTTATTACTGGCAACGGCATCCGAACCATAAACAATGCCCAATGGAACCTCAGCACGCTCCACCAGCGCCAACCCACTGCGCACATTACTGGTACGCGCCAGCAGAGGATTAACCCTCTCCCATGCTGCTAAATATTGCAGAGACTCTTTAGCGTAAATACCCACTGGAACATGATCTGGATCACCAACAGCAAGACGACCGTCCTCTAATAAGGATTTCCATTTGGTTTCTTTATTAATATCAACTTTATTGAGTTTACTCGCTTTCGGTGCAATCAGAACGAGTTGATTGCCCAACATAGTCAACCGAGTTTCATCAATAATCAGTTTCTTCCCGGCAACATAATCCATCCACTGTTGATCAGCGGAAATAAAAATATCTGCCGGCGCACCTTGCTCAATCTGGCGAGCCAAAATGGAAGAGGCAGCATAAGAAGCCACCACTTCACCTTTTTTCTCTCGCTTATACAACGCCGCAATATCATCAAGTGCATTAGTCAACGAGGCGGCAGCGAATAATGTGACTTTTTCCGTAGCCCACACTTGCCACGTCAAAGCAAAAGAAACGACAACGCCGACTAGCAGTTTGCCAAAACTCTTTTTCATTTGTTTTCCACCTGCTTCTTACCTATTAGTTCATCGTGTATAACAAGATATAACGTCAATTGGAAGAGTGTTCCAATATTAATCGGCAAATTGTGAGCAACTTTTACTATCTAATTTAATTCGAAGTAAAATACTGTAATAGGAAAACCAAATGAATAAAATGGAATTGATTATGATTAATTAAGACAAATTACCCGGTTAATCACCGGGTAATCAGAATAGCATCTGGTGTAAAAGAAATATTAGTTTTACTTTTCAGAACGACCAATACGGGAAACGATATTAAACAGTTCCCCAAGACCATAAATTAAACCTAAAATTCCGGCCGTCACTACCGGTACCATGACCAGGGCGAAAGCCATACTTTTAATCAACTCAAACATGGTAGCCTCACACAATGGCTCATTAAATGAGCCAGCAACATAACACATTTTTAACCATAGCAGGTAATACCGCTATAATTAGTACCATTCTAGACAAAGACAGACAACAGTAACCGGCTAAACGTGCGTTTTTCGGGTTAGCCTATCAAAATTTACGATTATATTTACTAAAAAAAACTATTATGCAAGCCGAAATTCTACTGACACTGAAATTACAACAACGGTTATTCGCAGATCCACGGCGAATATTATTACTAAAACAGATTAAAGCAACGGGTTCTATCAGTCAGGGAGCAAAACAGGCCGGTATCAGTTATAAAAGCGCCTGGGACGCAATTAATGAAATGAATCAGCTGGCAGACGAAATACTGGTAGACCGTGCTACAGGTGGTAAAGGAGGCGGCGGGACAAATCTTACCCATTATGGCGAACGTCTATTGCAACTTTACGATCTACTGACACAAATTCAGCAAAAAGCCTTTGATGTGCTAAAAGATAACCAACTTCCCCTCGACAGTCTGTTAGCGGCCATTTCCCGTTTTTCTCTGCAAACCAGCGCCCGTAACCAATTCTTTGGCACAATTACTGACCGTGACCATAATCAGGTGCAGCAACATATCCGCATCTTGCTGACAGATGGTCAAACATCACTGAATGCGGCATTAACAGAACAAAGCGCTAACCGTCTTGGCTTGGCAAAAGGTAAAGAGGTATTGGCGCTCATTAAAGCACCTTGGGTGAAACTCACTAAAGAGCCGTTCTCTATCGGTCATTTCGACAATGCCCTGACAGGGCTGATCAGTAAAATTGAAACCAGCGAAGAGAACACAGAAATTATTATTGTTCTTGATGGCGGTGAAATCCTCTGTTCTACTCTGCCCAATCAAGAAGCAAATAACCTGAAACTACATTCTGGAGATAAAATCACTGCACTTTTTAATGCTGACCAAGTAATTATTGCAACTCTGTGTTAAGAATTGATTCCATTATCACTGAACAATTCATAATATCCAGTAATATCATTGTGTTACGTGCCTTACGCATCACCTAGTGTCCGATATTAAATGTTAATTAAAAGTTAATATTGACATTCCGTGGCATTCCGCTTATTTGTGGAAAGATATTTGCATTGCTTAAAAAGGAATAAAAGATGTCTGAATTGCAAATAACGCAAGGCTGTTTCCGTTTAAGTGATACTCGTACCTTGCAGTTATCATCACTAAAAATAGCCTCTGGCGAAAATTGGGCTTTTATTGGCGCTAATGGTAGCGGAAAATCATCATTGGCCCGTGCGCTTTCAAATGAATTAGTCCTACTTTCCGGCGAACGAAATTGCTCATTTCGCAGGTGCGCCCGCGTCTCTCTAGAACAATTACAAAAACTGACGGAAGAAGAATGGCAACGCAATAATACTGATATGCTCAGTGATGATGAAGATGATACCGGCCGCACTGCGGCAGAAATTATCCAGCTTTATCATAAAGATAACGAACTTTGCCTGGAACTGGCAAAACAGTTCGGTATTATGGATTTACTTTCCCGTCGTTTTAAATATCTTTCTACTGGTGAAACCCACAAGACATTACTTTGCCAGGCACTGATGGCTTCACCTGATTTGCTGATTCTGGATGAACCTTTTAATGGTCTTGATCTATTTTCCCGTGGTCAACTCGCTGAATTACTGGAAAAATTGTCATCAAAAGGAATCGTTTTGGTACTTATCCTTAACCGGTTCAGTGAAATCCCAGATTTTGTTGATCAGATTGGCGTACTAGCGGATTGCCAGCTAACCTCTGTTGGCATCAAAGAAAAAGTGATGGCAGATTCCTTGGTAGCTCAACTGGCACACAGTGAAAAACTGAACGGTATTCATTTACCTGAAACAGATGAATTTCCTGTCGATAATCAGCTACCGCCCGATCAACCGCTGATTATCCTACGTAATGGTATCGTTCAGTATAATGATCAGCCAATTTTGCATGGGCTAGATTGGCAAGTGAATTCAGGTGAACATTGGCAAATTATTGGCCCAAATGGTGCCGGAAAATCAACGCTTCTGAGTCTGATTACCGGAGATCATCCTCAAGGCTACAGTAATGAGCTGATCCTGTTTGGCCGTCAACGCGGTAGCGGCGAAACCATTTGGGATATCAAACGCCATATTGGCTATATTAGCAACAGCATTCATCTGGAATATCGTGTCAGTATCAGCGTTCGTAATGTGATTCTGTCCGGTTTCTTCGATTCAATTGGTCTTTATCAGACAGTATCAGATCGCCAGCAGCAACTTGCTGATGAATGGCTGGCTTTATTAGGATTATCTGTTCAGATTGCCAACGGCCCGTTTCACAGCCTTTCATGGGGACAACAACGACTTGTTCTGATAGCTCGCGCACTGGTTAAACATCCGGCTTTATTAATCCTTGATGAACCTCTCCAAGGGCTTGATCCACTCAACCGCCAGTTGGTATTACGTTTTATTGATGTCATGATTGCTGATGGCGATACTCAACTACTGTTTGTTTCTCATCATCAGGAAGATGCGCCGCAATGCATTACTCACCGACTGATATTTATTCCTGATGGTGATCTATACCGCTACAAAACGGAGAAAGTTTCTGATTGATTTCTGATAGTTCCCCGTTATGAGGGGATCTTACTTATGAGTCTAGCCAATTTTCATCACAGCCATTTCTATTAGTATCTTAATAAGGTGATTGATTATTGACCAAACAATCTGAATTAAGGAACGATTATTACCAGCATGAGAACTTCTCCGACCAGTGAAAAAAACATCGCAATTTAGTTATCATGCATTATTATTTTTGCTCACTAAATAACATCCATAATCAATTTTTGGTCTGCTTTTCAGATCCTTTTTTAATTTGTTAAAAATAAAGGGAAATATATGATTTGGGGTTTACTTGCTACATCACTGGCATTATTAGCTATACACCGCACTACTGCACTGATTGTTCTACTGGCCGCAGTTATTACCGGATTTGTCACTCAAACTATGATTTATCCGGCAGTCGCCACTATTGCGATTATTTTTTTGTTAGGTGCGCTACGTATCTATTTTCAACAAAATAACATCATTAAAATCACAACTGAGCTACTATTACTCGCCTTTGCAGTGGCATTATTCCTACATCTGCTCCCAGGTTTTAATAATCTGAAATATCTCGATAAAGTTCAGGTAGGCCCTCATAGTGCCCCATTCTCAATGTATTTCAACTTTGACAAAGCACTCATTCCTTTCCTGCTGTTATGTTGCATGCCTAGCCTATTTACAACAAAGCCACTGACCAAAATTTGGCCTTATGCATGGATAATCTTAGCTATTGCTATTCCTGTATTGTTAAGCATAGCAACGGCTCTCGGAGGACTCGCAGTTGAACTGCACATGCCACAATGGTTACCGATGTTTATATTGGCCAATATTTTCTTCGTTTCGCTGGCAGAAGAAGCGCTATTCCGTGGCTATATCCAACAGAGGTTAAGTCAGTGGATTAACCCCTATTTTGCCCTGATCATCACCGCTTTGATTTTTGGCGGCGCACACTTCGTCGGCGGCCCATTACTGATGATGTTTGCTACACTTGCCGGATTAATATATGGGCTAGCATGGATGTGGAGTGGCCGTCTGTGGGTCGCTGTTGGATTCCATTTCGCACTCAACTTAGTCCATTTGCTGTTCTTTACTTACCCAATCAAGTTGGTGACCGCACTATAAACGTGTCAAACTTGCCCGGTATCTATTCAGCAATCTGCAAGAAATTCAGCTTTTCAAGCAAATAAAGTTTGAAACAAGACTATTGATTGCTGTTCTAGTGCATAGGGCAATATAATGCGCTCAGTTATCATTAAGTTTGACTTTTAAGGAGTTTAAGCTATGGCTGTCACTAAACTGGTTCTGGTAAGACATGGCGAAAGCGAGTGGAACAGAGAGAACCGTTTCACTGGCTGGACTGACGTCGCGTTATCTGAAAAAGGTCGCGCCGAAGCTCAACAAGCAGGGCAACTGTTGAAAAAAGAAGGGTTTGTTTTTGATTTTGCCTACACCTCCGTGCTAAAACGCGCTATCCATACGCTGTGGAACATTCTGGATCAGGTTGATCAACAGTGGTTACCTGTTGAAAAAAGCTGGAAACTAAATGAACGTCATTATGGTGCTCTGCAAGGTTTGGACAAATCAGAAACCGCAGCTAAATACGGCGATGATCAGGTTAAACTATGGCGTCGTGGTTTTGCTATCACCCCACCAGATTTAACTAAAGATGATGAACGTTTCCCAGGCCATGATCCACGTTATGCGAATTTGAAGCCAGAAGAGTTACCCGTGACCGAAAGCCTGGCAACGACTATTGAACGCGTGATCCCTTACTGGGAAGAAGTTATCAAACCGCGTGTTGCTCAAGGTGAAAAAGTGATTATCGCAGCGCACGGTAATTCTTTGCGTGCTTTGGTTAAATATCTGGATAATATGAGCGAAGAAACTATTCTTGAGCTAAACATCCCAACAGCAGTACCTCTGGTTTATGAATTCGACGAAAACATGAAACCAATCAAACATTACTATCTGGGTAACGCTGATGAAATCGCAGCAAAAGCCGCGGCTGTAGCAAACCAAGGTAAAGCGAAATAATTCATTGCCTATAAAAAATTGCTGACACCCTATTTTCCAGCAAACATAAAAAACCGGAGTTGTCGATTCCGGTTTTTTTACATTGGAAAAATGTTATCAGCCACGACGCGCTTTTATTGCCGACGACAATTGACGTAACAAAATTTCAGTATCAGCCCAACCAATGCAAGCATCAGTAATACTTTTACCATATACCAATGGCAGACCGCTATCCGGATTCTGATTTCCTTCTTCCAAATGACTTTCTACCATGACACCAATAATCGCTTTCTCCCCAGCGATAAGCTGCCGACTCACATCTGAACACACATCCATCTGCTTTTTAAATTGCTTAGAACTATTAGCATGACTGAAATCAATCATAATTCTTGCCGACAAACCGGCTTTTTCCAAGTCTTGCTTCACGGCAGCGACATGTTCGGAACTGTAATTCGGTTCTTTACCACCACGCAAGATAATATGACAATCATTGTTTCCGCTGGTATTTACAATCGCGGAATGTCCCCACTTAGTGACAGAAAGGAAACTATGAGGGGAACCCGCTGCATTAATCGCATCAATGGCAACTTTTATCGCACCATCAGTACCATTTTTAAAACCAACCGGACAGGAAAGGCCAGAAGCCAACTCACGATGGACCTGAGATTCCGTTGTACGAGCGCCAATTGCTCCCCAACTCATCAAATCGGCTAAATACTGTGGAGAAATCATATCCAGATATTCCCCCGCAGCCGGTAGCCCCATGTCATTAATATCCCGTAACAACTGACGCGCTAAACGCAAACCATCATTAATATCAAAACTGTGATTCATATGAGGGTCATTAATTAACCCTTTCCAGCCAATAGTTGTACGCGGTTTTTCAAAATAAACTCGCATGACAACTTCCAGATCCTCTTTCAGCTCCTCACGCAATTCATTCAACCGCTCGGCATATTCCATTGCTGCTTTAGGATCATGAATAGAACATGGCCCAATCACAACCAACAGACGATCATCTTCACCCGTCAGAATTTGATGAATCGTTTTACGCGCCTTACGTACTGTCAATGCAGCCTTTTCAGTTGCTGGAAATTTTTCAAGTAGTGCCACAGGAGGTAATAATTCTTTTATCTCTTTAATTCTTATATCATCATTCTGATAATTCATAACCCTCTCTCATCTAACATCTTTGTATATCCGTCATCTTTCAAGTTGCCTCTTTGTTGGCTGCACTCTCTCACCCCAGTCACATAGTTACCTATGCTCCCGGGATTCGCTCCCTTGCCGTCGCGATGCATCTTGAAATCTATTGGGTATATATTTAATTAAAGCAATCTTGTGATTTTAATCTAACTGTTAGAAGCCAAACTGTAAATATTCTTTGTAGAGAATAAATAAATCAATGCTTAACTCAAAACATAGCAAGATATTGTCAAATGTGGTTATTTCTGTTCTTATAGTTGAAATATCTTTAGAAATGAGAATTATCAAAGTAAATACCTAAAAATATGCCAGAAATCAACAAAACAATTCTCTGGCATAGTTAGCAAACTATTTCACATGAGATAATGGCAAAGAATGGTTTTCCTTAGCTGCCTGAACCCACAAACGGAAGCCATTAAATGCAATGCCCAAGAGAATCACATACTGCAACGACATTGCCAGCACGCCTTGATGGAAATAGATAACAACGCTTATCACATTGATAACCATCCATATCAGCCAGTTTTCAACATATTTACGAGTCATCAGAATCATTGCCACAATAGATAGCACCGTCATTGTCGAATCCCAGAATGGGAATGCATCGGGCTCCAATATCGGCATCTGAACATTAAAGCCAAATTTTTGCATAATCGTAACGGCAATCTGAGTCAGATAGCCAAAGACCCGATCAATATTAAAAGTCATAATGGCAATCAATAGCACAGAAATTAGACTAATTATTACCGCCTTATTCAAACTTAACCAACGTATTTTAAGTTCAATCTGCTGCTGATCATTAACCTTGCTCCAAGCATACCAACCATAAATATTTGCCGCAAAGAAGAATAATTGCAGCAATAAACTGGCATAAAGTTGAATTTGGAAGAAAATCACCGCAAATAATGTGACATTAATTAGTCCAAACAAATAGTTAATTATCTTCTCCTGACTAGCAAACCAAATACATAACAAGCCAGCGATCGTACCTACCGCTTCAATCCACGATAAATCATACCCCCCTTTTCCCAGAGGTATATTTACTAATATGTTGTTAATACTGAAAAAATCCATCTGTTATATCCTATTATTATCTACAATAAAATATTACTCTCATTATTCAATTTTCTATTTTAACTGAGTTGCAAAATCAAGCATCCTATTTAACGGAATAAGTGCCTTTTCCCGTAATTCTTTTTCAACCAATATCTCATGCTGAACCCCTCCCTGTTCCAACCCCTGAACGATGGCTTGTAAACCATTCATTGCCATCCACGGACAATGAGCACAACTGCGGCAACTCGCGCCTTCTCCAGCCGTAGGTGCTTCAAATAACTGCTTCTCAGGACACGCTTGCTGCATTTTATAAAAAATGCCTTTATCTGTTGCCACAATCAGTTTCTGATGCGACAAAGATTGCGCTGCTTTGATTAATTGGCTGGTCGAACCAACAGCATCAGCCAGATCAATAACAGCGTGCGGTGATTCAGGATGAACCAATACCGCAGCATCGGGATGCAGACCTTTCATCCTTAGCAAAGCCTGAGTTTTAAATTCATCATGAACAATACAAGCCCCTTGCCAACACAGAATATCGGCCCCTGTTTGTTTACGAACATAATTCCCCAAGTGGCGATCGGGTGCCCAAATTATCTTCTTTCCCTGGCTATCCAGATAATCGATCAATTCAACAGCAATACTTGAAGTCACAACCCAATCCGCTCGTGCTTTAACGGCTGCTGATGTATTTGCATAAACCACTACGGTACGATCAGGATTGTCATCACAAAACTGGGTGAACTCTTTTTCAGGGCAACCAAGATCTAGCGAACACTCAGCTTCCAGCGTTGGCATTAAAACACGCTTTTCAGGGTTGAGAATTTTGGCGGTTTCTCCCATAAATCGCACACCGGCAACTAATAAAGTAGAGGCCGGATGATTATTGCCAAAACGTGCCATTTCCAATGAATCTGCAACACACCCTCCTGTCTCTTCAGCTAAAGCTTGGATCTCAGGATCGGTATAATAATGTGCGACTATAACGGCATCCTGCTGTTTTAAAAGGTATTTAATTTTTTCACGGTAATGTTTTTTTTCATCCTTACTGAGAAAAGCAGGTTTGGGAGGGAATGGATAAATGGTTGAATTAAAATCAATATACTGGTTCATTACTTTGACTCTCTGTTTAGTATATGGTTTTAAAAAGCAATAATTTTGGTTTTCAGTCCGAAAACTTGCCCGATTTTGTTTAATATACTAAACAAAATAACCAATTTATAGCAATTTATCGTGAAATATTTTGTCTATGATGGCTAAACAGAAAACATTATTATATTTATAATATGCTGTTTTATTAAAGCCATTTATTAAATTATTTTTTAATTAAAAAGTAAGAAAATTCTTGGCATGAAAATTGTTTTACCGGTTTATCATCTTTTTAACAGAGAATTCAAATTAATAATAAATGCGCTTTCTAGAAAGATAGTTAATTAAATTCAGTCGAAGCCCATTAACCATTAACAGTGAGTTAAAAAAATTAGAACACAAAAACATTATCCGAATAGACTGGTATTTAAGTGTTTTCTCTCCGTTATTTAATGAAGTAAACCATAAAAGATAGCAAAATAAAAAAGCGGTGAAAACGGTTAATACGGCAAGATTTAAGTCCTGAAAAAAGCTTGATTATCCGAAAAAACATAAAGGGTAGCGACTGATGAAAACTACTTAGGATTGCCAGTAAAACAGCGTCAGTAAAGATAAAAAGCAGGTATGATTAATGTTTTTAAACATAAAACACGATATACCATAATGATTAAAAGTAATAAAAAGCAAACTTAAAAAGTGGTAAAAAAACTGTTAAAAATTTATACCAATTAAATCCAGGAGTTAAAACTATGACTTTTAACAATCGTTTAAAACCCATCCATCATAAAACCATCAGTGAAAAATGAGAAATAGAAATTGATTTTGTTAATACTTATATCTCCCAAAAAAAGATAGATAAATCATGAATAGTTAATCAGATAATCCATTTTACAAAAAGAACCCGCTTTAATAACGTTTTCAACCAAGGAATAAATTTTTTATATACCCTATGGATTTCAAGATGCATCGCGACGGCAAGGGAGTGAATCCCCGGGAGCATAGATAACTATGTGACCGGGGTGAGCGAGTGCAGCCAACAAAGAGGCAACTTGAAAGATGACGGGTATAAACCAATCAAGTCATCAATCACAAAAACATGAATAATAAAATCCTAAAATAAAGCCGGACTAATCGGCTTTATTCTTACTGCAAACTGCTCCAGCCACTAGAATTATGCCGCCTTTACGATGTAGTTAAATGCCACGTTACGGGGTCTATTTTCGTTAGCGGTTGGGACTTGTCTTGATGCATCAATGTCAAAATATGTAAGATCAGTACTACTGCCGCCATTTGCTGAACGTGTATCTGCCGTACCATATCGCAACGATGCCATGACACCATTCACAATAGGCGTCTGGGGAGCACCGCCCATCTGAGCATGTATAGCTTGAGTTGACCCTGTAATATTTCTGATTGCATCTCCCTGCCAAGACAAAAGCCCACGACCACTATCAACACCACGATTATCATCCCATCCGCGGATAAATTCTCCTCTTAAATCAGGTAATCTACCGCTAGGATAAGCCTCCGCCAACTTCGGATACTGTGATTTATTAAAAGGTGAGCCATTACAAATAAAATAACCGAAAGGTGGATAGAGTAACGGCCAGGGAATAGGAGAACCAACAGGAATTTCACTGACTGTTTTAATCCGGTTATCTATCTCTTCGCGGGTATAAGTATGCTCACGTAATGAGTTTATTTCTTGCTGAACAAGCTTTTGCGTCACTGCCAATGTATCACTATTGCCAATCACATTTGTAAGCTGAACAACACCTTTTTGTGTTAATGAAGCATTGGGCATATCTGTTGTAATTTTTTGTGCTATCGCTTTATTTAATTGAGCGGTAAGTTTAGCTACATTTCCATCATCCAGAATATCATTGCCAGATTGTGTCGCGATAAAATCAGCGACGACAGATGATATAGTTGATGACTGACGTAATACCTTATTTAACAAATGAGTGGGAACATTATCCGGAGAAAATCCCACCTGCAAACCCAAGTTTTGTTCATATTTTTCTTGACTAATGACATTTGCATTACTACTAATAGAAAAAGCCTTAAAATCATTCTTGTGACTCATATATTTTCCTTAAATTAAATAATGTTATTTAATAATCAACATCTTGAATTATTGTAAAAATAATCCCCTGTAATTCAGGCTAATCAAAGTCTAGTTCAAGAAAAAAAATAACACTGTGTTCTTATTACTTATAAGCTTAACCGTTTTTGTATCATTGGCAGCAATAAGTAGTTCAATATTTTGGAGTCGCTTTCGGCTTTGCAAGAAATGGGAATTAAGAAAATATCTCGATGGTGTGTAGATATGTACATTTGTTGCGAGTACATATTGAAACCCCATCGATGCTATTATGAAATTTTACCGCAAAAATATGGCACATTACCCTTTTTCTGTTTTCAGAATAAAAAAATAAAGCCGGTTACCCGGCTTTATTTCCTTATCTATTCCGTTGCTTGATAGAATAGGTTTATGGAATGACTATAACACTAGGATCTGTTAACGAACATTCGATGTTTGATACTAGGGTGACAGCAATAATATTTACTGTCGAGTTTCTTGATTTATCAAACAAAGAAACCTTTATCACCTCAGTAGAGAGTTTTTCCCCTTCCACTCCATCATTTAACGTAATTATCCTACCATTGTGTTTCAGAGGAAATTCATTTAACAGAATGCTAGCACTCTTTGAAATATCAACATTATCAGACTTAATAATACCTTTTTGTTCAGCTTTCTGTATTACTTGCTGAACATTCCAACCGTTAATATCTGCACAATCATCAGATCTTGTTCCCGCCACAGCGTTAGCAGTAAAAAGCATCGCAGTTAATATCAATATTAGTCTTTTCATTCGACAACCAAATCCATATCGTGCGAGAGCAATATCTCACGTCGTATATCTCTATTAAGAATTATACAACCTTCTGATGAATGTTCAGGATCTTTTCTGCTAGCACCGTGAATTCTAAAAGCACTACGGCCATGCATATCATTATAACTACATGGGTCAAGGATAATAGTCATGGGGCCTTTTGAGCTATTTTCACCGGTTATTTTATAATAACCTCTGGGTATAGGACCTAAGTTTTTTATACCTTCTGATGCAGGATTATTCTTATGTATACCCTGACCACTCCAACCGTGGCCAATTAGCTTCGTATCGTGATAAATTTCACCACTGTATTGTTGATAAATCCACGTCATAGTGCATGCCTCTACTTGAATTATTAATACTAAGTTTCATTTCTACAAATTAAATAAAACCCATATAGCTCATCAATTAGACAATAACATATCTGAATAGTTCTCATACATTACTAAAATAACTGGATTTATTCTCCATATTTTCCTGTAACTTTTTTTGCTTCCAGTTCCAAACTGAATCTTCTGACATATGGACACGAATATCTGGTATTAAAGATTTTCACTTCCGTGTTCTACGGCATATGTAGGCACGCTGGTTGATATAATCCAAAATCGCTTTCGGCATTAGGCATTACACAAGAATACGGCGCATTACCCTTTTTCTGTTTTCAGAATAAAAAAATAAAGCCGGGCTAACCGGCTTTATTCTTACTTCAATCTGCTCCGGCCACTAGAATTATGCTGCCCTTACAACGTAGTTAAATGCAATGTTACGAGGGCGAGTTTCATTTGCAGTACGTGCGACACGTGATGAATCGAAACTAACTGCGTACGATGTTCCATTTTGTGTCACATGAGATATTGTTCTCAAGTCACCCTCTAGAAAAACTCCGGATGTGGAATCATGTGGACGCGTCATCAAACCAATGCCGTTACCAGCTTCTAAAAAACCTGTCATTCGCTGCATCGCATCCCCCTGCCACGACAGCATTGTGCGTCCCATGTCCACACCGCGTCCATCATCCCAACCACGAATAAATTCGCCTCTTAAATCAGGTAGCCTACCGTCAGGATAAGCTTCTGCTAACTTTGGGTACTGTAATTTATTAAAAGCAGAACCGTTACAATTGAGATAGCCGACAGGTGGATAAGGCAACGGCCACGGAATAGGGGAACCAACAGGAACTTCACCGACTGTTTTAATCCGGTTATCTATCTCTTCACGGGTATACTCACGTAATGAGTTTATTACTTCCTGAACAAGCTTTTGTGTAACCGCTAACGTGTCGCTATTGCCAATCACATTTGTAAGCTGAACCACACCTTTTTGTGTTAATGAGGCACTGGGAATATCTGTCGTAATTTTTTGTTCTATCGCTTTATTTAATTGATCGGTGAGTTTGGCTACATTTCCATCATCCAGAACATCATTGCCAGATTGTGTTGCGATAAAATCAGCGACGACAGATGATATGGTTGATGACTGACGTAATACCTTATTTAACAAGTGAGTGGTAACATTACCCGATGGAAATCCAGTCTGCAAACTTTGGTTTTCTTCATATTTTTCTTGACTAACCACATTTGCATTATCACTAATAGAAAAAGCTTTAAAATCATTCTTATGACTCATGTACTTTCTCCTTAAATTAAATAATATTATTTTATAATCAACATATTAAATTATTGTAAAAATAGTCTCCCTTGCAATTCACACTAATAAAAGTCTAGTCCAGAAAAAGAATTTGGTTCAACATTTTGGCACAAAAATATACTACAAAAATTTATATTTAACATCGGGAAATTATTTTTCTATTACTCCTGTCGTCTGATAGAAAATTTCGCAAGCAATTAAAAGAATAAGCGCGTAAAAAACTACGAGAACGGGGTAATTAAACCGAAAGGTTGAACTTTTTAAAATGACAACAGGCATCTAATTCTGAGTGCCTCTTTTATGAATTACTCTAATGACTTTATATGTGGGTCTTAACCTATCGTAATCCTAACTGGTACACCTCAAAATCTAAGGAGATAAAGACGGACTAACCAACGTTACTTACTAGCCACATCTTTCCTCCTTTTATATATTTCTGATAACCAATTATCAATGCAATAAATATTACCATTGATAGTGCCGCTGATGTATCTATATAAAAAATAAAACTTTCTTCATTAGTTCACTTCATTTAGATATTGACTGAATGATATTTGAAGCTTCAATTAGTGTAAGTAGATGCCCGCTATCACCTTTTCGGCCTCTAATTGTTACAGTTAGCATGTTTCACACCGATAAAAAGTAGGCATAACACCTACAAATATATTGATAACGGAATTAATGTATAGGTATTATACTCATACATTAACCAAACGGAGGATTTATGGGTAGTGCAGAACTAATAAAACTCCTAATAGCTGACGGATGGGTTAAGGCCAGACAAGACGGTAGTCACATCACTCTAACTAAACCCGGTGTTGCAAAAATAATCACAATACCGCACCCAAGAAAAGACTCATCAAAAGGTGTTATCCGGCAGGCACAAAATATTTCAGGGCTGAAATTACTATGATAACGGGCACAATTATACCGCCCTTTCTCTGCAAAGCTCATGATCAAATTAAGAGGTAATACTATGATTTATCCACTCTTTATATTTAAAACAGAAGATGGGTTTGACGGTTACTTCCCCGATGTTGAAAGCTGTTTCTTTGCTGGCAATACCTTAGAAGATGCTATTCGGGATGCTAAAAAAGCATTCGCGCAGCACATGGAAGTTTTAACCGAACACGGCGGCTATGTCCCTACCCCTAAAGACTCATCTGATTACATCGGTGATCCTCGCTTGTCTGAAGATGGAGGGGTTATTGCCCTCATCGAGTTAGATCCAGCGAAATATGAGTCAAAGGCCATAAAGTTCAATTTAACTATGCCTGGTAATCTATTAACTGCTATAGATCGCTACATTGAGAAAAACGGACACTATAAAAACCGCTCTGCTTTTCTAGCTGAGTTAGCCAGAAAAGAAATAGCTCCCCACTAACAGATTTAGGGTAGGAAACTACCCTAAGCAAAATTCACCCGGATCGGACTTGCGATTCATCGATTAAAATTCAACCTCCCAATATATTGCCATTTGATTTAAAAGAAAAAAATATCACTCACAAAGCTGACAAATGGCATAATTATGACGCATTCACGGCACACAATGATGGCACAAATAGGATACATTACCTTTTTTCATTTTTAGTTTTCAGGATAAAAATAAAGCCGGGCTAACCGGCTTTGTTACTACCTCAGTTTATCCAGCCATTCAATACCGGAAGCTTGTAAAATATCTTACTCTGCTCAGTAATACCCGATATTTTTTCCATTCAAATAAAGTGGCTTCTTATATTGCTGGTTTTCAAAGAGTATTTCCGTTCAGCTATTATGCTGCTCTCACTATGTAATTAAATGCAACATTGCGGGGACGGGTTTCATAACCGCCGGTATTGTTAGCAATTGATGTAACAGTTGCGTCGCCTGTAACATCCCTACCGAGCGGATATTGGTATCTATCTACAGGTCCTTGATAATTAGAAAGGTATTTTCTTCTCTCGTTCCCTTGAGAAAGTTGTATTCTTTTTGTGTTGTCAGTTTGTGCGCTTAAAATAATACGATCACTATCAACACCTCGACTATCATCCCAACCACGAATAAATTCTCCACGCAGGTCAGGTAATTTTCCGGTTGGATACACTGCCGCTAATTGTGGGTAAGTTGTTTTATCGAACTCTGCTCCGTTACATTGCAGCCACCCGGCTGGTGGTATAACTGTAGGCCAGGGAATAGGAACACCCACAGGAATATTATTAACTGCATTGATTAAATTATTAACTTCTGCCTTGGTATATGCACCTATATCCCCAGCCTCTAGACTAATGTCAGTAGACAATGTTTTCCCATTCACCTTTCGGCTATTAGGCACTCTGTCATTAATATTTTCACGCAATGAATCTATTATTTCCTGGGCTAGCTTTTGAGTGACAACCAATGTATCACTATTGCCCACTACATCTGTAAGCTGAACAACACCTTTCTGTGTTAATGAGGCATTTGGCACTTCTGCTGTGATTTTTTGCTCTAACGCTCTGTTTAATTGGGCTGTGATTTTAATTATATCACCATCATCTAGAATATTATCGCTAGATTGTGTAGCGATAAAATCAGCTACCACAGATGATATAATTGATGACTGGCGAAGAACTTTATTTAATAAATCGATAGAAATAGTATTTGGTGGAAACCCTGTCAGTAAATCCTTACTTTCTTCATATATTTCTTGACTAATTATATTCGCATTATTACTAATAGAAAAAGCCTTAAAATCATTCTTGTGACTCATGTACTTTCTCCTTAAATTAAACAATGTTATTTTATAATCAACATATTAAATTATTGTAAAAATAGTCTCCCTTGCAATTCACACTAATCAAAGTCTAGTTCAGAAAAAGAATGTAGTTCAACATTTTTGAATCAAAAATATACCTTCCAAATTTATATTTAACATCTGGAAATTATTTTTATTTCATCCTGTAACTTTTCTATTTTAAATTACAAACTGAATATTCTGGCATTTGGACAAGAATATCTAAGCGGTAATGTTCAGAAATATCATAGGATTCCCTATCTTTGTAGAAAACACGCGCATTGTTATTATCGATACCCTTAAGTTGCCAGTTCTGAAAACGTGTCGGTAAATGCAAGTGCTGAGATACCATCATACACACCTCATCCCATACCTACTCTATAGCTTGTGATATTACAGTTATATATTTCACCCATAAAACAACTGCAGTTAAGCGATATAATACTTGCCACAGTCCCATGACGGGATTAAGGTGACTGTGATGAAAATAATATCCATTGCATCATCGAAAACGTTCTGAGAAAAACACCCAGATGCAAAACAACCACTAAAGGCTTAGTTTGACGAGGCAAAAAATGCCTCATGGAACCGACTACTTATCAAAAAATCCACACAATTTTGTTTTATATACTAAACAAAGTAACCAATTTATAACAATTTGTCGCGGAGTATTTTACCTGTTATAAGTTATTACATTACCTGCTAATTTATGAGATTAGGCTCACTCATCAATCATTACTAAAGTTAAATAGGAACTTCATATAATGGAAGACCCAGTAATCCTTCTGGAAAAAATCCTGACTTTTGCCCATAACGATCCCCGTATTGATACAGTTATCCAAACAGGTTCCCGTGCCAGAAATGCACGTGTAGATAAATTCTCAGATCTAGATATAGAACTGATTGGTTCAGGAACAGATGAATTAATAGGCAACGATTTATGGTTTAAGCAGTTGGGTGACGTTATGGTTGCATTGCATCTGGCTAATGAAAAAGAGGATGAACCAGATTGGCCAACTTGTCTGGTCGTTTTTAACGGCGGTCGTAAGGTGGATTTCACACTGGCAAGTGTTAAACGCCTGAAAGATATGAAACAAAGAGGCTTGGATGAACTTTATCAACGCGGCTATAAGGTCCTCCTTGATAAGACGGGCCTTACAAACGGACTTCCTGAAATTACTCACCAATTGACTAAATCGTATATTCCATCATCAACAGAGTTTAATGAAAACCTGCGCGAGTTCTGGTTCGAGGCAACACAAGTACCTGTTTATATCACTCGTGGTAATTTATGGCCTGCAAGAATGAGGGATAATGAGATGAAAGACTTATTGCTAGCAATGATGGAGTGGTACGTCTCGATAAAAAGTGATGGAAAGACGGATGTCTGGTACAACGGCCATCATTTGCATGAATGGCTGCCTGAGAAGTTCAGCAAACATATTCAAGGGATTTTTAGCAGTTATGGCAAAGAAGAAGCGATACGAGCATTGCTGGAAACCACAGAGCTTTATACGGAGATTTCTGCTGAAGTGGCAGAAATGAAGGGGTTTGAGTTCGATAGTGAGTTACCCAGTAAAGTCAGGAAACATATTATGCAAGTTTGTTATGGTTAAATAATCTCGAACACCACAAAAAAACCTGTGAGTGTAATCAAAAGTCAAACGAAACAGTTCAATGAGGAAACTAGAAAAAAATGAAAATGCAAAAGGACTCTTCTCATACAGTTACGATCAAGGAAGTAATTATTCAGCAGAACGGTAAAGAGAATACGGAACACAGCGACCCGGTACCACTCGTCGAAATGTCAGTCAGTCTCGCTTCGCTCGGCTCGAACCTGCGACCAATTGATTAAATAGTCAACTGCGCTACCGACTGAGCTAACGACCCATCTGGGAAATTGGTTTTGAACGAAACTCTAAGATGGTGGGTCGTGCAGGATGACTCGGCCTACGGCCTCGCCCTTCGGGCCAGCGCTTACGCGCTGTTGTCTCGCTTCGCTCGGCTCGAACCTGCGACCAATTGATTAAAAGTCAACTACGCTACCGACTGAGCTAACGACCTATCTGGGAAATTGGTTTTGAATGAAGCTCTAAGATGGTGGGTCGTGCAGGATTCGAACCTGCGACCAATTGATTAAAAGTCAACTGCTCTACCGACTGAGCTAACGACCCATCTGGGAAATTGGTTTTGAATGAAGCTTTAAGATGGTGGGTCGTGCAGGATTCGAACCTGCGACCAATTGATTAAAAGTCAACTGCTCTACCGACTGAGCTAACGACCCATCTTGTGACTTCTCTCGGCAACGGCGGCATATATTACTGATTTTTCTGCACTACGCAATAATTATTTTTTCAAATTACGTTTAAATGCTTACTAAGCACTCAACAAACCCCGAAAATGTATTATTACACCCTTCCGGGGCCAATAATTACAGCGTAGAAAGCTTTTTCTCTGCCAGTTTAGCTGCGTTCGAACCAGGATATTGTTTCATGACCTGTTGATAAACCGATCTCGCTTTATCCTTTTGACCCTTGTCCTGCATGATTAAACCAACCTTATAAAGCGATTCACCACTCTTCTGCGACTTTGGATACTCTTTTACTACCGTAGCAAAGTAATAAGCGGCTTCGTCTTTCTTACCCTTGTTATAATGAAGTTGCCCTAACCAGTAATTAGCATTAGGCATATAACTCGATTTTGGGTAACTCTTCACGAAACTCTGAAAGGCTACAATCGCTTTATCGTACTCTTTGGTATTCACCGCCAAATGAACAGCAGCATCATAATCACCCTTCTCACTGCCCGTGCCAACAGATGATGATGCCTGATTGCCTCTATTATTTGCCGTTGAAGAAGCTGTATTTGCAGTAGGTTTACTCCCCTCAGAACTGGTAGCTCCTTCCAGTTGCTGATAAATATCCTTCTGCCGCTCTATAATCTGATTGAGCTGATACTGATTCTCCTGAATCTGCCCCCGAAGCATGTCAATATCACGTTGAGAATCAGCAAGTTGCTGCTGGAGCTGAGTTAACAGCTGACTGTGAGCATTGGAAATACGCTCTAGTTGGGTAAGGCGCTCATCGGTAGAACCCGAGCCGACATTACTGATTGGCGCTTGGGCAATAGCGGCCCAAGGAACCGCTACGCCAACCAATAACGACAGACCCAAAAAATGATGTCTGAAGTTACTGTTCATGAACTACTCTTAATATGCCAGTACTGCGCGACGGTTTTTAGCGTAAGCTGCTTCGTCGTGGCCCAGCACAGCAGGTTTTTCTTTACCGTAAGAGACGATAGAGATTTGCTCACCGGAAACACCTTTGCCTTGCAGGTACATTTTCACTGCATTAGCACGGCGTTCACCTAATGCGATGTTGTACTCAGGAGTACCACGTTCGTCAGCATGACCTTCTACAACAACTTTGTAAGATGGGTTGTTGCGCAGGAATGCCGCGTGAGCGTCTAGCAGCTGAGTAAAATCTGAGTTGATGTCGTATTTGTCAAAACCGAAATATACGATGTTGTTGTTTTGTAGCTCTTGCATTTGCTGACGAGCTAATTCCTCTGCTGACAGACCCGCATTAGTTTCGTTAACAGTGCCTACACCAGTCTGATCGTTATCAGCATTCTTGTTAGAACTACACGCTGCTACGGCCATAACTGGTAAAGCTAACATCAGCCCTTTTAGCACTTTGTTCAGTTGCATCTCTTTGATCCTTTTAAAATTTGCCATACATATTATTATGCATCACAGATACGGCGACCAGGCAGGAAATTTTACCTGTCCATCGGTTGCCGGAAGACGCGCTTTGAAACGCCCGTCAGTCGAAACTAGCTGCAATACAGTCCCCAACCCTTGGCTGGAGCTATAAATCACCATAGTGCCGTTAGGTGCGATACTCGGCGTTTCATCCAGGAACGTATCCGTCAAAATTTGAACGGCTCCCGTTGCCAGATCTTGTTTAGCTATGTGCTGCTTACCACTCTCTGAGCTGACCATCACCACAAAATTGCCATCTGCGCTTACATCAGCATCCTGGTTTTGTGTGCCTTCCCAAGTGAGGCGTTGCGGAGCACCGCCATTAATATCGGTTTTATATAACTGTGGACGACCACCCTGATCAGAGGTATAAACCAAAGTCTGGTTATCCGGCATCCAACTTGGCTCAGTATTGTTACTGCGCCCATCTGTAACCTGACGAATATGAGCTGAACTCAAATCCATCACATAAAGATTCAAACTACCCGATTTAGACAGAGCAAATGCCAATTTACTGCCATCAGGGGAAAATGCAGGTGCACCGTTATGACGCGGGAAAGAGGCAACCTGACGTACCTCACCACTCGCCAAGGTCTGGATAACCAAGGCAGAACGGCCACTTTCAAATGTCACATAAGCCAGTTTGGCGCCATCAGGAGACCATGCCGGCGACATCAACGGTTCTGGCGAACGGTGAACAGTGAACTGGTTGTAACCATCGTAATCAGATACACGCAGTTCATACGGATATTTACCGCCATTAGTCTTTACAATGTAAGCCAGACGAGTACGGAATGCGCCTTTGATGCCCGTCAGTTTTTCAAATACTTGATCACTGGCTGTATGCGCAGCATAACGCAACCATTGTTTGGTCACTTTAAACTGATCCTGAGCAAGTACTGTGCCCGGAGCACTCGAAGTATCAACCAACTGATAAGAGATCAAAAAACCACCATCTGCGCTTGGTTGAATCTGCCCAACAACAACAGCGTCAATCCCCAACGCAGACCACGCAGCAGGTGTTACCTCAGATGCCGTCGTTGGTTGCTGTGGCATACGGCTGATATCAATAGGGTTAAATTTACCGCTGTTGCGAAGATCAGCGCCAACAATCGCCCCAATCTCTTCCGGTGCATTACCCGCTCCAGTCCATTTAAAGGGTACAACGCCAATAGGACGTGCAGAATCGACACCTTGGGTGATCTCGATACGAACTTCTGCGTAAGCAACCGTGGCCCACAACATTAAAATGCCTAGTACTACTTTAAAAGCCTGCCTCATTAATCTCTCCCTTATCACGATGGAATAGTCGCAATAATTCGCAGAATATTAACAAACGTCAACAAACAAAACCAGATATACCCGTTATCTTTCAAGTTGCCTCTTTGTTGGCTGCACTCACTCACCCCGGTCACATAGTTATCTATGCCCCCGGGGATTCGCTCCCTTGCCGTCGCGATGCATCTTGAAATCCATAAGGTATAGCTTAATAACATTGAATGGTTTTGTTTGTTATTAATAACTTCTAAATAACAACTTTATTGAGGTTTGAAATCAAGCAGCGCGTTTTTAAACGCTTCATAAACCTCCTTGCTTGGCGGTTTCGGAATTTTCGCTTGTTTAGCCGCCGCTACCGCCGCTTGGCACAACGCCTGGTCTCCCCCCTCTGACTTTACATCAATTAACAAGCCATCAGGAGCAAGTTTAATCCGTAATGCACAGGTACGCCCACGATACATGCTTGGATCGTAAAACTTATTCTGTATCGCTATCTGGATCTGCCCCAGATAGTTATTAATGTCAGCATTTGAAGCGCCACTTTTCTTACCGCCACCTTTACCGGCGGCAGAAGCCCCTCCTTGCTGTTTCGGTGCATTGGAAGTTAAACCACCCAGTAAGTCATCAACTTCACTTGCCTGTTTAGTGGCTTGCTCAGCGGCTTTTTTCTTGGCGTCAGCTTCGGCCTTGGCTTTAGCCTTTGCATCTGCCTCAGTTTTGGCTTTAGCATCCGCTTCAGCCTTGGCTTTTGCTTTAGCCTCAGCGTCTGCTTTGGCTTTCGCTTCTTCCGCGGCTTTTTGTTTAGCAGCCACGGCTTCAGCTTCTTTCTTAGCTTCCGCTTCGGCTTTCTTCTGTGCCTCAGCCTGCTCTCTAATCAGTTTTTCTTTTTCAGCTTTAGCTTTTGCCGCCGCTTCTTCTGCCTGTTTTTGCTCTTCACGGGCTTTGTTTGCCGCTTCTACAGCTTGCTTTTTCTGTTCTTCCGCAGCCTGTTGCGCTTTAATTCGTTCTTCTTCTACCGCTTTTAAACGTTCCTGCTCTTCAGCCTGTTTTTCCCTTAATTCAGCGGCCTGCTGTTCGGCTTTCTTGTTTCGTAACTGCTCTGCACGCTTAGCATCAGCCTGCTGTTGTTGCTGTTGATTGTACTGCTGTACTACCGCATTCGGATCGACCATAACAGCATCAATAACAGAACCATCCTGACCACCGCCACCCATTTCAGTTTTTCGTGTCAGGGAACCCCAAATAAGTAACCCGATCAAAATAATATGCAACACAACCGAAACGATAACAGCGCGATTTAATTTATTGTTTTGCCCGTTTGTCTTTCCCACGCTCGATATCCAAGATCTTCAAATAACAGCAACTGTCGGCCAAACTCAGATAGGCTGAGTCATTAAACCAACGGATTTCACACCTGCCTGATGCAGCATATTGAGTGCCTTAATAATCTCATCGTAAGGCACTTCCTTCGAACCACCAATCAAGAAAACGGTTTTTGGATTCTTTTCTATTTGTGCCCGCGCTTCAACAATAATCTGCGGCTCAGGCAATAATTCCAACCGTTCATGGTTAACTATCATGGTGTACTGACCAACACCAGAAACCTCCACGATTACCGGTGGATTATCAGAGTTAGAAACCGTTTTAGAATCTACCGCATCCGGCAGATCAACTTCTACGCTTTGAGTGATAATCGGCGCTGTTGCCATAAAGATAAGCAACAGAACCAGCAATACGTCCAGTAAGGGAACGATATTGATTTCGGATTTCAGCTCACGCTTGCGACTACGAGTGCGTGCCATAGCCTCCCCCTTACTATTTGTTCTCTGCTTGATTTTCAGCAGCGAAAGCCTGACGATGCAAAATAGCCAGAAACTCTTCCATAAAGTTATCGTAATTTTGCTCCAGCTTATTAACACGTTGATTCAAGCGGTTGTATGCCATAACTGCCGGAATCGCCGCAAACAGACCAATCGCCGTTGCAATCAACGCTTCTGCAATACCCGGCGCCACCATCTGGAGAGTGGCCTGTTTTACCGCACCTAACGCGATAAATGCATGCATGATGCCCCAAACTGTACCAAATAAACCAATGTATGGACTAATTGAGCCAACTGTCCCCAAGAACGGAATATGGCTTTCCAGCGATTCCAATTCACGATTCATTGAGATACGCATTGCACGCGAAGCCCCTGTTACTACCGCTTCTGGAGCATGATTATTTGCATGGTGCAGACGGGCAAATTCTTTGAACCCAGAATAAAAAATTTGTTCTGTTCCACCTAAAGAATCTCGACGCGACTGACTTTCCTTATATAAGCGTGATAATTCAATACCCGACCAGAATTTATCTTCAAACGCCTCCGATTCTCGGGTTGCTGCATTGAGAATTTTGGTCCTTTGAATAATGATCGCCCATGAAGCAACGGAAAAGCAGATCAAAATAAGCATGATCAGTTGCACCAAAAGGCCCGCTTTCAGGAATAAATCTAGAATGTTCATGTCAGTCACTGCTTAAACTCCGCGACAATAGACTTTGGAAGCGCAATCGGCTTCATTTGAGATGTATTCACGCAGGCGACTAAAACTTCTGCGCTGTTAATCATTGCTCCATTACCATCAACAATGCGTTGAATAAATGTCAAAGATGCTCGACGAATATCCGTAATTTCACTCTGCACCTCCAACATATCATCAAGCCGGGCCGGGGCTCGGTAATCAACCACCATACGCCGTACAACAAATGCAATTTGTTCATCAAGTAAACGCTGTTGATGAATTCCATGCTGACGTAACATCTCAGTACGTGCTCTTTCATAAAAGACGACATAACGGCCGTTATAAACTATCCCGCCTACATCTGTATCTTCATAATAAATACGAATGGGCCACCGGAACAACGTATTACTCACTTTCAATCCTACATAAGGCGAATTAACGTTGCCACTATACTCAAGACAATGCGGCTTTGGAATAATGTGCAAATAAAAAATTTATGGGTTAGATGCCCCAATAACATACAGAATTAACTTATAAAGAAATGACACAGCCCCAAAATCAAGCATGCCGGCAAGGGAGAGAAAAAGATACGCCAGACGATATTTCTTGGCTGAAAACCCATCCCGAAAGTCACACTTGTACATACAGACCATATTAGAAAATACTTTGCCATATCTGTAATGAACTGGTGTTAGCCGCAAAACGAGCAGGGTCCCAGAATACATAAGCAGCGAATATTAATGCCACAATAAGGATAAAGCCCGCACAGGGGCTTTATCCATTAGTATCCATGCCGATAGTATTTATCCATACCCGTCATCTTTCAAGTTGCCTCTTTGTTGGCTGCACTCACTCACCCCGGTCACATAGTTACCTATGCTCCCGGGGATTCGCTCCCTTGCCGTCGCGATCCATCTTGAAATCCATTGGGTATATCAACAAGATTTCTCGCTATTTTTCGCGACTTTTTCTTCTTCATTATGTTCAAGAGCTAAGGCTGCGATGATAGCGAAACTACAAGCCAAGAGCGTTCCGAGAATCCAAGCAAAATACCACATGCTTTATGTTCCTTAGTACAGTGAATGTTTGTTATCTTCGATAAAACTTTTATCCAAACGCCCGAACATTTTGTAGTAACACCAAATGGTATATCCCAGAATGATTGGGACAAAAATCAATGCAACTACAAACATAACACGCAGCGTCATCAGGCTTGAAGTCGCATCCCACATCGTCAAACTGACATTAGGATCAGTGATTGAAGGCATCACAAATGGGAACATCGTTACACCGCAGGCCAGAATGATGCCAGCAATTGTCAGTGAAGAGAACAGGAATGCCCATCCAGCTTTATTCATACGCGTCATCAGCATCGTCAGCAAAGGCGAAGCCACACCCAATGCCGGTAGTACCCACAACCACGGATAGTTGTTAAAGTTGGTCAACCAAGCACCCGCCTGATGAGCGACTTCTTTATGTAATGGATTAGACTGAGCCACCGTATCCAAGCCGCCAGTCACAATATAACCATCAATACCATAAATCAGCCATACACCTGCCAACAGGAAAGCCACCATTGTCACCAGCGCACAGAGATAAGTTGCCGCACGAGAACGCAGGCGCAGCTCACCCGTAGTACGCATTTGCAGATAAGTTGCCCCCTGAGTCACAATCATCATCAAGCTGATAATTCCCGCCAATAAGCCGTACGGGTTGAGCAATCCAAAGAAGGAGCCGGTATAGAACAGACGGAGTTGGGAATCGACGTTAAACGGCACCCCCTGTAATAGATTACCGAATGCCACACCGATAACTAATGGTGGAACAAAGCTACCGACAAATATTCCCCAATCCCACATGTTACGCCACTTGCGGTTTTCCAATTTGGAGCGGTAATCAAAACCAACCGGACGGAAGAACAACGCAGATAACACCAGGATCATAGCAACATAGAAGCCAGAGAACGCCGCAGCATAGACCATCGGCCATGCGGCGAACAGCGCTCCACCGGCGGTAATCAGCCAAACCTGATTACCATCCCAATGCGGTGCCACTGAGTTAATCATGATGCGACGCTCAATATCGTTTTTGCCGATGATACGTAACAGGATACCGACTCCCATATCAAAACCATCAGTTACCGCGAAACCGATTAGCAATACACCAATCAGTAGCCACCATATAAATCGTAGTACTTCATAATCAAACATAAGTGGACTCCTGTTTACTGAGCTTCAGGTGCTGAAGTTGTTTTCTGTTCAAAATGGTAACGCCCCGTTTTTAGGCTACTTGGGCCAAGGCGAGCAAATTTGAACATCAGAAACATTTCCGCAATCAGGAATAAGGTATAAAGGCCACAAATCAGCGCCATAGAGAACAAGATATCGCCGGCTGCTAAATTGGAACTCGCCACCGCAGTTGGCAGAACTTCACCAATTGCCCACGGTTGACGACCATATTCCGCCACAAACCAGCCTGATTCGATGGCAATCCACGGCAATGGAATACTGTACAGTGCTGCGCGTAGCAACCACTTTTGTTTACCAATGCGGCCACGGATAACGCTCCAAAACGCCAGACCGATCAACAGTAACATCAGGAAACCTGCTGCAACCATGATACGGAATGCAAAATAGAGCGGTGCAACCCGAGGAATAGAATCTTTTGCGGCTGCTTTGATCTGTTCTTCACTGGCATCAGTCACTTTGCTGGTATAACGTTTCAGCAACATGCCATAACCCAGATCTTGTTTATTTTCATTGAATGCTGTACGAACAGTTGGGTCTGTGTTACCTGCACGTAATTCTTCCAACAGATGATAAGCCTTTATACCATTACGAATACGCTGCTCATGCTGGTCCATCAGATCGCGCAGACCAATGACCGGAGTATCAACAGAACGGGTAGCAATTAGCCCCATAAGATAAGGGATCTGAATGGCATATTTGTTTTCCATTTTATCCTGATCCGGGATACCTATCAGTGTAAAAGCAGCCGGCGGTGGCTGGGTTTCCCATTCAGCTTCAATGGCGGCCAGCTTAGTTTTTTGTACGTCGCCCATTTCGTAACCAGATTCATCACCCAGTACAATAACGGATAGCACAGCGGCGATACCAAAACTTGAAGCAATCGCAAATGAACGCTTAGCAAATGGAATATCACGGCCTTTAAGCAGATAGTAAGAGCTGATACCGAGAACGAAGATCGCCCCTGTCACATAACCTGCGGCAACGGTATGCACAAATTTCACTTGAGCAACCGGGTTCAGTACCAGTTCAGCAAAACTTACCATCTCCATGCGCATGGTTTCAAAGTTGAAATCAGAAGCAATTGGGTTTTGCATCCAACCGTTAGCAACCAGAATCCAAAGTGCAGAGAAGTTAGATCCTAATGCGACCAACCAAGTTACCGCCAGATGTTGTGTCTTGCTGAGACGATCCCAACCGAAGAAGAACAGACCTACGAATGTAGACTCCAGGAAGAACGCCATCAAGCCTTCAATCGCTAGAGGCGCACCGAAAATGTCACCAACGTAGTGAGAAAAGTATGACCAGTTAGTCCCAAACTGGAACTCCATAGTCAACCCTGTTGCAACCCCCAGAGCAAAGTTAATACCAAATAACTTGCCCCAGAATTTTGTCATATCTTTATAAATTTGTTTACCGGAAAGCACATATACCGTTTCCATGATCGCCAGCAAAAACGCCATACCGAGCGTTAGTGGAACGAATAGAAAGTGATACATTGCAGTTAAGGCAAACTGTAATCGTGACAGTTCGACAATATCAAACATCTTGACTCCTTGCTCCTAGCAGGAAGACACCGACTTGCGGCAACCTGACTTCATATAAGCACTTTTCTCAAAGTACTCATGTGGAAGCCTCGTAACTACCAGCAATAAATGCCTTTAAAATATACCGTTATCTTTCAAGTTGCCTCTTTGTTGGCTGCACTCACTCACCCCGGTCACATAGTTCTCTATGCTCCCGGGGATTCGCTCCCTTGCCGTCGCGATGCATCTTGAAATCTATTGGGTATAACAACTCAGTACTCAGTACTCAGTAAATTAAAAACTAATTAGACTAATAGTATAGTACGCTTATATTCCCATACAATAAATAGGTTTTACGTGATTCAGATTAGAATTCTGAATATAGGTCAAGAATTGCAACCTCTGTTTAATAGGAACTAATTTGATTAGAGTCAATTTAAGCAAATTAAAGCAATAATGCTATAGTAATAAATTGATTTTAGTCATCTTTTTCTGGTTAGTGTTAATTACCTTGTCTATTATTTCATTTTGGTTGATATATTGTTAATTATTTGTTCATTTAGATAAATATTGATTTCTATATTGCTGTGAAATGGCTTTTAAAATTAACTTCTTATTTTGATTCTTAAGAAAATATTATTATTAACTTCGTTTTTATTAAATTTAATTTTGATAAAGAGCATTAATGAAATTCAGTTTAATTTAATTGGAGAATAACAAAGTGCGAGCCGCACTAAAGCGCGTTCAAAACACTGCCCAGGTTCGCTCTTTTGGTAAAGGAGGGCAAATAAAATAGCCCTATTGGAATGGCAGTTAATGAATTTAATCGCGGTGAATACTGCCTATACAAATAAAAAGGCCACTTCACAGTGGCCTCATAGATAAGCATCTCTTATCAACGCTTACTTGCCAGCGAGTAAATCCTTCACTGCATCACCGATGTCTGCCAGACTGCGGACCGTCTTCACGCCAGCCGCTTCCAGAGCAGCAAATTTTTCGTCCGCCGTTCCTTTACCACCTGCAATAATGGCACCGGCATGCCCCATTCGCTTACCTTTCGGCGCAGTCACACCGGCAATATAGGCAACAACCGGCTTAGTGACATGCTCTTTAATATAAGCCGCCGCTTCTTCTTCCGCTGTTCCACCAATTTCACCAATCATTACTATGGCTTCTGTTTGCGGATCTTCCTGGAACAATTTCAGAATATCGATGAAGTTAGAACCTGGAATTGGGTCACCACCGATACCAACACAAGTAGATTGTCCTAAACCGGCATCCGTCGTCTGTTTTACCGCTTCATAAGTCAATGTTCCTGAGCGGGAAACAATGCCAACTTTACCTGCTCGATGAATGTGTCCCGGCATAATACCGATCTTACATTCATCTGGCGTAATGACTCCCGGACAGTTAGGGCCGATCATACGCACACCTGCTTCATCCAATTTCACTTTAACCGCCAGCATATCCAGCGTTGGGATACCTTCAGTAATCGTGATGATCAGTTTAATACCAGCGTCGATCGCTTCCAGAATAGAATCTTTACAGAATGGCGCAGGAACATAGATAACAGAAGCCGTTGCCCCTGTTGCGTCTACCGCTTCACGAACGGTATTGAAAACAGGTAACCCTAGATGTTCAGTACCACCTTTACCCGGCGTTACTCCACCAACCATTTGGGTACCATAAGCAATCGCTTGTTCTGAATGGAAAGTACCTTGGCTGCCAGTGAAACCCTGACAGATAACTTTGGTGTTTTTATCAATTAAAATAGACATTATTTATTTTGCCCCCACTGCTGCTACTGCTTGCTTAGCTGCATCTGTCAAGCTGGTTGCGGCAATGATATTTAAACCACTGTCAGCCAGTTTTTTCGCGCCCAGATCAGCATTGTTCCCTTCCAAACGAACAACAACCGGTACGTGAACCCCGACTTCTTCCACCGCACCAATAATACCGTCAGCAATCAGGTCACAACGAACAATACCACCAAAGATATTAACCAATACCGCTTTCACATTTTCATCTGACAGGATGATTTTAAACGCTTCTGTAACACGCTCTTTGGTTGCACCACCACCGACATCAAGGAAGTTCGCTGGCGCACCACCATGCAATTTCACGATATCCATCGTCCCCATTGCCAAGCCTGCTCCGTTTACCATGCAACCAATATTGCCATCCAGCGCAACATAGTTCAGCTCCCACTGTGCCGCCTGAGCTTCACGAGGATCTTCCTGAGATGGATCATGCATTTCACGCAACTCAGCCTGACGGAACAGTGCGTTACCATCAGCGCCCAATTTACCATCCAGACAAATCAGATCACCCTGAGTCGTGATAACCAGCGGATTAATTTCAACCAGAGCCAGATCGCGCTCCAGGAACAGATTTGCCAATCCTAAGAAAATTTTAGTGAACTGGCTGACTTGCTTACCGGTTAAACCCAATTTAAATGCCAGTTCACGCCCCTGATAAGACATAGGGCCAATTAACGGGTCGATAATCGCTTTATGAATCAGTTCCGGGGTCTCTTCCGCAACTTTTTCAATTTCAACACCACCTTCAGTAGAAGCCATGAACACTACACGACGTGTACCACGATCAACCACAGCACCAAGATACAGCTCCTTCGCAATATCGGTTGCCGCTTCCACTAAAATCTGACGAACAGGCTGCCCTTGCGCATCTGTTTGGTAAGTGACCAAACGTTTTCCTAGCCACTGCTCTGCGAAAGCGCGAATTTCTTCTTTACTGTTAACCACTTTCACGCCGCCCGCTTTACCGCGACCGCCAGCATGAACCTGGCACTTCACCACCCAAGGGCCAGAACCGATTTTAGATGCAGCTTCTTCTGCTTCACGCGGTGTCGTGCAGGCATAACCAGCCGGAGCGGGTAAACCATACCGTGCAAAAAGCTGTTTTGCCTGATACTCGTGTAAATTCATGATGTTCTATCCATAATTAAGTCTAAGAAAAGCAAAAAATTGGTAAGTTGCTCTCTGATTTTTTGTTGCTCTGGATATAGCCAGTCCAAAGACTGGCTGTACATAATACCCGTTATCTTTCAAGTTGACTCTTTGTTGGCCTCACTCGCTCACCCCGGTCACATAGTTCGCTATGCTCCCGGGGATTCGCTCCCTTGCCATCGCAATCCATCTTGAAATCCATAGGGTATATACATTTGTTTACTTCAGACTGGGCAAATATTAGCGCGTATCTGCCCTGATTATGTTGCTATACGTCCAGCAGCAAACGTGCAGGATCTTCCAGCATTTCTTTGATGGTCACCAGGAAGCCTACAGACTCACGTCCATCAATCAGACGGTGGTCATAAGACAGTGCCAGGTACATCATTGGAAGGATCTCCACCTGACCATTCACCGCCATCGGACGATCTTTAATGGCATGCATACCAAGAATCGCGCTCTGTGGCGGGTTAATGATCGGCGTGGACATTAAAGAGCCAAATACACCACCATTGGTAATCGTGAAATTACCGCCGGTCAGCTCTTCAACGGTCAATTTGCCGTCGCGGCCTTTGATAGCCAGCTCTTTAATACGTTTTTCGAGTTCAGCCATGCTCAATGCATCCGCATCACGCAGTACCGGCGTTACCAGACCACGCGGTGTCGATACCGCAATACTGATATCGAAATAGTTGTGGTAAACCACATCAGTACCATCAATAGAAGCATTCACTTCTGGATAGCGTTTCAGTGCTTCAACCACGGCTTTCACATAGAAAGACATAAAGCCCAGACGCACACCGTGGCGTTTTTCAAACGCTTCGCCGTACTGCTTACGCATTTCCTGAATTGGCTTCATGTTAACTTCGTTAAATGTTGTCAACATCGCCGTGTTGTTTTTCGCTTCCAGCAGACGTTCAGCCACACGTTTACGCAGGCGAGTCATTGGAACACGTTTTTCGCTGCGGTGCGGCAACAAAGAATCCTGGGCAGAAGCAGAGATTTCTGCTGATTTATTACCCGCTTTTTCGTTATCAGCCATATGTTTTTCCACGTCTTCACGGACGATACGTCCACCAACACCACTGCCTTTAATCGCTTTAGCATCAAGATCATGCTCTGCAATCAAACGGCGGACCGCCGGGCTGAGCGCATCATTGCTCTCTTCTTCTAAACCGGCAGTCTGGCGTTTCGCCAAAGTTGCTTCTGTTTTTTCTTTTATTTCTGTCGGCTTACCAGTGCTATCGCCCAGACGGATACGACCAAGAAGCTGACGGGATAGAACAGTGGCATCTTTCACTTCCAAAATAGCTTCTAAAACACCCGCTTCACTGGCAGGCACTTCCAGCACAACTTTATCTGTTTCGATTTCAACCAGCACTTCATCACGTTCAACACGGTCACCCTCTTTTTTGTGCCAGACCGCCACAGTGGCATCAGCAACAGACTCAGGCAGATCCGGAACCAGAATATCTACGCTACTCATTTTATATCCTTTATTTATTCAACGTTCAGTGCGTCATTAACCAGCTCTTGTTGTTGTTGCTGGTGAACTGACATATATCCAACTGCCGGGGAAGCAGACGCAGGACGACCTGCATAACGTAAAGAAGCCCCGAACGGGATCACTTCACGGAAGTTGTGCTGACTACAATACCAGGCCCCCTGATTTAATGGCTCTTCCTGGCACCAGACAAAATCATGTACATGTGCATACTGTTCCAGTGTTGACTGAACATCCTGATGAGGGAACGGATATAGTTGCTCAATACGCACAATAGCGACATCAGTTTGTTCATTTTTACGGCGTTGCTCTAACAGGTCGTAGTAGACTTTACCTGAGCAGAGTACAACCCGTTTAACACCTTTCGGATCAAACTCATCAATTTCACCAATAACCGTCTGGAATTTACCATTAGCCAGTTCATCCAGGCTGGAAACGGCTAATGGATGACGCAACAGCGATTTTGGCGACATAACGATCAACGGACGACGCATACCGCGCAAAGCCTGACGGCGAAGCATGTGGTAGACCTGAGCTGGCGTTGATGGCACACAAACCTGCATGTTCTGTTCTGCGCATAGTTGAAGATAACGCTCCAAACGTGCTGATGAGTGTTCAGGCCCCTGCCCTTCATAACCATGCGGCAACAACATCACCAGACCGCACATACGGCCCCATTTCTGCTCACCGGAGCTGATGAATTGGTCAATAACAACCTGTGCACCGTTGGCAAAATCACCAAATTGAGCTTCCCAGATTGTCAGAGCACGAGGTTCTGTTGTTGCATAACCATACTCAAACGCCAACACCGCCTCTTCAGACAGAACAGAATCCCAAACATTGAATGCTCCCTGACCGTTATGAACGTTCGCCAGAGGAACATAAACAGAACCGTTAGCCTGATTATGGATAACTGCATGACGATGGAAGAAAGTACCACGGCCGGCATCTTCACCAGACAAACGTACCGGAACCCCTTCATCCACCAAAGTGGCATAGGCCAATGTTTCTGCGGCGCCCCAATCGAACAATTTATCGCCGTTCGCCATCTCTGCACGGTCGTTATAAATTTTCGCTACACGGGAGTGCATTGTCACTTCTTCCGGGACAGAACTGATGCGTCTGCCCAGATCTTGCAAACGCTTAACATCAACTTTATGCAGGTACTCTTCATCCCATTCGTGATTAAGATAAGGTTCCCAAGTAAATGAGTGCAGCCCCATTGAGCGCCATTCATCAACGACACAATCACCACGGTCGAGCGCATCACGATACAGGTTAACCATCTCAGTCACATCATCGACTGATATCAGCTTTTCCGCCACCAGCTTGTCACCATAGATTTTACGTGGCGTTGGGTGCTTCTTAATTTTCTGATACATCATTGGCTGAGTGGCACTTGGCTCATCAGCTTCGTTATGACCATGACGGCGATAGCAGACCAGATCGATCATCACATCGCATTTGAAGGTATTACGGAAATCCAGCGCCAAACGGGTAACAAACGCCACCGCTTCTGGATCATCTGCATTAACGTGGAAAATCGGCGCCTGTACCATTTTGATAATATCAGTACAGTATTGTGTTGAACGGGCATCTTTCGGGTTAGACGTTGTGAAACCGATCTGGTTATTGATGATGATACGAATTGTACCACCCACTTCATAACCACGAGCTTGAGACATGTTCAGGGTTTCCTGCACCACTCCCTGGCCGGTAACAGCAGCATCACCGTGGATAGTGATTGGCAATACCATATTACTGCGGCCTTCATCCAGACGGTCACGGCGGGCGCGTACTGAACCAATAACCACAGGGCTGACAATCTCAAGGTGAGATGGGTTAAATGCTAATGCCAAATGAACCTTAGCCCCCTCGGTTGCAAAATCAGACGAGAAACCCTGATGATACTTCACGTCACCGGTACCAAGGTGCTCTTTATGCTTACCCGCAAACTCATCAAACAAATCAGCCGGTTTTTTACCTAAGATATTAACCAAGACGTTGAGGCGACCACGGTGAGCCATTCCTAGTACGACTTCTCGTGTGTCATGTTTACCCGCATGACGGATAAGATCCTTCAACATCGGGATAAGCGCATCACCACCTTCAAGAGAGAAACGTTTCGCTCCCGGAAACTTAGCTCCCAGATAACGCTCCAAACCTTCGGCTGCCGTCAGTTCCGCCAGAAAACGCAGCTTTTCCTCTACGCTAAACTGAGAATTAACAGTAACAGATTCCAGACGCTGCTGAATCCAACGTTTTTCTTCCGTATTGGTGATGTGCATGTATTCAGCACCAATAGAACCGCAATAAGTGCGTTTCAGTGCTTCATACAAATCAGCCAATTTCATCGTCTCTTTGCCGATAGCAAAAGAACCTACGTTAAATGTCTCTGCAAAATCAGCTTCCGTCAGATTATGGAAAGCAGGATCTAAATCAGGAACACTATCCTGTTTCCATAATCCCAACGGGTCAAGGTTCGCATTTTGATGACCGCGGAAGCGGAATGCATTGATGAGCTGCAAAACTTTAACTTGTTTTGCATCCATTGCTGGATCGCTGACAGAGGAATGATAACGCGTAGTATCTTTCGCAAGACGACGAAAGTAATCACGCGTCTGCGAGTGGAGTTGTTCACCGCTGAGTCCCGCATTCGGCAATTGTTGGAAAATCTCTCTCCAACTTGCATCAACGGAGTTTGGATCGGTTATATAGTCTTCATAGATCTGCTCTACGTAAGACTGGTTTGAACCAGCCAGGAAGCTTGAATCCAGCCAGTCCTTCATTGCGCCGTTCTGCATTGTGATCCCTTAAGCTTTAAAAGCTTTAGTTTTCGCCGTGGTTAACTATTACCGTTTAAATACGGTATCGATAAAAGGTTCATTTGGACGTGCTTTATGCATGTTCTCTTTTGGGTTTCAGAACCCTTCAAGGAACCTTTAAAAACGGTTAGGCTGTTTTTAAAGGTTCCTCACTTCAAGCTTTTGTCATCATTAGCAGTTGGCAACTCGTTGCTCTTCAATTCTTTGTGCCCTCCACAGAAAAAATCTCGCGGAGGGCAGACCTATTATGCACTATGTTTCAGCAACATAGACTTAATATGGCCAATAGCTTTTGTTGGATTCAACCCCTTGGGGCACACACTGACACAATTCATGATGCTATGGCAACGGAAAACACTGAAAGCATCATTCAGCTTGTCTAATCGTGAAGCCGTTTCAGTATCACGGCTGTCAATCAGGAAGCGATATGCTGCCAGTAAGCCCGCCGGCCCGATAAATTTATCAGGGTTCCACCAGAATGACGGGCAGGAAGTTGAACAACATGCACACAGAATACATTCGTACAGACCATCGAGCTTTTCCCTTTGTGCAGGCGATTGTAAATGTTCACGTGCCGGCGGGTTTTTGCCGTCATTTAGCAAATATGGGCGAATCTTCTCATATTGCGCATAGAATTGCCCCATATCTACAACCAGGTCACGAATAACCGGCAAGCCTGGCAACGGACGGATAACAATTTTCTTGCTACCACGCCGTAAAGCCGAAACAGGCGTAATACAGGCCAGGCCATTTTTACCGTTCATGTTAAGGCCGTCAGAACCACAAACACCTTCACGGCAAGAACGACGGAAAGAGAGTGTTGGGTCCTGCTGCTCTTTAAGCTGGATCAACGCATCCAGCAACATCATGTCACGCCCTTCTTCTGCTTCCAGCGTGTAATCCTGCATACGAGGAGCGCTGTCAACATCCGGGTTGTAACGATAAATCGAAAATTCAAGTTTCATAATCTATTCCTCCGCAACTGGATTATCAGCAACTCATTAGTAAGTACGCGCTTTCGGCGGAAATGCTTCACGCAGTTTTGGCTGCATGTTGACATCACGACGAGTCATGGTCTCAGTTTGCGGCAGATAAAGAGTATGGCATAACCAGTTCGCATCATCACGATCCGGATAGTCGAAACGGCTGTGAGCACCGCGGCTCTCAGTGCGGAAATTAGCAGCAACAGCCGTGGAAAGTGCTGTTTCCATCAGGTTATCAAGCTCCAGACACTCAATTCTCTGAGTATTGAACTCTGAGGAAGTATCGTCCAAACGCGCACTCTTCAGGCGTTCACGGATAACTTTAAGTTCTTCCAGCCCTTTAGCCATTGCATCACCTTCACGGAATACCGAGAAGTTGTTCTGCATACACGCTTGCAAATCTTTACGAATTTTAACCGGATCTTCACCCGTACGGGTACTATTCCAACGGTTCAGACGTTGCAAGGATATTTCAATATCCGATTCGCTGGCTTCACGGCTAGTCCCCTGCTCCATCAACGATTCTTTCAGGTGCAAACCGGCAGAACGGCCAAACACCACTAAGTCCAACAGCGAGTTCCCCCCCAAACGGTTTGCGCCATGAACCGATACACAGGCAATTTCACCGACAGCAAACAGACCCGGAATAACCACATCTTCACCGTTTTCGTTAACCATCAGAGCCTGACCGGTCACTTTAGTTGGGATTCCTCCCATCATATAGTGGCAAGTTGGAATAACCGGGATAGGTTCTTTTACTGGGTCAACGTGGGCGAAAGTACGGGATAACTCAAGAATGCCCGGCAGACGAGATTCCAGCACCTCTTTGCCCAAATGATCCAATTTCAGCTTGGCATGAGGACCCCAAGGACCTTCACAACCACGGCCTTCGCGGATTTCGATCATAATGGAACGTGCCACGACATCACGACCAGCCAGATCTTTAGCATTTGGCGCGTAACGCTCCATAAAGCGCTCGCCATCTTTATTCAGCAAATAACCACCTTCACCACGGCAGCCTTCTGTTACCAGAACACCTGCTCCGGCAATACCGGTTGGGTGGAATTGCCACATTTCCATATCCTGTACAGGTACACCCGCACGCAGCGCCATACCTACACCATCACCGGTGTTAATGTGGGCGTTAGTGGTTGATTGATAAATACGACCGGCACCACCCGTTGCCAGAATCGTTGCCTTCGCTTTGAAATAAACCACTTCACCGGTTTCAATAGAGATCGCAGTACAACCAACAATAGTGCCATCCTGATTTTTAACCAGATCCAACGAATACCATTCAGAAAAAATAGTGGTGTGATTTTTTAAGTTCTGCTGATACAGCGTATGCAACAGGGCATGACCGGTACGGTCTGCCGCCGCAGCGGTACGTGCAGCCTGTTCACCACCAAAGTTTTTTGACTGGCCACCGAATGGACGTTGATAAATACGACCGTCATCCAAACGCGAAAATGGCAACCCCATGTGTTCCAGTTCCAGAATGGCCTCGGGCCCGGTCTTACACATGTACTCAATCGCATCCTGATCACCGATATAGTCGGAGCCTTTCACCGTGTCATACATGTGCCATTCCCAGTTATCGTCATGGGAGTTACCCAACGCAACGGTGATCCCCCCCTGCGCAGATACAGTATGAGAACGGGTTGGGAATACTTTGGAAATCAAAGCACAGGATAATCCCATTTGTGAAATTTGTAGCGCAGCGCGCATGCCAGCGCCACCTGCACCAATAACGACTGCATCAAACTCTCTTACTGGCAGTTTCATCTATACCCCCCACACCACAATTGTTCCGTAAATCAAGTAAGCCATCAGTGCAACGATAATCGCTAATTGCAGCATTAAACGCAGTGCCAGCGGCTTTACATAGTCAGTGAGTACTTGCCACATACCAATCCAAGCGTGAGCCAGAATGGAAAACAGTGCCAGCACAGTGAAAACTTTAGTGATGGATGAGGCGAAGAAACCCCGCCAGACTTCATAAGTGATATCCGGCGTTGTAACGACAAAGCCCAGCATATAAAGAACATATAAAACAATAATCATTGCGGACGCGCGCAATAATAGCCAATCATGGATACCCGTGCGACCCAATGCAGATGCGTTACTTACCATACCAGTACTCCAGCCAGAATCGACAGAATAACAGCAATCCCGATTGCCACTTTGGCAGAGAGACTACCGACCGCTAAGTTTTCTTCCAAGTAGCCGAAATCCATCAGCATATGACGGACACCACCACAGATATGGTAAGCCAGTGCGGTCAGAATGCCCCACACAATAAACTTAGCGAAAAATCCCGTCATAATATCGGCGGCTTGCTGAAACCCTTCTTGCGAGGAGAGAGACATTCCTAACAACCAGAGGAGAATTCCTACTGCTACGAAAGTAATGACGCCGGAGACACGGTGCAAGATCGAGGTTATTGCAGAGACTGGAAAGTGTATCGTCTGCAAATCAAGGTTGACAGGTCTTTGTTTTTTCACAATTTTGCCCACACAGCTCTTTTATTATTTTCCTTCCTCCGGACCTGGGCGGAAATCAGACAGCGATAAGAGGATACAAAGACACAACATTTGATCAAACGATAGATCCTTCATGTTAAAAAATGTTGTGATTTAGTTACGCTGGGTGCTCCTACAGCAGGGTAATCCGGAGACCTGGCGGCAGTATATGTGCTTCACATTATTATTACAATTACAACACAATATGATTAGCTACATTTCCACTGAACAGTGATTAAGATCACGATTCAAACATATTGCACAAAATTAATTATCTTGTTTGACAAACTTTAAACATTTATCTTACATATATGGTTGAAAACACTTTTGAGATTGATTTTTGATAAGAGGAAAGACCTCAAGAAAAGCTAAAGTTATGTAACTGTGTAGTCCACACGAATCATAATCATTTTTGTAGTCAATGCATAAAACATAACTCTCAAAAATTCGCTAACAACCTAAAAACCATTGTCGTCCAGGGTGAGATTTCAGCCTTAAATGTGATATTGGCCTGATTTCAGCTTTTCCCCGGTAGTACAGTGTCAGGGGACACAGTATAAGAACCAATTCCACCAGGCATCATAGGTGTAGGTCATTTTTGTCAATAAATTGGGAACACAGATTGCACAGCAACCGGAGTATGCGCACAGTCTGTAAGAGGTGATTCACTCACAAATCGCTCACCGGCGCGGGCCACACCAAAGTGCATTCAAAAGTGACCGCTTTTGTCAGAGCACCGTCCAAGCCCGTTCTTAATGACAAAGAATGGTCGATAAAATAGCCTGATTAAGATAAATTCTATACGATGTCTTTCCGCCGTGGTTGTTAAAAGTTATAAAAATGAAAGCGCTAAGGAGACTGTAATGGCAGATAACAAAGCAACTCTAACCCCAGATGGTTCAGTTGCTATTGAATTGGACGTGCTAACACCGACCCTTGGGTCTAAAGTCATCGACGTTCGTACTCTCGGTTCCCAAGGTTTCTATACCTACGACCCTGGTTTTACTTCCACAGCATCTTGCGAATCCAAGATCACTTACATTGATGGTAACGAAGGTGTATTGCTGCACCGTGGTTTCCCTATCGACCAGCTAGCGACAAAATCCACTTATCTGGAAGTCTGCTATATCCTGCTGTATGGTGAAACACCAACACAAGAACAGTTTGATAAATTCAAAAAAACCATTACCCGCCACACCATGATTCACGAACAGATCCATCGCCTGTTCAACGGTTTCCGCCGTGATTCGCATCCTATGGCCGTACTGTGTGGTGTTACTGGCGCTCTGGCTGCTTTCTATCATGATGCTCTGGACGTGAACAATCCACGTCACCGTGACATTACCGCCTACCGCCTGCTGTCAAAAATGCCGACAGTGGCCGCCATGTGCTACAAATACTCTATCGGTCAACCATTCGTTTATCCACGCAATGATCTCTCCTATGCAGGCAACTTTCTAAACATGATGTTCGCTACGCCATGTGAAGAATATAAAGTGAACCCAGTACTGGAACGTGCTATGGATCGCATCTTTATTCTACATGCGGACCATGAACAAAACGCGTCTACCTCAACAGTACGAACCGCGGGCTCTTCTGGCGCTAACCCATTTGCCTGTATTGCCGCAGGTATCGCTTCTCTTTGGGGGCCTGCTCATGGCGGTGCAAACGAAGCTTGTCTGCGTATGCTGGAAGAAATTCAGTCGGTTGAACATATTCCGGAATTTATTAAACGTGCCAAAGATAAGAATGATGCTTTCCGTCTGATGGGATTTGGTCATCGTGTTTACAAAAACTATGATCCTCGTGCAACCGTCATGCGTGAAACCTGCCATGAAGTGCTAGATGAACTTGGCCTGAATGATAGCCTGCTGGAAGTTGCTATGGAGCTTGAACGTATCGCTCTGCACGATCCTTATTTTATTGAGAAAAAACTGTATCCGAACGTGGATTTCTACTCCGGCATTATCCTGAAAGCAATGGGTATTCCATCCACTATGTTCACTGTTATTTTCGCCATTGCCCGTACTATCGGCTGGATCGCTCACTGGAATGAAATGCATGATGGTGGCGTGAAAATCGCTCGCCCACGTCAACTCTATACCGGCTACACAAAACGTGATTTCGATAGCCAGCTTGAAAAATAATAATAAAATCCCATTACGATAGAAGGCAGAGCTCTAACTTAATCGTTAGGGCTTTATTTAATTGGAAAGATTATTCGGTGAGTACGGCTTAAAGCACCGTCAAAATTGATCTCATCACCTTCCTTATGTATGCTCGTTATCCAAGAGTAGGTACAAGCGACTTACTCTCTAAATTATCAAACGTAGCCTCTATTTGCGTGTGTAGCGAGATCACCAAGATCAAAATTCACAGCTCTATGAATCGGATAGAATAACGTTATTGACAAAAAAACGTTAGTTATGAAAAGCCTGTCAAAAGCTTTGAAGCCCGCCGTTGGTGGGCTTCGTTTATTTCCGTCTTAGGAAAACGTGATTAAACCGGGTTTGGAATATCGATAAAAGTGACATCCAGACCATAATGACCAGCCAACCACTCCCCCAAAGCCTTAATACCATAACGTTCGGTGGCATGATGACCCGCCGCATAAAAATGCAGCCCCATTTCGCGGGCGATATGAACCGTCTGCTCTGACACTTCACCGGTAATAAAAGCATCAACACCAAATTCCGCCGCCTGTTGAATAAAACTCTGACCACCGCCGGTACACCAAGCAAGCGTTCGAATCTCTGCGGGTGCATTGTCACCGATATGCAACGCTTGGCGACCCAGCGCCTGTTCGATACGTGCAGCCAACTCCACCGGCGTTATCGGCTGTTCAAATTCCCCATGCGGCACGAATGGCTCAATCAACCCGACAACTTTCGCATTAATCAGGCGGGCCAATTGCGCGTTATTTCCCAGTGATGGATGAGCATCAAGGGGCAGATGATAACCATATAAATTGATATCATTACAGAGCAGAGTTTTCAGGCGATTACGTTTCATACCACGGATCACTGCTGACTCATTTTTCCAAAAATAGCCATGATGAACGATAATGGCATCAGCCTGATGACGAACCGCTTCATCCAATAAAGCCTGACAAGCAGTAACACCCGTAACAACCCGCTGAATATGAGCACGCCCTTCAACTTGTAAACCATTGGGGGCATAATCCTGAAACTCACCAACATTCAGCTCTTGGTTAATGACATTTTCCAGCTCAATATTACGCATCATATTTGTCCTGTGTATTGATTGTATGACAATAATATACCGTTACCTGCCGCCAATTGTCAGTTGTCAGCTACTTTTGATTGCCAAAACCTGCTCTGACTGTTTTAACCATACGGGCTTATCGCTGGTTTTTACCCATACACGATACAAATAACTGTAAAAACGGGCGCGATCACGACGAAACAACATAACCGGAAACGCCAGGATACCGAAAGTGACAGCGCCAATACGGCGTAAAAGAACTTGATACCAAGGATACTCACGATATGAAGACATATTAGTCCTCCTTAAAATGATCCCACTTTTCCGCAGGATCTTAAAAATAATCAATCTGTAAATTGTTTAAAATTTTATCGCAAAAAATGAAAATTTACCACTTATCAGACCACTTTTAAGCCGTTATTGTCGCTATATTTTCTATTTTATGTAATTTTATTACATAAAATATGATAAAAATGTAATATTACAAACATTTTATTAACAGTTGGTAAAAATGGGATCAACGATAATCAGAGTCAATTTTTTCATGATCCTATTCCTATAATCATAAATTTCACTTTGCTTAGGAAAAGAACTAGGCTGTGTCCCGCAATAGATTGAGATAGAATAATCCCCTGGCTCTGACTTTCGGAAAAAACCTGTTATGGCTCGTTACGACCTTCCTGATGAAGCATGGGAGTTACTGCTCCCCTTATTGCCC
>NZ_CAWNWY010000035.1:0-61937 GCF_963878365.1 Photorhabdus sp. HUG-39 | reverse complement strand
TCTTCCGCTTTCTTTTTCTCTTTGCGTTTAGCCAATACTTTTTTCGATGGCTTATTGTGGGCTTTGTCACTTGGTGCTTTGGTTGTTGGGCGAAGTTCATCAACAATCCGCGACGTGAGTGGTTCATCCAGATAGCGACTGATTTTGCCTAATAAAGGATGATCATGCGCTTCCACTAAGGTAATTGCAGTACCTTTGCGACCTGCACGAGCTGTCCGGCCAATACGGTGTAGATAAATATCGGCGGTGCGCGGTAAATCAAAATTGAAAACATGGCTGATATCATCAATATCCAATCCACGGGCAGCAATATCTGTTGCAACCAGAACAGTGATACTGCCATCATTCAGGCGCTTAACCGCTTCCGTCCTTTTAGCCTGTACCATTTCCCCTTCAAGGAATCGGGCTTTAATGCCGGCTTGATGCAATTCATCCACAAGTTCATGTACACGTTCACGTTTGCGAACAAAAATAATGGATTTAGTGACATCGGGTTGTTTTAGTAAATGGCAAAGTAAGGTTGTTTTGTGTGCTAAATTATCTGCACGGTAGTAAAATTGCTGGATTTTTTTGCGTTCACGGCGTGATGGTTCAGCATCAATCTCAACTGGATCTTCCAGTAAACGTTCAGCAAAATCACGGATGGCTTCCCCTTCCAGAGTAGCAGAGAATAGCATGGTCTGTTTGCGCCAACGGGTTTCACCCGCTATGGTTTCAATATCGTTGGCAAAACCCATATCCAGCATACGATCGGCTTCATCAAGGATTAGTGTTTCAACTGCCCGACAATCAAAGTTTTCTTCCTTGATATATTGCAGCAGACGGCCTGTAGTGGCGACGACAATATCTTGATTTTCGCTGAAAATTTCTGCGTGATTCATATAGGCTACGCCGCCAGTAATGGTAGCGATATCCAAATTGGTATGTGCAGCGAATTCTTTTGCCTGATCTGCCACTTGCATGGCTAGCTCACGGGTGGGCGTCAGGATCAGAATGCGTGGTGGTCCAGATTTCTTGCGTGGAAAATCTAATAAATGTTGCATAGCTGGCAGCAGGTAAGCGGCGGTTTTGCCGGTACCGGTAGGCGCTGATCCTAGTACATTACGCCCGTCCATTGCTGCCGGAATAGCCGCAGCCTGAATGGCTGTTGGGCGGGAATAACCTTTATCATTCAGGGCGTCAAGCAGGTGTTCATCAAGCTCAAGTTCAGAAAAGTTTGTTGCAGTCATCATATACCTCTGTTTAGGCCGCCGATTATAAACGGGTTGGGCGTATTGTTCATCTATTAAAGCGGTCAATTAAGGTAGATAGCTTTTACCGAAACATAATAACCTTTATCCTATGGCGAAATTTATTGTGCTAAATAGATATATACCCTATGGATTTCAAGATGCATCGCGACGGCAAGGGAGAGAATCCCCGGGAGCATAGGTAACTATGTGACCGGGGTGAGCGAGTGCCGCCAACAAAGAGGCAACTTGAAAGATGACGGGTATAGGTTATTAATTTGAAACAGAAACGACTTTTACGCCGGGATGGATTTACTTTCAAGCAATTTTTTGTTGGTCATGAGCGGTGTGCAATGAAAGTCGGAACTGATGGCGTTTTATTGGGAGCATGGGCTCCAGTTAGTGACAAAAAAGCGATTTTAGATATTGGCTGTGGCAGTGGGCTCATTGCGTTGATGCTAGCACAGCGTACGGATGAAAATACTAAAATTGATGCAGTGGAATTGGATACAGAGGCTGCATTGCAGGCGCAAGATAATGCAGAACAATCTCCGTGGCAGAAAAAAATAAATGTTTATCAGCAGGATATTGGTGATTTCGCTGAACAGTATTCGCAATGTTATGACTTAATTGTCAGTAACCCCCCCTATTTTGAACCGGCTGTTGCTTGTCGAAATGAGGCAAGGGAACAGGCTCGTTATACGGGGTCGCTGACTCACCAGCGATTATTACAATATGCAGAGACGTTGATTACAGCGGATGGTCTGTTTTGTGTGGTATTGCCATATGCCATTGGTGAGGAATTTGAAACAATGGCATGTCGTTTGGGTTGGTTTTCTCATCATCGGGTCAATATCCGCGACAGGCAAGGCAAGCCGTTGCATCGGATGTTATTGGCATTTTCCCGTCAGGAAAAAATCAGTTTAATCAGCGAATTGACTATTCGTCAGCCAGACGGTGCATACACGCAAGCATTTCAGCAATTGGTGACGGATTTTTATCTCTATTATTGAATTATTTTATGAATTGTGGAAAGAACCACGCCGGAGCGTGGTCATGCAGAAGTTTTGCCAGTAAAAATCAGGGCGTCAAAATCGTTGGTTTTGATTCTGGCAGTAAATCGGGGTAATCCAGTGTGAAATGCAGACCTCGGCTCTCTTTTCTTTCCAGCGCACAACGCACGATTAATTCAGCGACTTGCACCAGATTTCGTAATTCCAGCAGATTGTTAGAAATCTTGAAATTGGAATAATAATCGTGAATCTCCTGTTGCAGCATATTAATACGGCGCAGTGCTCGTTCCAGGCGTTTGGTTGTACGCACAATGCCGACGTAATCCCACATAAATAGACGTAATTCGTGCCAGTTGTGCTGAATGACGACCTGTTCATCTGAATTGTCAACACGGCTCTCATCCCAGAAAGGGAGTTGCGGCACTTCTTCTATTTTTTCGATCTGTTGTTGGATATCCTCTGCCGCAGACCAGCCATACACCAGACACTCCAGCAGAGAATTAGATGCCATACGGTTTGCACCGTGCAGACCCGTATAGCTGACTTCACCGATAGCATATAAGTTGTTGAGGTCAGTATGTCCCTGATGATCGACAACAATACCACCGCAGGTGTAATGCGCGGCAGGAACGATTGGAATCGGCTCTTTTGTTAGATCAAAGCCCAGTGTCAGCAATTTTTTATAAATCATTGGAAAATGCTGGATAATGAAATCCGCTGGTTTATGGCTGATATCCAGAAACATGCAATCAGCACCAAGGCGTTTCATTTCATGGTCAATTGCTCGTGCTACGATATCGCGAGGAGCTAGTTCAGCGCGTTCATCAAAATCGGGCATAAAGCGGCTGCCGTCTGGTCGTTTCAGATATGCGCCTTCACCTCGCAGAGCTTCTGTCAGCAGGAAATTACGTGCCTGTGGATGGAACAGGCAGGTCGGGTGAAACTGGTTAAATTCCAGATTGGCGATACGGCAGCCTGCGCGCCATGCCGTTGCAATGCCATCACCGGATGAGATATCGGGATTTGTCGTATATTGATAGACTTTAGCTGCACCGCCTGTTGCCAGTACAACAACCTTAGCGCGATAAGTTTCCACCTGTTCTTGCTGACGGTTCCAAATATAAGCGCCGACGACTCGATTATCACCATCTAGCTGGGCTTTATTTGAAGTAATTAAATCAACCGCGTTGCAGCGCTCTCTCACCGTGATATTCGGATGAGACATCGCTTTATCAACCAGTGTCATTTCTACTTCTTTGCCGGTTGTATCTGCATGATGCAGAATGCGACGATGGCTGTGACCACCTTCACGGGTCAGATGATATTGTTTTTCTCCATCTTCGCTGGTTTCTGTATCAAACATAACACCTTGATCAACCAACCATTGTACGCAATGACGGGCATTACTGGTGATAAACTCAACAGCACTTTTATCGCAAAGCCCCGCTCCGGCGATAAGGGTATCTTCAACATGAGATGCGATACTGTCCGTTTTATCAAATACAGCGGCGATACCACCCTGTGCGTAATAGGATGCACCTTCACTAAGAATACTCTTGCTTAGCACAGTGACTTTATGTTGTGAGGCTAGCCGTAAAGCTAGAGATAGGCCGGCGACACCGCTGCCAATAATAAGTACATCGCTGTAATGTTGAGAGAATAATGATTGCATAATTGATGATGTATGAATGAAGATGGGTAAAAATCATGTTAGCCTATCAGATATGATCAAAGCTATGATTGCAACAAAATGATGACAAAAATTGAACTTCGCAGAATTTTATTACTCAAAGCCATGCTTGCTCAGGAATAGGACAGTATGGTTGGTTCAGTAAATATCAATGTGGAGCTTTGCTTCGGGAGATTTAACCTCGAATGAGCGAGCAGTTAACGGATCAAATGCTGGTTGAACGAGTGCAGAAAGGTGATCAAAAGGCATTTAACCTACTGGTAATCAGATATCAGCATAAAGTGGCGAGTCTTTTATCCCGCTATATTCCGCAGGGTGATGTTCCTGACGTTGCTCAGGAGGCATTTATTAAAGCCTATCGTGCATTGGCTTCGTTTCGTGGCGATAGTGCTTTTTATACTTGGTTGTATCGTATTGCAGTAAACACTGCGAAGAATTATTTGGTTTCTCAAGGGCGCCGTCCGCCGTCCAGTGATTTGGATGCTAGTGACGCAGAAAATTATGAAACTTCAAATGCACTAAAAGAAATTTCGAACCCTGAGAATTTAATGTTGTCAGAAGAATTAAGGCAGGTGGTTTTCCGAGCTATTGAATCTCTTCCCGAGGATTTGCGAATAGCAATAACGCTGAGGGAATTAGATGGGTTAAGCTATGAAGAAATAGCTACCATTATGGATTGTCCGGTTGGTACGGTTCGTTCCCGCATCTTCCGTGCAAGGGAAGCCATTGATGATAAAATTCAACCACTGATTTAAAATTAAAAATAGTGGAACAATACTGAAAGGTACTTTGGCATGCAAAGAGAAAAACTTTCCGCATTGATGGATGGCGAAACTCTTGATAGTGAAGTCGTTAGTATTTTGTCTAAAGATTCTGTAATGCAGAAACGCTGGGAAAATTACCACTTGATCCGTGATACATTGCGCGGTGATGTGACGGAAGTATTGCATCTGGATATTGCTAGTCGGGTTGCATTGGCACTTGAAAAAGAGCCGGTTCATTTCACCCCTGGGGCTATACCTGAATCTCAGCCTCAACCAGAGAGCTGGCAAAAAATGCCGTTCTGGCAAAAGCTTCGTCCTTGGGTGAGTCAAATGGTTCAAGTGAGTGTTGCAGCCTGTGTTTCGCTGGCAGTATTGGTTGGTGTACAGCAGTACAACAGCCATAGTGCTGAGGATCTTGAATATCAATCTGATACGCCTGCATTTAACACTTTGCCAATGATGGGATCGGCTTCTCCGGTGAGTTTGGGAGTGCCTTCTGGTGATGATATATTTGGCAATGATCCGCGCATTCAAATGCAGGAGCGTAATAAACGTATTAACATCATGCTGCAACAATATGAACTCGATCGCCGTGTGCATTTTAGGCAAAATGATGAACGGGGAATTTCACCACAGGTTGCTATTCCGGTTCCCGGAACGCAATCTTTAGGAACGCAATCTTTAGGAACACAATAGCAGTAATGAAACAGATTTGGTTCTCCGTTTGTTTGCTGGCGGGCGGCCTGCTTGCTCCTTTACAAGCCTCGGCACAGCTCAACAGTGCTGAGGTTTTGTTGCGGGAGATGGGTAATGCCACTCGGTCTCTAACTTACGAGCTTGCTTTTATTAATCTCAACCAGCAGGCTATTGTCTCAGTTCGTTATCGCCACGCTATTATAAATGGTATTCCAATAGCTCAGATTATGCAGATGGATGGTTCTCGTAGGGAAGTTGTCCAGCGTGGTAATGAGATCAGTTATTTTGAACCTGGATTGGATGCTTTCAGTCTTAGTGGTAATCATATTATTGATTATTTACCGACCGTCATTTTTGCTGACTTCAATCAGTTGAAAAAATATTACAATTTCATTGACGTTGGTCGTACCCATATCGGTGATAGGCCTTGTAGGGTTGTACGCATCACCTCCAAAGATGAAGTGCGTTATAATTATATTTTACTGATCGACGAAGAAACTCATTTACCATTACGTATTGACTTACTTGATCGTGATAGTGAGGCGCTTGAACAATTTAGGGTTGTTTCTTCTACCATCGATGGGGATATCAATAATGCAATGAGTGTGATTACTCGCTTAAATATGCCGCCAATGCTGGTCATTCCACCATTAGAGAAGGTCGTATTTAATTGGAAAGTGGGTAAGTTGCCGGCTGGTTTCGTTGAGGTTTCGCGTAACCGTCGTAAATTGTCAAATAATAGTGGCACACTTGAATCTATTATGTTCAGTGATGGTTTATTTAGCTTTTCTGTGAATGTAACTAATGCGGATAAAACTGGTAAGTTGGAATATCCTCTCCGTCGTGGGCCTCGAACGATTTATAGTGCAATACGTGGTGCAAATGAGGTGACAATTATTGGTGAATTACCACTGGCAACTGCCAAGCGTATCGCCGCTGGTGTCGCATTTATAGGAGCTGACTGATGGTTAAAGAGTGGGCAACAGTAATTCACTGGCAACAGGGGCGGGCATTATTACGTTATGGTTCCTCTTCTGGTTGTGGCAGTTGTCAGGCGCGAGCAACGTGTGGTTCTTATTTACTCAATAAATTAGGGTCTGATGGCATACATCAGCTTGAACTTGAGATTTTACAACCGCTGCAACCCGGGCAAAAAGTGGAAGTTGGGATCTCTGAAGGGAGCTTGCTGCGTTCGGCGTTGTTGGTTTATCTGACTCCACTTATTGGGCTATTCCTTGGTGGTGCGCTTTTTCAGTTATGGGTGACCAATCAATTATGGGTGTTTTGTGGCGGTGTTTTAGGAGGCGCGTTAGGATTCTCCTTTGCCCGTAGAATCGCCACTTATTGGGATAATCGGCAGGAATATCAACCTGTCGTTTTGCAAATCGGCTTGCCTCCTGATGCCATTCACATTCAGCATCGGGAATAAATCTATACCCTATGGATTTCAAGATGCGCCGCGACGGCAAGGGAGCGAATCCCCGGGAACATAGCGAACGATGTGGCCGGGGTGAATGAGTGCAGCCAACAAAGAGGCAACTTGAAAGATAACGGGTATATTTTAGTTATCCAAAACGTTGAATGATTCATACCTTAAAGCTGCATGCATGACTAGGTTTTCGTAGATTTGGCATGTAGAATACAGCCTTTCAGGCCGGTGGCCGACCTAATAAACCGTCGCTTTATGTCCCTCTGTGTGTCCATATAGGCGAATGATTCAGAAATATCAAGGCAGAAAAATACTTATAATGAAGCAAATACGAAATTTCTCCATTATTGCTCACATTGACCACGGTAAGTCGACGTTATCTGACCGTATTATTCAAATTTGTGGTGGCTTAACAGATCGTGAGATGGCAGAGCAAGTACTGGATTCTATGGATCTTGAGCGTGAGCGTGGTATCACCATTAAGGCCCAAAGTGTTACCTTGGATTACAAGGCGAATGATGGGCAACTCTATCAATTAAACTTTATCGATACGCCGGGGCACGTTGATTTCTCATATGAAGTTTCCCGTTCACTAGCTGCCTGTGAAGGGGCATTGCTGGTGGTTGATGCTGGACAGGGAGTGGAAGCCCAGACGCTGGCTAACTGTTATACCGCGTTGGATATGAATCTAGAAGTTGTTCCTGTTCTAAATAAAATCGATTTGCCGGCGGCAGAGCCTGAGCGCGTAGCGGAAGAGATCGAAGATATTGTCGGTATTGATGCTACCGATGCAGTGCGCTGTTCGGCCAAAACGGGCGTCGGCGTACAAGACGTCATTGAGCGCTTGGTTAAAGAGATTCCAGCTCCGGAAGGCGATCCTGATGCGCCATTACAGGCTCTTATCATTGACTCATGGTTTGATAATTACCTTGGTGTTGTCTCCCTAGTGCGGATTAAAAACGGCACCTTGCGTAAGGGTGATAAAATCAAGGTGATGAGTACCGGTCAGGTATATAACGCCGATCGTCTTGGCATTTTCACTCCTAAGCGTGTTGATCGTGATGTATTGGGTTGTGGCGAAGTGGGCTGGTTAGTTTGTGCAATTAAAGACATTCTTGGTGCACCCGTTGGGGATACCTTGACATTGTCCCGTCAACCTGCGGAAAAACCACTTCCAGGCTTTAAAAAAGTGAAGCCACAGGTTTATGCAGGGCTGTTCCCTATCAGTTCTGATGACTATGAAGCGTTCCGTGACGCATTAGGTAAATTGAGTCTGAATGACGCTTCACTATTTTATGAGCCAGAAAGTTCTTCTGCGTTGGGTTTTGGTTTCCGTTGCGGTTTCCTTGGCCTGTTGCATATGGAGATTATTCAAGAGCGTCTGGAACGTGAATATGATCTCGACCTTATTACAACGGCCCCAACGGTTGTGTATGAAGTGGAGACAACTAGCCGCGATATTCTCTATGTGGATAGCCCTTCTAAACTACCACCGCTGAATAATATTGAAGAGTTACGTGAACCAATTGCTGAGTGCCATATGCTATTACCTCAGGAGTATTTGGGGAACGTCATTACCTTATGTGTTGAGAAGCGCGGGGTGCAAACTAACATGGTTTACCACGGTAAACAGGTTGCACTGACTTACGAAATACCGATGGCGGAAGTGGTTTTGGACTTCTTCGATCGATTGAAATCTACCTCTCGCGGTTATGCTTCACTGGATTATAATTTCACTCGTTTCCAGTCATCTGATATGGTTCGTGTGGATGTATTGATTAATACTGAACGAGTTGATGCATTGGCGTTGATTACTCACCGTGGCAATGCACAGTACCGTGGCCGGGAGCTGGTGGAGAAGATGAAAGAACTTATTCCTCGTCAACAGTTCGATATCGCAATTCAGGCTGCGATTGGTAATCATATTATTGCGCGCTCAACAGTGAAGCAATTGCGTAAAAACGTCTTGGCGAAGTGTTATGGTGGTGACGTCAGCCGTAAGAAAAAGCTATTGCAGAAACAGAAAGAGGGTAAGAAACGTATGAAACAAGTGGGTAACGTTGAGTTACCGCAGGAAGCTTTCTTAGCCATTCTTCATGTTGGTAAAGACAATTAATAAGCTTGTAAGGAGTCTAAATGGCTAACACTTTTGCCCTGATCCTAACGTTGGCAACGTTAGTCACCGGCATTATTTGGTGTATCGATCGTTTCAAATGGGCACCAGAGCGCAAGAAAAAACTTGCCAGATTGCAGGAGCTGACTGAAGGTACAATGGATCAGGAGCATCTGGCTGAGACTATTAACAAGCCAACATGGGTGGATACCTGTTCATCTATTTTTCCTGTGTTAGCCGTGGTTCTGATCCTGCGCTCTTTTGTTTATGAGCCTTTTCAGATCCCATCGGGTTCCATGATGCCAACTTTATTGATTGGTGATTTCATTCTGGTAGAGAAATATTCATACGGATTGAAAGATCCCATCACTCAAACGACATTGATTAAGACTGGCGAACCAAAGCGTGGTGATGTTGCTGTATTTAAATACCCGTTGGACCCCAGTTTTGATTACATTAAACGGGTGGTTGGTTTACCGGGAGATAAAATTATTTATGATCCGGCAAAGAAAGAATTGCGTATTTTTTCTAATTGCAGCAAAACAGGGAATTGTCAGGAAGAATTACCGGTTTCTTACGGTTCACTATTCCCAAGTGAATGGACAATGCAGCAGTATGGTGTCGATTCCAAGGGTGAAAGTTTGAGAAAGGTAGGTGTTTTCCAAATCCCTGTTGAAGAAACGTTGCCGCCTTACAGTATGCGGCAGGGTGAACGAATTGAGAATTTGGGCGCGGTAACTCACCATATTTTGGAGATTCCCGGTGTACTATCGGTACCTAATTTCCGTCAACCTGGCTTGCCAGAGGGAATGTGGATTGTGCCCGAAGGCCACTATTTTATGATGGGTGATAACCGTGATAATAGCGCTGATAGCCGTGCATGGGGCTTTGTCCCTGAAAAGAATTTGGTCGGTCGCGCTTCCGCCATCTGGATGAGTTTTGAAAAACAGGAAGGGGAATGGCCTACCGGAGTTCGCTTCAGCCGTATTGGTGGAATTAATTAATATTTTTATATTAGCGAAGCATTAATTTTACTCGCGGTGTAGAATGTCCTTTCAAACTTAATAACTGGCTCCTATAAGGAGCCAGTGCAAACGCAACAGTTTTGTCAGGGGTTCCTGTTACAGGTCTGTTGCGTGTGCGTTTTTATTTGACGAATTCTGACCGATATTGGTAGCACATGAATCCCATCGTAATTAACAGATTGCAGCGTAAGCTGGGGTACACTTTTGATCAGCATGATTTGCTGATACAAGCGTTAACTCATCGTAGTGCCAGCAGTAAACATAACGAACGGCTGGAATTTCTTGGTGACTCAATCCTGAGTTTTGTTATTGCCAATGCGTTGTATCATCGCTTTCCTCGTATTGATGAGGGGGATATGAGCCGCATGCGTGCTACATTGGTGCGTGGTAATACGCTGGCTGAGTTGGCAAGGGAATTTGAATTAGGTGAATGCCTTCGTTTGGGGCCGGGGGAACTGAAAAGCGGCGGTTACCGCCGTGAATCAATACTGGCTGATACGGTTGAAGCGCTGATTGGTGCTATTTTCCTTGATAGTGATATCCAGACTATTGAAAGAATTATTCTGAGATGGTACGAAACCCGTCTGAATGAAATCAGCCCTGGCGACAAACAGAAAGATCCGAAAACCCGTTTACAGGAATATTTGCAAGGGCATCATCTGCCTCTGCCGTCATATCTGGTTGTTATGGTTCGTGGTGAAGCTCACGATCAAGAATTTACTATTCACTGTCAAGTGAGCGGTATTGAACAGCCGGTTAAAGGAACAGGCTCCAGCCGTCGCAAAGCGGAACAGGCAGCGGCTGAGCAAGCATTAAAACAATTGGAGCTTGAATGAGCGAACAAGAAACCTATTGCGGATTCGTGGCAATAGTTGGACGGCCTAATGTGGGGAAATCCACGCTGCTAAATCAGCTTTTAGGTCAGAAAATATCTATCACTTCTCGTAAACCGCAGACGACCCGTCACCGTATTATGGGTATCCATACTGAAGGTGCTTATCAGGCTATTTATGTGGATACACCGGGATTGCATATTGAAGAAAAACGGGCAATTAACCGGTTGATGAACCGGGCAGCCAGCAGTTCTATTGGTGATGTGGAGTTGGTTATTTTTGTTGTCGAAGGGACTCATTGGACCCCGGATGACGAGATGGTACTGAACAAACTGCGTAATCTGCATTGTCCGGTTTTGCTGGCTATCAATAAAGTGGATAACGTGGCCGATAAAACCAGCTTGTTGCCACATATTGGTTTTCTCAGTAAACAGATGAGTTTTCTTGATGTTGTTCCAATGAGCGCTGAAAAAGGCATGAATGTTGATACGATTGCCAAAATTGTGCGCGGATATATACCGAAAGCGACTCACCATTTTCCAGAAGATTACATTACTGACCGTTCTCAGCGGTTTATGGCTTCTGAAATTATTCGAGAAAAGCTTATGCGTTTTCTTGGTGATGAATTGCCATATTCTGTCACGGTTGAAATTGAGCAGTTCGTGGCGAATGAGCGCGGTGGTTACCATATCCATGGTTTGATTCTGGTTGAGCGTGAAGGCCAGAAGAAAATGGTTATTGGTAATAAAGGCAGTAAAATCAAGACTATTGGTATTGAAGCTCGTCAGGATATGGAAAGGCTGTTTGATGCAAAAATCCACTTAGAACTGTGGGTTAAAGTTAAAGCGGGTTGGGCTGATGATGAGCGAGCGTTACGTAGCTTGGGTTACGTCGATGATTTGAAATAAGGCATCCTCCTGTGGACGGTTGGCAACGTGTTTTTGTTCTTCATGGGCGTCCTTACAGTGAAACGAGTCTGTTACTGGATCTGTTTACTGAAAATGAAGGGCGGATTAGCGTGTTGGCAAAAGGTGCGCGTAGCCGTCGTTCCAATTTGAAAGGCTGCTTGCAGCCCTTTACCCCATTACTGGTTCGTTGGAGTGGGCGGGGGGCAATTAAAACGCTGCGTGATGCAGATCCTATCTCTCTGGCCCTTCCTCTTACTGGCAACGTATTGTACAGCGGTTTATATATCAATGAATTGTTGTCAAGAGTGCTTGAACAGGGAACGGCTTACCCCGCCTTATTCTTTGATTATCTCCAATGTTTGCAGGTTCTTGCTGCCAGTGAATATACACCGGAACATGCATTACGTCGGTTTGAACTGGCGTTGCTGGCAAATCTTGGTTATGGCGTTGATTATCTGCATTGTGCGGGCAGTGGTGAACCTGTCGCTGACACGATGACCTACCGTTATAGAGAAGAAAAAGGATTTATCGCTAGCTTGGTTGTTGATCATTACAGTTTTACCGGGCGCGAATTAAAATCACTGGCAACTCGTGAATTCCCTGATTCTACGACATTAAAGGCAGCAAAGCGTTTCACGCGTATTGCATTAAAACCTTATCTCGGTGGCAAGCCTTTGAAAAGTCGTGAATTATTTCGGCAGTTTGTACATCGGAAGCCTGAAAAGAAAGAAAACTAATGAATTTGTTTCTCTTCAAGATGGAAAGTGTAAACTTGTCATATTCTAATATGACTACAGGAGATAAATATGGCTGAAGTATTATTAGGCGTTAATATCGATCACATTGCGACAGTGCGCAATGCCCGTGGTACCAATTATCCTGATCCGGTTCAAGCGGCTTTTGTTGCGGAACAGGCGGGAGCCGATGGAATTACCATTCATTTGCGTGAAGATCGCCGTCATATTACCGATCGGGATGTAGAACTGTTGAAAAAAACTATCCAGACTCGGATGAACCTTGAGATGGCCGTGACAGATGAAATGGTGGATATTGCCTGTCGTATTAAACCTGAATTTTGCTGTTTGGTGCCTGAAAAACGGCAGGAAGTGACAACAGAAGGGGGCTTAGATGTTATTGGTCAGAAAGATAAAGTTGCTGCGGCTGTTAAGCGTCTATCTGATGCGGGTATTCTTGTCTCGTTATTTATTGATGCGGAACATCGACAAATTGATGCGGCTAGTGAAGTTGGCGCACCTTTCATTGAAATTCATACTGGTGCTTATGCCGATGCAGAAAGTGAAGTAGAACAGGAAAAAGAGTTTCATCGTATTAAAGCAGCCGCGACTTATGCAGCGAGTAAAGGTCTAACGGTTAATGCGGGTCATGGGCTGACGTATCATAATGTACAACGTATTGTTGCTCTGCCAGAGATTTATGAGTTGAATATTGGTCATGCCATTATTGGACGTGCGGTATTCAGTGGCTTGACTGCTGCTGTGGCGGATATGAAAACCCAAATGCGGAAAGCTCGCCGTTAATGGCTATTATTGGGTTAGGTACAGATATTGTTGAAATTGCCCGTATTGAAGGGGTCGTCGAGCGCTCAGGTGAGCGCTTGGCAAAACGCATTCTCAGTGAATTCGAATGGGAACAATATCAGCAACATGAAAAACCGGTTCGTTTTTTGGCTAAACGCTTTGCGGTAAAAGAAGCCGCAGCAAAGGCATTAGGAACGGGTATCCGTAATGGGCTGGCATTTAACCAGTTTGAAGTGGTCAATGATGCACTGGGAAAACCGATTTTGCGACTTTATGGTGCGGCCGCAGCGTTAGCTCAGCAATTGGGGGCGACCTCTTTACATGTGACATTGGCTGATGAGCGCCGCTATGCCTGTGCGACCGTTATTCTTGAGCGCTGATTTCAGATTTTATCTGCATGATGTAGTAATACAAATTTATCCCATAGTTGTTCTTCTGTTTCTTGTCGGTTTGGATCGGTGATAATGGTATTATTTATCGGACAGACTGATTGACAGGTTGGTGCATCATAATGACCGATGCATTCGGTGCAACGGTTGGCATCAATCTCATAAATTTCATCTCCCATTGATATCGCCTGATTGGGACATTCGGGTTCACACATATCACAATTGATACAGCTTTTTTTGATTAATAATGACATTTTAATATATTAACTTATTTTTCACTTTATATTTTTTTTTCATTCTTTTGAGGAAGAACAGCTCGAATAATAACAAAATATTTATGGCTGTTGTAGTATTAGTAATAAGAAAATGATTAAGACCGGGATTCAGTCTGAATCCCGGTCTTTTTGTGAATTACGATAATGGTGCAATTGGCCAGCTAATTTCTGGGGCTTTATCAAAATAATTATAAAATTTTAGATAGTTAACAAAGTTAGTTATCTGATATCCCTACTACAAATATGCGTACAGGAGGAAAGCTTGCACTGCGAGATTGCCAATGTGATACTATTACTAGGTTTTCTTTATTGATTTTTAATATATCAGCTCCTTCACCATAGTTACCTCCACTGATATATCCTCCCATGCTGGAAAGTATAGCATGAGGTTCATAAGAGTATGCAATTGGGTATGTGATAGTGAATTTTCCCTCGTTAGCTAAATTTGGAGCTATTACATATACAGATTGGAATAAGATATATTTTCTCTTTAATCCACTCAAAAATGGAATTTTAAAAGTCATGAAATTATTCCCTTGTGTAAACAAAGGAGTACCTGCCAATAATAATTCCAATAAACCGAGATTTTTCACAAACTCATTTTTATTGGGAATATCTGCCCCGTTTTTTGCTTTTTCTAATGCGGAGTTGGAAATTTTAGTTATAATTTTTTGTTCTAACGCTTTATTTAATTGGGTAGTGAGTTTGGTTATATTACCATCATCCAAAACATCACTGCCAGATTCTGCCGCAATAAAATCAGCTACAACAGAGGATATTGTTGATGACTGACGTAATGCTTTATTTAATACATGAGTAGTAATACTTTCTGGTGGAAATCCAGTATTTAAACTCTCGTTCTCTTCATATTTTTCTTGGCTCACAACATTAGCATTGTTACTAATAGAAAAAGCCTTAAAATCATTTTTTTGGCTCATGTTTTTTCCTCAAATTAAATAGTGTGTTCTATAATTAATAATATTGAATTGTTATAAAGATAACTTTAAGAAATTCATAGTCTAGTTCGGAAAAATAATAATGAAATACTTTTATAACTTAGGCGATTAACTATTTATGTGTAGTTGATGATAATTGGTTTAATTTTTCAATCAAATAACCTGATATTGATAAATAGGATGGTGAAAATATATTTAAATCATAAAAGCTTGTCAGGGTGAGCAGAAGGAATAATAATGAGTCATTATTCTCCGGGGAAAAGTATATGATATTACTGGATTGGGTTGATATTTCAATGGTTCTTGATATTGCATAACTAAAATACCAGAATGAATAGAGTGATAAAGACCGGGCACCATCCTGATCCCGGTCTTTTATTAGTTACAATAATGGTGAAATAGGCCAGTCAATTTCCGGTGCTTTTGACGTATCAACCCGATTAAGCATGACGCGGTATTTTTTCCATTCTTTGAGTAATAGTATTTCTTCATCTGTTGCTATATCAAGTTCTATAGCATCGGAAAGTGGGGTTATTTTTTCATTCGCGTGAGATATAAATTGCGTTCTTTGGCTTTCCGCTATGGATATTAATTCCTCTTTTGTTGGTGGTGGAGTGTCTTCCCAACAAGGAAGACCCTCTTCGCCACAGGAAAGTATTTTTCCGGCGGGAGGTATTCCCGAGAACTTATTGAATATGCCATCAGTTACAGATATGGGATCGTTTGGCCATGAGCTTGCTGCAATATAATCCTGCTGTAATAATAGTGGATAAAATGCTTTATTTAATGCGCTAAATACATAGTTTTTATCGTTCATATTAATACCCTATTGCTCTATAAAATGCGGCTACAGGAACTTGTAAATTTGGAATACTGCTAAAACATTGGAATTGGGTATTATTGACTGTCATTATTGAAAATGTGCCAGCATGTTGAGGGGCGTTACCAACGTGAGTTAACGTGACGTTGAGACATTTATTCGGGAATGGTATTGGAAAGTTATTTAAAGCACCAGCTTCGGCATAAGCATTGCCTTTAACTGATGCTATTCCCCACATTTCAATTAAGCCCGAAGGTAATTTTTGCCATCCGACCTGATTCAGGCTAGAGGTGAAAAACGACATATTAGGCACTTGATTTTCACCATTCCCTATCGTTATATTTGTTGAATCGGATAAACCAAGGTTCTTTATAAATGCAGCTTTATCAGGAATGTCTGCGCCGTTTTGGTCTTTTGCCAGTCGATTATTAGCATTATCATTTACATCAGAAACAAGCTTCTGAGTTGAAGCGAGTGTATTACTGTTGCCTATTTGGTCTGTGAGCTGAATAACTCCTTTTTCTGTTAATGAGGCATCGGGAGTTTCTGTTGTGTTTTTTTGTTCTAAGGATTTCTTGAATTGGGTGGTGAGTTTGTCTATATCCCCATTATCCAGAACATCTTCGCCAGATTGTGTTGCGATAAAATTAGCGACGACAGTGGATATGGTTGACGACTGACGTAATGCTTTATTTAATAGTTCAGGGGTAATATCTGCTGTTGGAAACCCAGTTTGTAATTTTTGTTCTTTTTCATATGTTTCTTGGGTCATTATATTTGCATTTTCACTAATAGAAAAAGCCTTAAAATCATTCTTTTGACTCATATATTTTTCTCCAATTAAGCAGTGTATTTTATAATCAATGTGGTGAATTTTTATAAAAATAATTTTTCCCTATTCACGCCAGCTATAGTTTAGTTAGAAAAAAGAATAATGGAATACTCTTATAACTTATAGGGTTAACTATTTTTATATAATTGTTGGTAATAAATATGTTAATTTTTTGTAATCTGAAATGTATCTAAACTATTTGCATTAATAAAGTCTCATTTATTCCTTGGAGAAATTATGTGGTATGACTGAATTGGTTTAATATTTTAATGATTATTGGTGTTGAATAACTACAAAATACCTGAATCAATAAAATGATTAAGACCGGGTTCTACCTGAATCCCGGTCTTTTTGTTAATTACGATAAGGGTGGAATTGACCAGTCAATTTCAGGTGCTTTCGAAGTATCAACCCGATTAAGCATCACCCGGTATTTTTTCCATTCTTTGAGTAATTTAATTTTTTAATTAATAACCTATTGCTCTAAAATAGACTCCAACAGGAGGAACATGATTAGTAGGACTTCTATAACATCGGAATTGGCTCCGATTTACTACGTGTACTGAACATATTCCGGCGTCTTGAGGGTTATAACCACCATGAGTTAATGTGATATTTAAACAGGCGTTAGGAAATGGTATTGGAAAATTATTTAAATACCCAGATTCAAGAGAGCCATAGCCGTTAGCCAGTACAAATCCCCATGTTTCAATTAAACCTGAAGGTAATTTTTGCCAACCAGCGCTAGTCAAGTTTGCAGTGAAATACGACATATCTGGAATCTGATTAATTCCAGCCCCTACTTCTCGTTTTGCTGCTTCATTTAAACCTAAGTTTTTCACAAATGCATTTTTATCAGGAATATCTGCGCCGTTTTGTGCTTTTTCCAATGCGAAATCGGAAATTTTATTTATAAAATTTTTTTCTAACGCGCTATTTAATTGAGCGTTGAGCTTAACGGTATCACCATCATCGAGAACATCACTGCCAGCTGTCGCGATAAAATCAGCGACAACAGAGGCTATTGTGGACGATTGGCGTAATGCTTTATTTAATACATGACGAGAAATCGTATCATCTGGTGGAAACCCAGTTTTTAAACTTTGCTCTCCTTCATATATTGCCTGGCTTACTACATTAGCGTTATTACCAATAGAAAACGCTTTAAAATCATTCTTAGGACTCATATATATTCCTTAATTAAATAATATTGTTTTGTAATTAACATGTTGAGTTATAGTATAGGTAATTTATCGAGATTAATTTCAATTATAGTCTACGCCAAAAAGTGAACAGTAAGATTTTATTTTTAATCAAATGATTAATTATTTACGTATGGCTGATGATAATAAATTATTTTATCTTATCTTTTTTGGCAATTTATTTATGTTTGCCAGATAAATAGAGAGAAATATCTTTGTAAAATAGGAAGATAAATTATCTCCTAAAAAATAAAAGGGCTGCTATGCAGCCCATAATTCTAATCAGCAATATAAATTTCTGTAATATCAGGGCAATCCTCTTTGTTTACTATAGATAACCTCACTCCTCCGTCTGATGAGTGCACAACGAGCCATCCTTTTGATCCATATCCAGTGCCAACCAAAATATTATCGATCGGAGGCATTTGTAAAGGTAAAAATATACCTGGGCTACCAGTACGTAAATATATACATCTTCCTCGTATGTCCTGACTCAGTAATATGCTACTTCCACTATCTCCACTCCTTCCTATTTTTCGCCATCCCTGATTAGGGCCTTTCTTTTGATATCGCTCGTCGGATTCTGAACGTGAATATGCCCCCACATCTCTGGCTTCCAGATTGATGTCTTCAATCAGTGCTTTGCCGTTAATTTTCCTGTTATTAGGAACCGCATTTTTTGCCAATGTCACGGTTTCTGATAAGCCAAGTTCATTTACAGTAGGTTTGTTTTTGGTTGTATAAATGCTAGTCCAATCTTCTTCAAATCCATAATTATCACGAGCCGAGCGATAAGCAATACCCCCGTTTTTGTAATGCACTTTCAACTGAAAAGCCGGACAACTCCCAACTCCATTATAGAAATGCACAACATGATCACTAAATTTCGGCAGCAGTAAGTCATATGACCCTGAATCTGCATTCCACGGGACCTGGTTATCAACAGAGTATTTTCCTGTTAATCCGAGCCTAAATGCCCCTACATCGCCAGCCCCTAAACTGATATCTCCAGTCAGTGCCTTACCATTAATCTTCCTACTACTCGGCACAGCATTTTTCGCCAGATTGACGGTTTCCAATAAGTCGAGATTTTTCACAAACTCATTTTTATTGGGAATATCTGCCCCATTTTGGTTTTTGGCTAATCTATTGTTAGCATTATCATTGACATCAGAAACAAGCTTCTGAGTTGCAGCGAGTGAATGACTATTACCAACCACATCGGTAAGCTGAACAATACCTTTCTGTGTTAATGAGGCATCGGGAATCTTTGGCGCCATTTTCTGTTCCAACGCCTTATTTAATTGAGCGGTAAGTTTTTCTATATTTCCGTCATCCAGAACATCATTGCCAGATTGTGTCGCGATAAAATTAGCGACTACAGAGGTTATCGTGGATGATTGACGTAATGCCTTATTTAATATATTAGTGGTAATACCATCGGGCGCAAACCCAGTCTTCAAATTCTGACTTTCTTCATATTTTTCTTGGCTCGCTGCATTAGCATTGATACTAATAGAAAAAGCCTTAAAATCATTTTTTGGACTCATATTAAACTCCTTAAGTGATGTAATTTATAAATAATATGTTGAATTGTTGTGAAAATAATTCTCTGCTTAATGTGATAAGTATATGGATTTTATCATTTATAATTGCCAACCAATTGCAATGCAATAATCAAAATATTTCCTTAAATTAATATCCTACTGCTCTAAAATATGCTGTAACAACGGGAGTCCAATTAGTAGGACTCCTAAAGCATCGAAACTCACGTTGATTTTCTATGATTACTGAAAATATTCCTGCTGCGTTAGGGCTATGGCCATTATGAGTTAATGTGACATTAAAACATTTCTTTGGGAATGGTATTGGAAAGTTGTTTAAATATCCAGACGTGTAAGAGCCATAACCATCAATTTGAGCTATTCCCCACATTTCAATTAAACCTGAAGGTAATTTTTGCCAGCCATTCTGGATCAAGCTTGCGGTAAAAAGAGACATATCTGGAAGCTGATTAATTCTATTATTCAAATTATTATTGATATCGGAGACAAGTTTCTGTGTTGCAGCCAGTGTATTATTATTGCCAACCACATCTGTAAGTTGAACAACACCTTTCTGTATTAATGAGGCATTGGGAACTTGTGTTGCAAATTTTTGTTGTAACGCCTTATTTAATTGAATATTAAGTTTAGCGGTATCACCATCATCAAGAACATCTTCACCAGATTGTGTCGAAATGAAATTAGCGACTACAGAGGCTATTGTTGATGATTGGCGTAATGTTTTATTTAATAAGTGAGTAGGAACATTATCTGGTGGAAATCCAGAATATAAACTCAGACTTTCTTCATATCTTTCTTGACTCACTACATTGGCGTTGGCGCTAGTAGAAAACGCTTTAAAATCATTTTTAGGACTCATATGCTTTCCTTAAATTAAATAATATTGTTTTGTAATTAATAGCTTGGGTTATAGTACACATGATTTCTCGCGATTGATTTCAACTATAGAGTTTAGACCAAAAAAAGGTTGGTAAGATGCTATTATAGATTAAACGATTAATTGTTTGTGTATGACTGTTTGTATATGACTGATAGTGATAAATAGTTTAATCTCTTGTGATCTAAAATATACCAAGGCATTGGGTTCTGGGTCTTTGTTTTTATAACTGAATTATTAATTTGGAAAGGGAATACTATATTACTACAACTATTAATCTCGACGGTTTAATTAGAAGTTATATCATGATTATGAAAATTTCTTTATGAAAGGATGGGTGTTAGCTCTGGGCAGCAACTGAAAGATTCTTATATACATAAATAAGAAATTTTATTTATGATATATTTTTGTTTTTCTTTTGTTAATATTATGCTTTGAGGATTTATATGCGTTTTTATAAAAAAATCAGACTATTATTGTTAGATGATATTTTTGTAGATGAACTATTATTTTATTTTTCTTATTCATTTGACCATATTTATAGAGATATAAGCTCATTATATCCTTGGGGTTAATGCTTCTATTTTTCGATATGTTGGGTTGTCTTTGTGAATAAATTTATTCTTAAGGGAGGAATATGTTTAAAAAATTAGAACAAGTCATCTTTGATACCTGTGATAACAAAAGCATTTTATCTCTTTGGTTGCAAAAAGAACAGTTGGGTAAATTAAGATAGTGGCTGAAAACAGCAATCAGCCTGAATTAAAACAAATTATATAAAGCATGCTTAATTGATTGCTGTCATTGTGCTTTTTGCCGTCGGAAGGTCAGGGGTTTGTATCATCCACGGGAAATTAGATTTTCAAAACAACTGTTGTATCTGTCAGATGCAGTAGTTTTCCATACCCTATGGATTTCAAGTTGCATCGCGACGGCAAGGGAGCGAATCCCTGGGAGCATAGGTAACTATGTGACCGGGGTGAGTGCGTGCAGCCAACAAAGAGGCAGCTTGAAAGATAACGGGTATATTTAACCTAAACTTAATTAAGGGATTATTTATGGGGAAATCATCAAACCGTAGTGCGGAATTTTTCATTACTGGGAAATATTACGATGATGATGGTGGGAATAATATTGTTGCTATTGGATTGGGAGGGGAGATTTATGCCAAAAGAGGGAATGATAATATTACCGTTGGTGCGCTTGAGACAACAATCCATGCCACTTCTGGCGATAAGGCTGTAGAGGGTGCTGCCGGATATCTAAAAATAGTGGATATTGACAGTAATCTGAAGGTACATGGTGCTGCGGGTTACGCAAGTATTGATAAAAGCGGTAATGGCAATATTTCATTTGCTGGCGCGGCGGGTGGTGTTTCCATGGATCACCGAGGGAGCAGCGGTAATCTAAACTTTTCTGGGGCGGCCGCTTATAATAACCTCAGTCGTAAAGGTCAATCCGGTAATGTGGCATTTAAAGGTATCGGTGGTTATAACGGATTATGGCACGAAACTAATCAGGGGGATTTAAACTTTAATGCCGCAGGGGCGGGTAATAAAATTGACCGTACCTGGCATGACCGTTATGAAGGAAGCAAGGGAAATGTGATATTTGTTGGTGGAGGGGCAGCAAATAGCATCAGTTCGCGGGTGGAAAGCGGTAATATTAATTTCACTGGTGCTGGGGTTGATAACCACATTATTCGTAAAGGGAGAGAAGGCAATATTATCTTTCAGGGTGCTGGAGCATCAAATCGCATTGAACGTTTGCGAAATAGTAAAGATAAATATGAACAGACTCGCGGTAATATCGAATTTGAAGGTGCCGGTGGTTATAACAAAATTTATTCTGATATAGCTCATGGTAATATCCGTTTCTCCGGTGCCGGTGGTTACAATGAAATATCAAGAATGGGTGAGGATAGCGATTCGTATAATAAAGCTTTGGGATACGCTAGCGCGGAGAAAATTGTATTAATAACGGCGAAGATGGGAGCCCAGAAGCCTCAGCAAGTAACTGCTATTAAATCAACGATTGAACCCAATACTTATCTCTTTGCGTTTGCTGACGGAAAATATACTAAGATCAGCAAAGTTCAGCTAAAAAATGATCCTAAAACCGATAAATTGAGTTATTACGCCACTTCATGGCGTAAAAATGGTAATCAACTCGCAAATCTTGCTACGGAAAATATCTCTTTAGAGAATGGATATGATGATATAAGCAATGATGGTGATTATCGTCTTTTTAATTTAATCTTTGAACATCATCAACCCGTTACTATTCAGCATATTGTCGAAGAAGATTTGCGAGAAAATCAATGGGTGACTTATGCCGGCGGAACCACCGCTAAAGCAGAAGATATCAAGCTGATTGATGCAAAAATGCATGGGCGTTCAATCCATTCTAATGGTTCGGTATTGGATGTTTCGGCGGTGAAATCGAATCGTCGATCAAATGCTTATGTCTATGCCAAATATGTCGAGTCATATACCAAAGTGGTTGTGGTGGAATTGAAGAATGATGATAAAACCGGCGAGCTGAAATATTATGCCAGTGCCTGGTATAAAGCGGGCGACCATACCCGTGATTTAGCCAATGAAGATTTTTCACGCGCAAATGGTTATAGCTCGATGGAGGTGGGGGGATATTCACTCACTAACCTTAAATATCAAGTCGATACTGTACGTCGTGTCTCTGAGCATTTAGAACATATTGAAGAATATAGCCGTCAGGAATTGGTGAAATCATCTTCGGGTATCGGTGATAGCTCCGGTGACGTTAATTTTAGCGGTATGGGTGGCGGAAACCTCATTAAATCCAGTGTAATAAATGGCAATGTTAATTTTGAAGGTGATGGGATTGCTAACATCATTCTTCATAGTTCGAGATCGGGTAATACGCATTTTGAAGGCGCAGGTGCTGCCAATATCATCGAAAAAAGTGGCATAGATGGCAATCTGACATTCCGTGGTGCAGGCTTGGCGAATGTCCTTGTTCACCAAGGCCGGAGTGGGGAAATGGATGTTTACGCCGGCGGTGCGGCAAACGTTCTGGTGCGTGTCGGTGATGGACGGTATCTGGCTCATCTTTTGGCGATTGGTAATATCTCAATCCACCAAGGTAATGGCGACAGCCGGGTCATCATGTTGGGGGGGTATAACACCCATACCCAAATAGGTAATGGCAGCGCGAATTGGTTAGGTGCCGGCGGTTTTAATGTCATGACCCAAAAAGGTAAAGGGAGTATTTCCTCGCTACTTTTGGGGGGAGCTAATGTGTTGACCAAGCTTGGCGGAGATAATCTGGTTTCCGGCATGCTCGGGGGAGCCAACATTATCACGCATATTACGGGTGATAATGAAATATCAAACACCACAGCAATTGCGCTGGGCGGTGCCAATATCCTCACCAAAAAGGGAAGAGGTGATGCTGTTGCGCTGATGGGCGGTGGCGCAAATGTTCTGACTCACATTGGTCATGGAAGTACGACGGGGGTGATGTTGGGGGGTGCCAATATCCTGACCAAAGTAGGCAATGGTGATACTACCGGTATTATGCTTGGGATGGGTAATGTGCTGACGCATGTTGGCGATGATCAGACATTAGGGGTCATGGGAGCAGCAGGTAACATCTTTACTAAAGTGGGAGATGGAACCGCAATTGCGGCCATGATTGGGGTCGGCAATATCTTTACCCATGTTGGCAAGGGGGATGCATGGGCGTTGATGGGGGGGCTGGGTAATATCTTTACCAAAGTCGGGGATGGTAAAGCGCTGGCACTGATGGTAGCCGAAGGCAATGTGTTTACCCACGTTGGGGATGGGATGAGCGTTGCCCTGATGCTGGCGGAAGGTAATGTTGCAACCAAAGTGGGTAATGGGACGACCTTGGCAGCAATGATCGGTGAGGCCAATGTGATGACCCATGTCGGTAATGGCTCAACCTTTGCCGCGATGATCGGGCAGGGCAATATCCTGACGAAAGCGGGCAATGATTTGGCGCTCGGTTTGATGGTTGGTGAAGCTAATATCTATTCGCATGTAGGTGATGGCACCAGCATTGGCTTGTTTGCCGGTGAGTTGAACGTGATGACCAGAGTAGGTGACGGGACAACGCTGGCGGCAATGTTTGGCGAAGCGAATATCATGACCCATTATGGCGACGGTTTAACTGGCGTACTGGCACTGGGTAAAGCCAATATTGTCACCAAAATGGGTAAGGGTTTTATGGGAGTGGTGGCAGCGGCCGAGGCTAACGTTGTTACTCATATGGGAGCATCAACGACGGCTGCCATGCTATTAGGTAAAGGCAATATTCTGACGAAAGTGGGTAGTGGGACGACGGTCGGCCTGCTTATTTCCGATGTGGGTAACATCATGACCCACATTGGTGATGGCACAACCGTTGGTTTCGCTAAAGGTAAAGCCAATATCATAACAAAAGTGGGAGAAGGTACAGGGATTAACGCCGTTTGGGGTGAGGCTAATATCCTGACTCATGTTGGTGATGGCGACCGTTACAATTTCGCGAAAGGCAAAGCGAATATCATTACCAAAGTGGGCGGAATGCGAGAAGTCACGGTAGTTCAGGGCGATGCTAACATTATCACCCACGTTGGTAACGGTGATGATTACACGGGAGCCTGGGGCAAAGCTAATGTCATTACTAAGGTAGGCGATGGGAATAATGTGGTACTTGCTAAAGCCGATGCCAACATTGTGACTCAAGTCGGTAACGGTGACAGCTTTAATGCGTTGTGGAGTAAAGGCAATATCGTCACCAAAGTGGGTGATGGTATGCAGGTTACCGCGGCAAAGGGTAAAGCCAATATCACCACTACGGTGGGGAATGGTTTAAGCGTGACGGCGACGCATGGCGATTTTAATGTCAATACCAAAGTGGGTGACGGAGTTTCAGTCAACGCGGTGTGGGGTGAATATAACGTCAATACCAAAGTTGGAAATGGTCTCAATGTTGCGATCATGAAAGGCAAAGGTAATGCCAATATTCATATTGGTGATGGCTTGGGGATCAATGCCTCTTATGCCCGCAATAATGTGGCGATTAAGGTGGGTAATGGTGATTTCTACAGTCTTTCTATTGCAGAGAGCAACACACAAAGTCGTCATCTCTCTTCTCTGTTTGAGAACATTAAACAAACTGTGTTCAATGTAGAGGGTAGCCAGGCGATTAATTATCTGATTCGTGGTGATGAGGCAAATACTTCTGGCGTTAATAAAGGCAGAGGGGCGATTAATTTAACCGAAGTTTCCGCCATTGATGGCTTCCAGATGGATAAAATTGATGAAGTGAGTTCGGATCTGGCTAACAACTTGAGTGGCGCAATAACCCCGGTAGAAACGCCTGATACTCAGGTTATTCAGGATGCCTTGCAGATTGGAGATAATGTTGGTTCAGCTCAGGATCAGGCATCACCACACGCTGATGCGGTTGTCAGACATGCGAAGCAGGATAAAGCCGCGCAAAATGCGTTAAGCGATAAAGAAAAAGCGGAGATGAACCATCATCGTTTGGAACAAGAAAAAGATAAACAGCTTAAAACGATTTCAAAATCACAAGGCCAACTAGAATCAACCAATCAGGCAGCACTGAATACCAATGGTCAAGTACAGCGTGATGCAATAAGTGAAGAGTCTAGGGGAGTCACGGAAGAACTATTCTCCCTGACTCAAGGTATGGGCGAGCTTAATAACTATGGGAATTATGATGGCAAATCAGGTGATGAGTGGCGTAATCGGTTTGCTGGTGGATATCTGGATAATATCCAGAATAAATTAAATGATGCCAAACTGACTGCACAGAAAAAATTAGCTGATGCACAGCAGCACTTTATTGATAAACGAGAAACAGTAATAACAGCCATTGAGAAATCAGAAGTAGGTTTCACGAAAAGCGCTGAGAATCTAGATAGTGCAGACGACGATATTGCAGACGCTGAGAAAAAAGCAGAGCAGAGAAAAGAAGAGGCATTATTACAGAAACAACGAGCCGATAAAGCGGTGAGTGACGCCAATACCGCGTATGACAAAGCGAAACAGCGTGGTGAAAGTGATAGTACAGCGGCGGAAAATAAAACGACACAGGCGCGGAAGAATGCAAAAAGCGTGAAACAGGCTGATAATGCTAAACCGGATCGCTCTGGGGCAACGGGCAGCGGTTTGTCTGGGGAAGCTTATACACCGATTAAGGTGGAGAAATCGAAGAGTCATATCGATCCTGCATCAAAAGCTGAACCTGACGGTTGGATCAGTGAAGATCTGGCACTAACAGCAGAAGATTTGGCTGCTTTGAATAATGCGCAACAGGCAGTCAATCGGTTACAGCTTAATAAAGGGATTCGTTCAGGAAATACCAGTGCTTCGATCATGTCAATGTTTACCGAAACATCATCCGATGGCACGGTGAAATCAACCGTAAATGAATCCAGAGAATTAACCCGAAAAGCGCCGACGATTTCAGGTATTGATCTGCAAGGACTAGGGGGAAATAACCCTAGATCTCATTCTTCTGTACTTAAAAAATTAGAACTTATCTTACTGAAGAAGAAGGACAAACGGTTTATTGATTCGACTAAAAGACGCCTTGGTTCGATAAATACCGATTTGCCTAGTAAGGCGTTGGTGGCCGTGCGTGAGGCGTTTAACAGTACCGTCGAACGGCCCGATGAACAGCATGTATTGCAGCTTGAACAAGCACTGGCTCATTGGCAGCAGCATGATCCCAAGGAATTCGCTCAACGTAGTAAGCTGGTGAAAAGTTTACGTTTTGAGATGGGTGAGCTGGTTGCACACATTCAGGCCCAGAGAGCGGAGTCAGCCGGGATTTTGGGTATCACTGTGCCCCCTGAGCAGGTTGAGCAGTTTGGACAGCAGGTATCGTTCGATGGGCTTGGCCGTGTGGTGGGCCTGAAAGGCGATATTGCGCAAAGCGAAATTAATCGTCTCATTGATGTACAAATTAAGCCATTAACCCAGATTAACTCCGCTGCGGAGCGGGAAGCGCCTAAGACCGAAAGCGAAAGCCTTATCGTTTTCGTCAGCCGATTGCAACAGGAAGCGATTCCAGAAGGTAAGCCGCTGATTGAACGCGCCAGAGAACTTTGGCTTACCGGGCAAGTAACACATCAGAAAACCAAAGAATTATTTAAGGATGCTGTTGCCCAGTTGCAAGCACATCCTGAATTGCACACGCTGGCTCAACAGCTATTGACTGATGCCAACAAAGAGAAGGCCACTGGACAATATATTGATAACCTGTTTGGCCGCCATTTTGATTCTGAACTGGCTTATGAGCTGGTGAAAACAGCTTCACCGGAGGCGAAAAATACCGCTGAACGAACAGGTAACTTCTTGGTGGAAGATTTTGGGCGGTGGATAGGTGATATTTACCCTGAAGGCGAGAAACGTAACGAGGCAATTGATAAAAAGATGAAATCTTTTGCCGAGGCTATTGATAAGGATTTTCGCCCTTGGTTCAGCCGGGTGCCTGAGGTGACGACATTCTTGGACGATCCGACTTTTGCTAATTTCAAGACCATGATGACCCAGGTTGATGATGGTTTTTCTGTGATTAAAGTGCCATTTCTGGCAGTAAAAATGGCGACCACACCGGGAATGGGGATGGATGTTGCTGACTGGAAGAGAAAAGGGGATTCTTTCTATCTGAACGTGATCACCAAAGCTCGTTCAACCAGTACTGAACTGACTACCGGGACGAATGCGGAGGATGTTAAGTACAAAGTAAAAATTACGGAAAAGCAGACCAATGATTATGGCACGGCGTTGCCCTACCAACCTGCGAATAATAAACATGACGACTTTTTGTATGGCAGAAAGGTCGCGGCAGGTCGAATCTTGACCCCTGGACGGGAAACTGCATTTGAGAGTAATGCATTGGCACAAGGCCAGTCTGTGGTAACTGGCGCATCTGGTTCGACCAATATCATGGTTCACCTCAATGACTATATTGCCAGCAAGCAACCCAACTTCCCAACCGGGCAGAGCTATCTCAATACGCTGGCATTTTTGGTATTTGATGGGGGTCACTCTGTCAACGAAAGTCTGGTGGTTTATCAGGCACTACAAGCAACTGATGAGGGAAAACGTAAGCAGATACTGAACAGCTACACGGCTAATTATCAGGATCTGGCAGAGATTGCTGGGGAATCGGGTAAGGTGTGGGTCAATCAGGCGCTGGATAACGCGTTTAAAGAAACTCAAGAGTTTTATCAGAAGTATGCGGTGGTAAAACCACAAAGCCGCCCTGCGGTGGAAGAGTTAGAGGGATTATCTGGCAAAAATAAAGAGGTAGAGCCGACTATTATCGACGATAGTCACCTGAAAAAGCCCGTTGATGGTTGGCAAACGGTGGACGTGGTGCCACAGACTGATGGTCGTGAAACCCGCTTTGATGGTCAGATTATTCTTCAGATGGAAGATGAGCCGATAGCCGCCAGAGCCGCCGCTAATCTGGCGGGTAAACACCCAGATTCCAGCGTGGTTATTCAACTCGACGCCAGCGGTAAATATCGTGTGGTTTATGGTGATCTGTCTAAATTATCAAATAAATTACGTTGGCAGGTGGTCGGTCATGGTCGTGATACGTCAGAGCAAAATAACATTCGTCTGAGTGGTTACAGCGCTGATGAATTGGCGACGAAATTAAAGCAGTTTTATCAGGCGGCTAAGCTGGGCGAACAAGCCATCAGCAAACCCGATCATATCAGTCTGGTGGGTTGTTCACTGATGAGTGATGATAAACGGGATGGCTTTGCGCGTCGCTTTATTACTGAGTTGGATAAACAAGGTATTCGCAGTGATGTGTCAGCCCGTAGTAGCGAAGTCGCGGTTGACGCAACAGGCCGTAAATTTACCCGTGACGAAAATAACCAATGGGTTAACAACTCGCCTGATAACAAAATTGTATTGAGTTTGAATGCTGAGAATAAACTGATAACGCATACCGAACAGGTTCGTCGTGGTATTGCTGAAAGCGATATCGACTTCTCTAAAGTCGGGTACACGGAGGCTGATTTGGTTACCAAAGGGGAAATTGCAGATAACACAGAAATTTTCATGGAGCCGCAAAAGCGTGAAAAGGTTAACGCCAGCGATAACTCGCCTCATCAGCTCAGTTACGCCGGTAATATCCAGGTGGATGTCGGTGAAGGCGAGTTTACGGCGCTTAATTGGGGAACCTCGAACGTAGGTATTAAAGTGGGAACCGGTGGTTTTAAATCGCTGGCTTTCGGTGACAACAATGTGATGGTTCACATTGGTCATGGTGATAGCAAACATAGTTTTAATATAGGCGGCTATCAGGCGCTTGAAGGGGCGCAGATGTTTATCGGTAACCGTAATGTCAGTTTCAACCAGGGTCGCAGTAATGACCTGATTGTGATGATGGATAAATCCATCCCAACGCCGCCATTGGTCAATCCATTTGATGGTGCTGCCCGTATTGCTGACGTATTGAAAGGTATTGCCCGTTCCGGTGAAACGCAGGATTGGTTAGCGGCACAAGAGCAGCAGTGGACCATTGCCGGCGCGAAGAAGTTTGTGCGTGATATGTCTGGTTTAGACCAAACCAGTAGCGTGGATTACAAAACGCTGCTTGATTTGGACTCACAACATGAACGTAGCAGCCGTGGTTTGCAGAATGACGCCGAATCAGCCCTGAATAAGAAATTTAATCAGTGGTTAGGTGAAAATGGCAATAGCATTGAAATGGGCAAAATGAGTCGGGCAGATAAATTCCGTCGGGCTAATCAGACGCTGGCTTTCAACTTTGCTGTTGGCGGGCGGGGAGCGGATATTCAGGTTACGACCGGTAACTGGAACTTTACGTTCGGTGACAATATTCAGTCAATTTTGGATACCAACCTGGGGTCGCTGTTTGGTCTGATGACCCAGCAATACTCGGCAACGGGTATGGCAAAAACAACCTTTACTTACAACCCGCAGGACTTACCGCGTCAGCTTCAGAATAAGCTGCTTGGCCGATTATCGGAGGTGGGGGCGGATACCACTTTGGCGGATATTTTTGGTGTGGATTACACCGCGGATGGACGTATTGTTTCCCGCACGGGCAAGCCTGTTGATGGCGAGGCGATGCTAAAAGAGATGCTGGAAGTGATAAAGGAATTTGGCGGTGATCAACTGGCAGCCTTCACCAACCCGGAGAAATTGCTGGAGAGTTTGGCGGCCGGCATCAAAGCGGGAGAAGATGGGGTCAGGACATTTGCGGAAAGTCATGGTTTGAAAGAGAAAGCGCCGGATGAGAATCAGGAACCAGGCGCTGCGGTTAGCATCAACGGAAATAGCGCTCAAGCTAATAGCAACGCAGAACGTGCATTTGGCTTTAATTTGCCTAACCTGTTTGCAACGATGTTTAGCATAGATAAGCAAAAAGAGATGAAGTTGCTAGTGACTAACCTGAAAGAAAACCTGACAGCGGATCTGCTTAATATGAAGCAGAAAACCTTTGATTTCCTGCGTAATAGCGGTCATTTGCAAGGGGATGGCGATATCCATATCTCGTTGGGGAACTATAACTTCAACTGGGGCGGTGACGGTAAAGATCTTGGCGCTTATCTGGGTGATAACAACAACTTCTGGGGCGGTCGCGGTGATGATGTTTATTACTCACTAGGCACATCCAATATCTTTACGGGTGGTGAAGGCAATGATCTGGGCGTACTAATGGGGCGTGAGAACTGGATGTTTGGCGGAAATGGCGATGATACCGCCGTGGTAGCCGGACGGATTAACCATGTCTTTATGGGCGAAGGGAATGACCAGACGTTTGTCTTTGGCGAAGGCGGCCTGATTGATGTCGGTAATGGACAGGATTACGTCGTGACTTCCGGTAACTATAACCGGGTGGATACTGGGGCAGGTCAGGACTACGCGGTGACCATCGGCAATAACAACCGGGTTGATTTAGGTGAAGGTGATGACTTTGCCAGAGTGTTTGGTAATGACAACCGGGTCGACGGTTATTCCGGCAATGATACGATTAAGCTGATGGGCTACCATGCGGTGATTAATGGCGGAGAAGGTGATGATCACTTGATAGCCGCTGCGATTTCGAAGTTCAGCCAGTTTAACGGCGGTGATGGACAGGATTTGTTAGTGCTGGGCGGTTATCAGAACAGCTTCCAGGGTGGAGCCGGTGTCGATAGCTTTGTGGTCGGCGCAGAAGTGATTGATAACCGGGTTAACGATATCAACGCAGAAGATATGATCTTGTTTAATGGTGTTGACTGGAAAGACTTATGGTTCCAGCGCAGTGGATATGATTTGGTGCTGTCAGTGAACCGTCATACTCAGGCCGACACGGCTCAGGGGAAATTTGAATCGGTGGGTTCAGTCACCTTTAATGATTACTTTAATGGCAATCGCGCCAAATTGGTGGCTTTGATGAGTGATAAGGAGGCGTCAGGCGAACGTGAATTTACGGCACTGTCAGATAATGCCGTGGATTCATTGATTCAGGCAATGAGTAGTTTTTCCCCGACAGCGGGCGATAATGGTTTTATTGAAAGTCTGGACAGTAAGGCGAGCGTGGCTGTTGCCACGGCATGGACCGATGTCACTATTGGTAAGGGGAAATTTGCCTAATTAGTTCGCTGTAAATTAGCAAAATAATTGTCGTAGAAATAAAAATAGCTCACAGAAATGTGGGCTATTTTTTTGTTTTTGCGGATATATGTAATGCTATTATTGCTGAGGTGGTGTTGGTTTATTTTGCTATATTTTCTTTAATAACATAATGATTAAAATAGATTCATTTCTTGTTTTTACATTGATGTTATCTTTGTGTTTGAAAATTTCTATGTAAATAAGTTTTTATTGAATGAAAACTATTATTTTTTTGTAAGGTGGATAAATGAGTAATAAGAATGATTTTAAAGCATTTTCTATTGGTAATAACGCTCATGTAGTCAGTCAAGAAAGATACGAAGAAAGTCAGAATTTACAAACTGGGTTTCCTCCAGAAAGTATTACTACTCATGTGTTAAATAAGGCATTACGACAATCATCAACAATAGCCTCTGTCGTGGCTAATTTTATGTCCACGCAGTGTGGAAAGGATGTTTTGGATAATGGTGATTTGGCAACACTTAATAAGACTTTTGCTGATTCATTAGAGTGTCACGCGAACAAAAAATTCCCCGGTAGTTTATCTCATAATGGTTATCAACAACTGCCGGGTGGATTAATACTTCAATGGGGAAGACATAATTTTACGCCATTAGCGATAAACAAAGTTATTTTACCAACACCGTTTAAGCATGGTTGTCTGAAGGTTTTTATGTCACCTGTTGGTGATTGGATATTTCCGATGTCAGCAGCACCTAACGGGACATTGAATACTTTTAACTCCTGGGTTGCTGCGCGAACGGTTAACGCTTATGGAAGTGAAATTAAGTTATCTGCTAATGATACTTATGTATATGGAGATTATTTCGCAATCGGTTATTAATTAATAATTGAAAAATAAAAATAAGCCGAATTTATTTCGGCTTTATTTGTTTTATTTTAAAATACATTATGTGAATTGATTTTGGCTATATTACAGTGACAGAAAGTAGATAAAATGGTCTCCGATATATTTTCAATGGAATGATAAGTAAATATATCTGGAAAATAGGTAAAACAAATCGTTATAATTGTCCCTGATGTAATCAAATGAGATATGGCAGTGATTGAAATCTATAGTGACGAATATTGGATGCAGCAGGCGATAGAACGAGCAATGAAAGCGCAAGAGCAGGGGGAAATACCTGTTGGTGCTCTATTGGTTGCTGATAATAAAATCATCTCGGAAGGTTGGAATCAGTCTATTATCGCGCATGATCCTACCGCTCATGCTGAAATTATTGCGTTACGCAAAGGGGGAGAGCAGTTACAAAATTATCGTTTGATAAATACCACCTTATACGTCACGCTTGAGCCTTGCACTATGTGCGCTGGTGCTATAATACATAGCCGAATACAGCGGCTGGTTTATGGCGCCAGTGATATGAAAACTGGCGCCGTAGGTTCTTTGGTTGATATATTGCGCCATCCTGGCATGAATCATCAAATTGATATTACCAGTGGCGTGCTTGCTGAGGAATGTTCGACGATGTTGAGTGCTTTTTTCAAACAACGTCGGCTGCAACATAAGGCATTAAAAGCCGCCAGAAAACAGCAGGAAGAAAATCAAGATTCACTCTTTTAGTACCCATATATGGTATTCGCCGTTTATCATCTCTGCGCCTTCCAGAATTTTTTCAAAGCCGGGGAACTTGTTATTCCATTCACCGAGTTGGCGAATATATTGTAACCGTGGGGCATGTTCATCACCAAAACGTTCTCCCGGTAGGATTATGGGTATACCTGGTGGATAAGGAATGACACTTACAGCAGATATGCGCCCTGCTAGTTTATTAAGTGGTATATGTTCAGTGCGGCCTCCCATATGATCAAGGTGTGCTTGTCGGGGGAGTTTCACTATCTCAGGTAATTGGCTAAATGATTTCTTTTGCTCAATATCTATTTCATATTCTTTTATATACCCGAATATTTTATCCGAAATATCTTTGAGCCCCATATTTTCATAATATTCAGGGTATTGCTTCGCGAGTTTTGGCAAACATTGTTTAAGTGAAGTATTAGCGTCATAGTGTTTCTTGAAATTCAACAATACATTGATCAATGTTCCCCATTTACCTTTGGTGACGCCAATAGAAAACAGGCAAAGAACGATAAAATCGGTGGTACGTGCCGGCACAATATCATGCTGACTGAGATAAGCGGAAAGAATTTCGGCTGGAATGCCATTTTCCAGCAATTCATCATTATCATTCATTCCTGGGCATAAAATACCGACTTTTGTTGGATCTAGCAGGCACCATTCTTCTGATAGATTGGTAAATCCATGCCATTTGTCTCCCTCTTTTAATACCCAACAGGCAGGATCTGTTGCCAATTGTTCTCTGTTTGCCTCATGGAAGGGAATTAATTTACCGCTATCTGCGCTGATAATCTCTCTGGCATTCCAGGGTAAGAAGAACCAATCATCTTTTTGTTTAAATTGATGATGGGTTTTTGCTAATGTCAGACGGAAGTCTACGGCTTCATTAATCGCGTTTTGTATCAGTCTTTGCCCCTGCGGGCCATCCATCATGGCCGCTCCAATTTCATTAGTGGCGATAAGCGAATATAGCGGTGAGGTTGTGGAGTGCATCATATAAGACTCGTTGAAACGGGAATGTTCAACGGGTTTTTTACCATTGCGGATATGGATATAGGATGATTGTGATAGCGCTGCCAACATCTTATGCGTGGATTGAGTGGCAAATATTGTCGGGCCATTATTGTCAAAATCATTTGGGTCATCACGCATTGAGTAACGATGTTTATACATAGGATTAAAACGCGCATAAGCAAACCAGGCCTCATCAAAATGAATTTGATCAACACTTTTTGCTAGTAAATCTTGGGCTTGTTCTGCGTGATAACATATTCCATCATAAGTACAGTTGGTGATGACCGCATAAACAGGCTTATTGTCTATCGCGATCGCTTTTAATGGGTGTTGATCAATGAGTTGTTGGATATATTCTGGTTGAAATTGATCTCTGGGAATGGGGCCAATAATACCATAGCGGTTGCGTTGAGGAATAAGATATACGGGCAAAGCGCCAGTCATGATTAAACCTTGTCCAATAGATTTATGGCAATTGCGATCGCATATAACAATCTCTTTCTCACCAATAATGGCACCCATGATAATACGGTTAGAACCCGAAGTGCCGTTAAGAACGCAATAGCTTTGATGGGCACCAAAAATCGTTGCGGCATATTCTTCTGATTCTTTAATTGCACCTGTATGATCTAGCAGTGATCCAAGTATTTTTCTTTCTATGCCAATATCACTTCGGAATAAATTTTCCCCAAAGAAATTAATTAATTCTCTTCCTACCGCTGTCTTAGTCAGTGCAACACCGCCTTGATGCCCAGGAGCAGTCCAGGAATATTCTGGTGATTCTTGGGTGTATTGAAGTAATGCACGAGTGAAAGGCGGTAATAATTGAGCATAATATTTCTTAATTAGCGAACTGGCGCGAGAGGCGATAAATCCAGCCGTGTCTTCAAGCATCCAGACGAATTCATTTGCCAATCCCATGACTTCAAGTGTCAGTGTGTCGATGCTGGAATATTCCGCGGTCAACAATACCGGAATGGTTGTATTGTGTCTGCGTATTTCTTTCAGTAATTCTAAGACTTGTTTATGAGATTCATAGTTATTATCTCCTGAAGTCCAATCAACAAAAATACAGCATAGTGAGGAGTCAGAAGAAACGGTAGCGATGCCATCTTGGAATGTAGCAGCCAGAATAACAGCGAAATTGTTCTTTTTTAATGCTTCTATTAACTCTGTAAAAGCACGACCATTCGCTGTCGTCGGGCTAAATACATGGCTGCTGACGACCATAATTTTGTTTTGTTCGTTAATGTCTAAATTAATCATGATTTATCCTTTGAGAGAGATAGTGTCCTGACGAATTTAGTATGGTTAGCTGAATTAGCTGTCAAACATAATATAACTGAGGATATATAATGGCTGTAATTGACTCCTTAGGGCCTTATATTTGTTTACTTTTATTTTGGTTGGTTTTCTTGGGGAATTAATTTTTTCCGGTTTTCTTTGGCCTGTAAATATCCGACTAAACTAAGCTGATAACGGCGAATATTTTCAATATAGCGATAAGCTTCATGTCCACGGGCATAGCCATAGGTGGTATTTGTATAATATTTTTTCTGGCTTAATAGTGGAATCCGTTTTTTGACATCGAGCCAGCTATCGGGATTTCCTTTCTGTGATGCCGTCAGTTTGCGGGCATCTAACATATGTCCATAACCCATATTGTAAGCTGCCAGTGCAAACCAGATGCGCTCATCTTTAGGGATATTTTCAGGTAGTCGTTTCATTAGATTTTGCAGATAGATAGCCCCTCCCTTAATACTTTCCTCTGGATCAAGGCGATCAACGACGCCTAACCCTTTAGCCGTCTGGCTGGTTAACATCATCAGGCCACGTACACCCGTGGGTGAGGTTGCCTGTGGGTCCCAATGAGACTCTTGCCAGGCAATGGCAGCGAGGAGTTGCCAACTGATATCACCGGAATATTTTTCAAATAGTGGCCGATAGGTAGGCAGAATATTATCGATGGCACTTAGAAAAGAGAGTGTATCGAAATAATCAAATGAGTGGACGTGACCAAAGTATTTCTCCTCCAATCGTGGCATGACATTTTTTTCCGTTAGCTGGCTGAAAAAATCCAGCATGGCAGCGTAAAGGCTGTAGTCGTCAATGCGTTTTAAATACCATGTCAGTGGGTTATCTTCACTCACATCAAAAGCGACGGCCAAATTAGGGTGAGTACGTTGTTGCAACGCGACATTAATCGAGTCACCTAACGTATAATCCAGTTTACCTTCTGATACCTGTTCCAGTAGTTCACGAGTGTTATATTGCTGTGTCTCTTTCCATTCGAGCTCAGGGAAGGAACTCGCTTTCATTTCTTTCAATGTGCTGACATGAGCAGAACCAGAAGCGACCAGTAGTTTACCTTTTAAGTCTTTAAAAGAGCGGGGGCGTGGAGTTCCTTTGCGATAAATCAGTTGTTGGGATACAGAATAGTAGGCTGGACCTGTGCGGGTTTGATCCAGCCTTTCTTGATGATAAGTCAGGCCGGCGGCCAGAAAATCAGCTTCACCCTTTTCCAGGTCATCAAATAACTGATTGATATTTGTTCTAAATTTGATTTCTAATTTGACGCCAAGGTAATTAGCAAAGCGTTGTACCAGTTCGTAATCAAATCCATTTAGTTCTTTCTTACCGGTAAGATGGATCAGAGGTGAGCTAATGGTGCTGATCCGTAGCTCTCCTCTGGTAATGATCCTGTTAATCTGCTCCTGCTGTTTATTCGGCCAACTGATGTTCAGACTAATGATGGCGGCAGAAAAAAGAGCGATAACAATGATAACGAAATAATTTATTTTTATATTATTCAAATGGTTATCTCTGTATAACGCAGTGTGGTGCTATGTGGAAACGCGCTATATTGTTATGGTTAAATTTCCAGTGATTGAGCATTTTGCGGAACAAAAACGGGCTGTGCAACCTAATTGATACTATTTGCATGATTTGGCGATAGGATAATTGGCTGTAATAATCGTCACGCAAACGGTTTCGTCATGGGTTACAATCCTCTATAATGGCCTCATTTCCCCTTAGGCATCTATTAAGCTTTGCTTCTAAGATGAGAGAATTGATTACTATGAAAATTCTACGTGGTTCACCTGCTTTATCTGCATTTCGTATCACTAAACTCCTTTCTGTGTGCCAAGAACAGCAACTTCCGGTCAATGATATTTATGCGGAATATGTTCATTTTGCAGAGATTAATGCATCTTTGAGTGATGTTGATTCAGCAAAGTTACAACAATTACTAAAATATGGACCTTCGCTGGCTGAACATGAACCCCAAGGTACATTGCTGTTAGTCACACCCCGTCCGGGAACGATTTCCCCTTGGTCTTCCAAAGCAACCGATATTGCTCACAATTGTGGCCTGTCCCAGGTTGTGCGTCTGGAGCGTGGCCTGGCTTATTATATCCAGAGCGATGAAATGAGTGGTGCACAGTGGCAAATATTGTCATCACTGCTGCATGATCGGATGATGGAAACGGTCTTTACTCAATTGGAACAGGCGGAGAAATTATTTTCTCGTCAGCAACCCGTTCCGTTAAAACGTATTGATATTCTGCAAGCAGGACGCAGTGCGTTAGAAACTGCCAATATTGAACTTGGATTGGCGTTGGCCCCGGATGAAATTGATTATCTGATGGAGGCTTTCCAGAAATTAGGGCGCAATCCAACAGATGTTGAACTTTATATGTTTGCTCAGGCTAACTCAGAACATTGCCGTCATAAAATCTTTAATGCTGATTGGATTATTGATGGTCAGACGCAGCCAAAATCGCTGTTCAAAATGATTAAAAACACCTATGAGCAGACACCTGATTATGTCCTGTCAGCCTATAAAGATAATGCCGCTGTGATGGAGGGATCTTCTGTTGGCCGTTTCTTTGCCCGTGCGGAAAATGGTTCATATGATTACCATCAGGAGCAGGCTCATATTCTGATGAAAGTGGAAACGCATAATCACCCGACAGCAATTTCTCCTTGGCCGGGCGCATCGACAGGTTCGGGTGGTGAAATCCGCGACGAAGGGGCGACCGGTCGTGGGGCTAAGCCAAAAGCGGGTCTGGTGGGATTTTCGGTATCCAATTTGCGGATACCGGGTTTTGAACAGCCGTGGGAAGAGGATTTCGGTAAACCGGAGCGTATCGTTAGTGCTCTGGATATCATGATGGAAGGCCCTTTAGGGGGGGCGGCATTTAATAATGAATTTGGTCGTCCGGCTTTGTTGGGTTATTTCCGTACCTATGAAGAAAAAGTCAACAGTCATAACGGCAGCGAATTACGTGGTTATCACAAGCCCATCATGCTGGCAGGTGGGATCGGTAATATCCGAGATGAACATGTCAAAAAGGGTGAAATTTCTGTTGGCGCAAAACTGATTGTGCTTGGTGGCCCATCCATGAATATTGGCTTGGGGGGAGGGGCCGCATCTTCTATGGCATCGGGGCAATCCGATGCTGATCTGGATTTTGCTTCGGTACAACGCGATAACCCGGAAATGGAGCGCCGTTGTCAGGAGGTGATCGATCGCTGTTGGCAGTTAGGCGAAAACAACCCGATTCTGTTTATTCATGATGTGGGTGCTGGTGGGCTTTCCAATGCGATGCCTGAGCTAGTCAGTGATGGTGGTCGCGGTGGACGATTTGAGTTACGTAGAATTCTTAATGATGAGCCGGGAATGAGCCCGCTGGAAGTCTGGTGTAACGAATCACAAGAGCGTTACGTACTGGCTGTTGCGCCGGAACAACTTCCGCTGTTTGAGGCGATTTGTCGACGAGAGCGTGCACCTTACGCCATTATCGGTGAGGCAACAGAGGAACGTCATTTACTGCTTAATGATGAACACTTTGATAATCATCCAATCGATATGCCTTTGGATGTACTGCTAGGTAAAACGCCAAAAATGTTACGTAATGTCAGTACATTAAAAGCGAGGGGTGAAAGCCTTGAGCGTCGGGATATCGATCTGACAGAAGCTGTTAAACGCATTATGCATTTGCCGGCGGTGGCAGAAAAAACCTTCCTGATCACGATAGGCGATCGCTCTGTCACTGGTATGGTTGCTCGTGATCAAATGGTGGGTCCGTGGCAGATCCCTGTTGCGGACTGCGCTGTTACCACCGCCAGCCTTGATAGCTACTATGGCGAAGCGATGTCCATGGGTGAACGTGCGCCGATCGCTTTGCTGGATTTTGCTGCTTCTGCCCGAATGGCGGTCGGTGAAGCTCTGACCAATATCGCTTCTGCTTATATTCAGGACTTAAAGCGCATTAAACTTTCAGCTAACTGGATGTCTGCTGCGGGTCACCCTGGCGAGGATGCTGGTTTGTATGCGGCGGTTAAAGCGGTGGGTGAGGAGTTGTGCCCTGTGCTAGGGCTGACTATTCCGGTGGGTAAAGATTCCATGTCGATGAAAACCCGTTGGCATGACCAAGGTGAAGAGCGTGAGATGACGGCGCCTTTGTCACTGGTGATTACCGCTTTTGCCAGAGTGGAAGATGTCCGCCGTACAGTCACTCCTGAGCTTTCCACTGATGAAAATAATGCGTTGTTATTAATCGATCTGGGGCAAGGAAAGAACACGCTGGGCGGTACAGCATTGGCACAGGTTTACCGTCAACTGGGTAATAAAAACGCGGATGTACGTAGTGCTGAGCAATTGGCGGGTTTCTTCAATGCGATTCAGCAACTGATTTCGGAACAAAAATTACTGGCTTATCACGACCGCTCCGATGGTGGTTTACTGGTAACGTTGGCTGAAATGGCTTTTGCCGGCCATTGTGGCATTGAAGCTGATATCAGTGTATTTGATGAAGATATTCTGGCGGCGCTCTTTACGGAAGAGTTGGGTGCTGTGGTTCAGATTCGAGCATCGGATAGAGGATTTGTTGAAAGCGTTTTGGCAGAACATGGTCTGGCCGATTGCGTACATTATCTGGGTAAAGCCAAAGCAGGTGATGATTTTGTTATCTTTAGCGGCAACACTGAAGTCTATCGCCAGAATCGCAGTACCTTGCGCTTATGGTGGGCAGAAACCACATGGCAAATGCAGCGTCTGCGCGATAACCCGGAATGTGCAGATCAGGAACATCAGGCTAAACAGGATAATCAGGACCCTGGACTGAATGTAAAACTGACTTTTGATGTTTCAGAAGATATTGCAGCGCCTTACATTTTGCAGCAGGTAAGGCCGAAGGTGGCTGTACTGCGTGAACAGGGCGTTAACTCCCATGTTGAAATGGCTGCGGCGTTCCACCGAGCAGGTTTCGAGGCGATTGATGTTCATATGAGTGATTTGTTGTCTGGACGTATTGGATTGAGCCAATTCCAGACACTGGTTGCCTGTGGTGGCTTCTCGTATGGTGACGTGTTGGGGGCGGGTGAAGGTTGGGCGAAATCAATACTGTTCAATGAGCGTGTTCGTGATGAATTTGCCGCTTTCTTTGCACAACCTGATACATTGGCGCTTGGTGTTTGTAATGGTTGTCAGATGATGTCTAACTTGAGGGAGTTGATCCCGGGTGCAGAACATTGGCCACGTTTTGTACGTAACCGTTCAGAGCGCTTTGAAGCACGATTCAGTTTGGTGGAAGTGGCTGACAGCCCGTCACTGTTCTTGCAAGATATGGTTGATTCTCGTATACCGATTGCGGTTTCTCATGGGGAAGGGCAAGTGGAATTCCGAGATAGACAGCATCTTGAGATGCTTGAAAGCAGCCGGTTAGTGGCGCTGCGTTATGTGAATAACTATGGTCAGGTTACGGAAAACTATCCGGCTAACCCAAATGGTTCAGTGAATGGCATTACCGCAGTTACCAGCCTTGATGGCCGGGCAACTGTTATGATGCCTCATCCAGAAAGGGTATCCCGCACGGTGAATAACTCGTGGCATCCAGAGGAGTGGAGCGAAGATGGCCCGTGGATGCGAATTTTCCGTAATGCTCGTAAGCAGTTAGGGTAAGCATCCCAGTGTATAAATTGTGTCAGCCGGTTTTTCCGGCTGACAGTGTTCGTTGGCTTCATTGAGATTTTTCATTCCGTAACTGACGAGAAATCATAATTGAAGCCATTTTTTTATTTATTCCAATTCATTTTGAAACTGTATTTGATTAGTCAAAAAATATTCATTAAATAGAACATACGAAGCATCATAGTCCAATAAATTTCCTATTGGAGGTGATAACTGGATTAATTGACTACATTTTCTAACTTAAAAAAACGAGTCTGAACCTACATGCTTTTGAATTGACTGCTCTTAAACCTATTTAAGGTATATACCGAATGAACTTCAAGATGCTTGAGCTGTCAGATATAAAAACATTTAAATTCAACAACATAATCGTTTTTCAAACATGCACTTTGAAGTATCTTGAGTATATATGCAAAAATAGGACTGTAAGAAATAAAACTCAGTCTATTTTAAACATTGTATTACCATCCTAGGTAATAATCATCAGCCAACCAATGTGGTCTTTTTAAATTAAACCACTCCTGTAAAAGATTTTCCGTCACACAAAACGCTCCTTCTGTCCATCCTTGCTGACTTGAATAAGCTTCTCCAATAATATGAATTGATTCATCGCATATAGGGCGGCGCATATAGGGCATTACTTCATTAACATGGATTCCTGCATGCCAGGCATGATAGCCACCGCCATAAGGATCTTGAGACCAATCTTTAATTCGTGCAATATACGGGGGTGGAATCTTTATACCATGTAGTTCTTCTACTTGGCTTATAGCTTCATCAACTAAGTTTTTAGAAGCTTCATTACCTGGCACGGATATTTGCTCAATTTTTTCTTTCGATACCAATTTAGTAGAATGTGGTTTAAACTTTTGCAGATATTTGTTATCAGGATTTATATCATCAAATTTAAAACTTTGATGATATTTCTGCTGTAGGAGGGGGGTCCAGAAGGTAACTGTACGCATATCGTTATAACTGCCTAAGAACAATGAGTGTGAGTTTTTAGGATCAGTGCCGAAATAATAGCACTGACGTATAGGTAGATCTGTAATTGATTCTCCTGCCGTTGCTCCGAAATCTTTTATCCACCACGGATATTCAAATCCCATTAATAGTTTAAAAGAAGGTTCACTAAATACTGAGTCTATATTGCTTTGTAGTTTATTTTCTTTTGTTTTATCGAAGAAAAAATTCTCCTGATCTAAAAGTTTTAAAGACCATCTTGGCATAGCTAAAATTATCTTGTCAGTATAGACTGTCCAGTAATATTTTCCCTTTTTATTCCAAAAATTAAGAGCATAATTCCTCTTTCCATTTGAATCTTTCTTAAAAGTTACAAGTTGATTTTTCATCCATAACTGAGAGCCTTTAGTTTCATTATAGTTCTTCGCTAACGCATAGGCGAGTTGATCATATCCATTTTCTATGGTTCTGTATTCAACGTTATCTGATGAAAAATCGCCAACCATGTAAGGCATTGCTTCTGCGGCATTCCAATTTATTGTATTTGAGAAATATCCGCCACAATCAGCTAAGAAAGAGTAGCCTTCCTGCCCAATTCGATCTTTTATTAAGTTCCAAAATCCAATTTCTCGGACTTTCATTCCATTATAAGGGCTATTCTTTTTATAGTAAGATAAATTAATTTTTATATCATCCCATTGGCGAGATCTTATCTTGAACTCATAAGTATATTTATTTATTATTTTCACTGAGTCTCCATATTTTTCAATAAACCATGGATCATCTGTTAGGACATCATAAATTATCTTGTTAAATAATTGATTGGGGCTATAACCTTCTTCATCTTTATTGAGATAATAGTGCGTTTTGAATTCTTGGTTATTGTCTTGTGCAATATCCCATGCATTACCTTTAAAGCGTTGTTTACGAAAATAATAGAAATGGTTGTTGGGATTGCCTAATGGGAATGATTTATAATTTAGTAGAAAAATATCTTCGATCAGAGTAGTTGTAATTTTTTGAGAAGTCATGTAGCGCATGCCACCTAATTCTCCAATGATATCTGTCCCTGGTAATTTAATAGAAAGTAGACGACCACCAATACGATCATCCAAATCGAAGATATGAACTGAAGAGGGAGAGTGAATATTATCTGAGAATTCACCTGTCAATAAACGATATCCAGCATATAAGCCAGATACACCGGCTCCTATTATAGCGACATCAATAGATAGTCCATCTTGGCTGTCATCTTTATATGAAATTTGATCCATTTCAATTCTTGAATTAGTCATGTTGGTTTCCTTTTTATATATTAATATTAGATTTTAAATGGAGTTACGTCATAAAATGTATGGCCATTAATAGCTAATTGGGCACATATCTTGCCAAGTAATGGCGTGAATTTAGCACCCCATCCAGAGGTATAAATGACAATATTTGAATGACCTGGTAACGAATCTAAATAGAAAGGTTTGTCATCCTTTGGCATTGCTAACATGCATGTAGATGTAAATTTGGGTTCTGGGTCAAGATATTTCATATGGTTATTAACCCACTGGTTTGTACCTTCAAAATCACTTTTTGTTGGCGGTATTCGTTGCTCTGGACTGTCATAAATTCTGAATGGATAATCTGGCGCTACTCTAATGTAGCTTGGGTTTTTCCAAGGCGCCTCAGGGAACCCATAATATAAGTTACTATTTTTAGCATTAGGTTTCTGGAATGCAAACCATGTTGGATAGTTTATTCCGGGATTTTTTTTACGAAAATATGCAGAAACCATATCCCAGATTTCTAAATTAAGTGTAGTACCCAAAGGCGAGATTAATTTATTGGTATATGGACCAACGGCCATAACGATTTTTTTGCTGTGATATATTTCTTTATTTGTCGTTACAATTACTTCATTACAGCCATCTGATTCAATTTTTGTTACTGAATTGTAATCTTTAAAATGTACTCCATTATTGTGAGAAATATTATAGAGAGTTCTTAAAGTTGCAGGTAAATTAATAATACCACCGTTGGATTGGAAAAATCCGACATAATCATCAGGTATATTTTTAAATTGATACCAAGCTTCAATTTCTTTTGCGGTTAAATATTGATAAGGAATACCCATTCTTTTCATTGTATTAATGGCAGAATTAACTCCTCCTTCGGTTGTTGGGATTGTTGGATCTCCAAACCAAAGGCTACCAACATATGAAATAAGTCTAGTTACTGTTTGTTTTTGGAGTCGTTCCCATTCTGGGACAGAATCAATAACCAATTGGGTCATAAAGTCATTATTGTATTGAAAGCGGAACTGACGGGAAGCTTCTGCGCTACTAGATAATTGATTAAAGAATGAAGATTGCTCTAGGACGAGAACATCTTTTCCGTTTAATGCAGTGTGTCCTCCAAAAAAGGATGTTGCATTATATGCTGTGGAAAGGCCAATCAATCCACCACCAATAACGATTAACTCATATATTTTAGCCATAAACGTACCTTTATTGTAGTGTATACTTTGTAAAATATAGAATATTTACTGCCTATCCTGATGGGAATAACTGGTACAGGCAGTTTGAATACGAGATAACTTAATTTAGCTGTTTGATAGCTAACTAATATAAATATACAATCTTTTAGGACTATATATTAATATTCTTTTTTCCAAATTAATAAACTTCGTAGTTTTGTCCGGTTTGAGCTCCATCGACACTTTTTCTAAAAGCAAGTGCTACACGGCTAGCAGGGACAGCATTAAAGCCTGGGAAAAATGCACCGTATTTATCCAATGATTCCTGTAAGACATTAGGGCTAACGCTATTTATGCGAATTCCCCTTGGCATTTCAATTGCTGAACATTTTACAAATGCCTTGACACCACCATTTGCCATAGCTGCTGATGCCCCTTGTCGGATAGGGTCATCCATTATAATTCCGGTTGTTAAAGTAAAACTTCCACCATCGTTAATATAGTCCATTCCTAACAGTACTAAGTTAATTTGGCCTTTAAGTTTACTGTTTATTCCTATTTCGTTTAACTCTGGAGTTAATTCTGAAACTGATCCAAAATGTGCGCTACCTGTTGCACTGACTACAGCATCAACTTTTCCAATTCTCTCATACATGCTCTTAATACTATCAACGGAAGTGATATCAACTACAGCATCTAAGCCATTTCTTCCGGCACGAATGACTTCGTGATTTTGTTTTAATTCTTCCGAGATTGCTTTTCCTATTGTACCGCTTGCTCCAATAACAATAACTTTCATTTCTGTTTACCTTTTCATAATTAATAAAATTTTCTTAACTATATTGTCGCATAATGAATATTACTTTTAACTCTATATAGGTGGGAACTCTCTAATAATGCTAGAGTATAAAATGAAATTTACAACTCCAATAGTTGAATTAAACAACAGTGCGGGGTGGTATTGTGCAAAATAAGAACAAATTGGGTGTTTTTAATACTTATTTGGGGTGTTTTTAAGGAATTTTTAAGATATTTTTAAATAGTATTCATAAAAATATAGTCTAAGTTGAATGTACATTATATATTTTTGTGGTTGTTTTATCTAAAAAATGTCAAAAAACGGTATTTTTTCTTACTAATTTAAGTTTGAATATATTTTTTACAGAATACCCAAAACACTCTGTCAGAAATTTATAATAGCCAAAGTAGTAGAGCGAAGATGGCCCGTGGATGCGAATTTTCCGTAATGCTCGTAAGCAGTTAGGGTAGTGCTGCAATCTAATAAACAAGAATTGTTAAATTAAACAGTTGAAGGATACTTTCAATTGATACAACAAGGGGGAGCAAAAATTGCTCTCCCTTTTGGCTAATGGAATGTCAGAAGTTCAGTCTCTACGCAGGCAATATTGGATCAGTGCTTGGCGTAAACTCTGTCGTGTATTTAGGAACAGTGTAGCAATTACGGTATGGTTAGCTTCATCTATTTTGTAGATTGCTCGCAGTTGCAATTTGGTATCCACATAGTCATGGTGGCTGGTTAACCCAATATCAGCCGTTTCCTCACATAGCGGAGCACTTTTAGGATATTTAAGAACACGAGTTTCAAAATTGTATAAAAAGGTTTCCAGAATCTCCCAAGATGCTTCTGCACCGATATGTCTGGTTAAATAGCTAAAGCGTTCATGAAGCTGGTTTTCAAATGTCTGGGTATATGCAATTTTATTTATGATCACCGTTTGCTAAGTTCCGTAAATTATTTCGTAGTTCACTAGATGACACAATTCGTCCAGATTTTATGTCTTTTTCAGCAAAAGACAGCAGGCGCAACAATGCCATTTGTTCTTGTTGCATTTCAAACTGAACCGGATCTTGAACCACATATAACGGCTTCCCGTTTTGGGTTACTGTGACTGGCTGCGATACATCCATAGAAGCCAATTCTTTTTTAAACGCGGAGACTGTCGTAATCCGCGAATTTGGGGTTTGATACATAAGTGTCCTCCGAGTAGAAACTCTGTTGCTTCTGTAATAATACATCATTTGCTGATAAAGGCCATATATGGGGTAAATATGGACTATTAATGAATTAGATGCCCAATTGCTCTATTGTCTCAATTACCCGACAAACATGTGTTATGGGTGTCTCAAAAAGGAGACATTTAATTATTTGATTTTAATCTATTTTTATTTTCATGATTTTAGATGTCTTTAATTGGCGACAAAAAATAAATTTTACTCATACCGGAAAAGAAACTGTTTGGTTGCAGAAACGTTACGTTTGATTTTTTCTAAAGTAAAAACAGCTAGTTATAATTAAAATTTTAATATTGGCATAGAATATGCATTAAGCTGACACAGTTGCTCATTCAGCTTCTTATGTCGGCCCACATTAGGTGGAGAAATGCCACATAAACTATCGATCGAATGATGCCAGAATAAGGTGCCTACCGTCCAACTCAGTGATATCGCTTTCGAGCCTTATCAAACATCGGGCGACACGTGGAGTGAGGCACCACCTATGTCTGACTGTAGATAAACAACAGGCATAAGTCCCCCTCACTGGCGGGATAGTAGCAAAAACTATTATCCCGTCGTCATCGTTCAGGTGTTTACCTGCCCTTTTGTACTGTTTGCGTCTTACACTGATTTTCAGTCACAGCAAAATTTATCAGCCGATGGGTTTTTCTATCAGCCCTTTGTCGGTTAGCATTGGTGTACTGACAGGTTACGAGATGATTTCCTTGAAAAAATGGCGTTTATTTCCGCGCTCATTGCGCCAATTAGTTGTCATGGCCTTCTGGCTGGTGTTATTGCCGTTGTTGGTCTTGGCTTATCAGGCTTATCAGAGTCTTGATCAACTCAGTGAGCAAGCGGCTGATATAAACCGTACCACGCTAGCGGATGCCCGCCGCAGTGAGGCTATGACAGGTATTGCGTTGGAGATGGAACGCAGTTACCGCCAGTATTGCGTGTTAGGGGATAAGACGCTGGAAAACCTCTACCAAAGGCAATATCAGCAATACCTTAAGATGCTGAAAGATCAGATGGTTATACTTGATGATCAACAGTATATTAAGACACTTAACGATTTGCTGTCGCAGTTAACAAAAATCGCTTGTCTCAATAGTGAACCTACCCAACCTGCCGCTCAATTACTGGAACAATTCTCCAATGCTAATAGCCAGATGGTACAGGCTACCCGTGATGTTATTTTCAGCCGGGGAGAACAGTTACAGAAAGATATTGCTGAAAAAGGGCAATTTTTTGGCTGGCAGAGTCTTATTTTATTTCTACTGAGTGCGTTATTGGTCGCGTTATTTACTCGCATGATTATCGGGCCGGTTAAAGGGATTGAACGCATGATTAACCGATTGGGAGAAGGGCAATCATTGGGCGTTCGCATAGATTCTTTTCAGGGGCCGCGAGAACTCCGTTCTTTGGCGCAACGGATCATCTGGCTCAGTGAACGCTTGGCTTGGTTGGAATCACAGCGCCATGAGTTTTTACGTCATATTTCTCATGAACTGAAAACACCGCTGGCAAGTATGCGGGAAGGGACAGAATTACTGGCTGATGAAGTGGCAGGGCCATTAACGGCTGATCAGCAAGAAGTGGTTGCTATTCTTGATAATAGTAGTAAACATTTACAGCAATTGATCGAGCAATTACTGGATTATAACCGTAAATTGGCAGATGGCCCGACGGAGCAACAACAGGTTTCTCTGCGGGAAATTGTTAATGAGGTAGTTTTATCACACAGTTTACCCGCAAGATCGAAAAATATTCAGACGGAAATCCAGCTTGATGCTGATATTTTATGGGCAGAGCCTACACTATTAATGCGGGTTATTGATAATCTCTACTCTAATGCGGTGCACTATGGTGCCGAATCCGGTAACATCTGGGTTTCAAGTCGTCAGATTGGCAAATATGTTCAAATTAATGTTGCTAATACAGGTACGCCAATCCCTGAATCAGAACGCAGTATGATTTTTGAACCGTTCTATCAGGGAACGCTCCAGCGTAAAGGTGCAGTGAAAGGCAGTGGTCTTGGGCTAAGTATTGCGCAGGATTGTATTAAGCGTATGGAGGGCGAACTGATATTGATTCAGAGTGAATTTGCTGATGTATGTTTTCGTATTAAATTGCCATTAGCTGCTGAGAATGAATAAATAATGCATAACAGGTCTACTTACCGTTTTGTACGAAAGACGGATCGGCAGAATATTGCAGTACAACTTGGGAAAAACGTATTGGTTGCCAGATTGTTATTACCACGAGTTTCAGTTTGGGGTTTTAGCATGATTCTGCTGATCTTCGTTGTTTTTTTATTGGCGGGTTGCGTTAAAAATCCGGTTAATAATAATTTAGCGACAGTGACTCAAATGGTAATACCAGAGCAACGGGTAACGGATTACCGTATTGCCGAGTGTGAGTTAATGTGGGATTTAGAGACGACGCCATCGATTGAGAATGCGCTTTACTGGCTGCGACTGATGGATTGTTCAGATCGCCTGACATCAGCGAAAGCACGTAATATGGCGAAATACACGCTTCCGGTTACTTGGGATATGGCTTTTAAACAAAGTATCTTACTTAACAGTGCCGGGCCTACATTGTCTGAGCGTCGGAAGATGATTGAAAACTTCAACAAATACAGGTTGAAATTCCCAAATCCGTTGCGACCGTTATTACAGTTATGGCGTGAGCAGCAGGTTCAGCAAATTGCAGTGGCTGAGGAACGGGCAAAATTCCAAAAATTACAGGCAGATACGGATAATAAACTTGATCGTCTGCGTGAAAGTCGTGCACGGTTGGAATTTGAGCTACAGCAAACTTCTCGTAAACTGGAAAATCTGACAGATATTGAACGTCAGCTCTCTTCCCGTAAACAAAATCAGGGGAGTACTGGCTCAGGCAATTTGGATAAACATGTTGAAATGCCAGAGACGACGGCATTACCTGACAAAAATAGTACGCCAAACAATACTTCTGAATCAGATAAAGGAGCAGCACCATGACAGCGCGTAAACCAGCCCATCTTCTTCTTGTTGATGATGATCCTGGTTTGTTGAAATTGTTGGGAATGCGTCTTACCAGTGAAGGCTTTCGTGTCACAACCGCAGAAAGTGGCGGTGAAGCGTTAAGATTGTTAACTAAAGAAAAAATCGATTTGGTGATCAGTGACCTGCGTATGGATGAAATGGATGGTATGGCACTGTTCGCTGAAATCCAGAAGCAACAACCGGGTATGCCGGTTATCATTCTGACGGCTCATGGCTCAATTCCAGAGGCAGTAGCGGCCACTCAACAGGGTGTCTTTAGTTTTCTGACTAAACCCGTTGATCGGGATGCGCTTTATAAAGCGATTGATGGCGCATTGGCGTTATCCACGCCTGCCAGTGATGAACAGTGGCGGGAGCAGATAGTTACCCGCAGTCCTGCTATGTTGCGCTTGTTGGAGCAGGCGCGAATGGTTGCTCAATCTGATGTCAGTGTACTGATAAACGGTCAGAGTGGTACGGGGAAGGAAGTGCTAGCCCAGGCAATTCACCGCGCCAGTCCCCGGGCGAAAAAGCCATTTATCGCGATTAACTGTGGTGCTTTGCCGGAACAACTCCTTGAGTCAGAACTGTTTGGTCATGCTAAAGGCGCATTTACCGGTGCGGTCAGCAGCCGTGAAGGGCTATTCCTTGCTGCACAGGAGGGAACGCTGTTTCTTGATGAAATCGGTGATATGCCATTGGCTTTGCAGGTTAAATTATTGCGCGTATTGCAGGAACGTAAAATACGCCCGCTCGGAAGTAACCGTGATCTGGATATTGATGTACGGATTATCTCAGCGACTCACCGTGATTTACCGAAAGCTATGGCAAAAAATGAGTTTCGCGAAGATCTCTATTACCGCCTAAATGTGGTGAACTTGAAAATTCCAGCTTTGAATGGCCGGGTTGAAGATATTCCTTTATTGGCGAATCATCTGTTGCGTGAATCAGCGAAGCGTCATAAACCTTTTGTCCGTAGTTTTTCAGTTGATGCGATGAAATGCCTGATGGCGGCAAGTTGGCCTGGCAATGTGCGTCAGCTTGTTAATGTGATCGAACAGTGTGTTGCGCTGACTACTGCGCCGGTTATTAGTGAAGCCTTGGTTATGCAGGCCCTGGAAGGGGAAAATACAGCGTTACCTACTTTTGTAGAAGCCAGAAATCAGTTTGAACTGAATTATCTGCGTAAATTATTGCAAATGACCAAAGGTAATGTGACTCATGCGGCGCGTATGGCGGGGCGTAACCGGACTGAATTCTACAAATTACTGGCGCGCCATGAATTGGATGCGAATGATTTTAAAGAATAACTTTTCTGCTGCTCAGGAAGTTTTTACACTGGCATAAAAATTGGTGGCTTGGGAGAGCCAAATTGTATGAGCCGTACTCTTAATATTGCCCTTGCACAGCTTAATTGGATGATTGGTGACATTGAAGGCAACTGTGAACGTATGTTGCAGACAGTACAGGAACAACAGCACCAAGGTGCTGATTTAGTGATGTTTTCTGAACTGGCGATATCCGGTTATTCTCCAGAAGATCTCTTATTCCGGGCTGATTTTCATCAGCGTTGCCGTGAGCAATTAGCACGTTTACAGGCGTCCAGTTGCCAAACTGCTATTTTAGTTGGTCATCCTTGGGAGCAGGACGGGGAGATTTACAACGCACTTTCCTTATTCTGGCAAGGGGAGATCTTGGCCCGTTATTTCAAGCAACGGTTACCAAATTATGGTGTTTTCGATGAGAAACGCTATTTTAAAGCGGGCGATCAAAGCTGTGTTGTGCCATTTAAGGGCTACAATCTCGGCTTATTGATTTGTGAAGATTTATGGTTTGATGAGCCGATTGATGCCTTGAAACAGGCTGGTGCAGACTTAGTTCTTTCTATCAACGCTTCTCCATATAATCGTGAAAAACCTTATATCCGTTATGAGCTGATTAAAGAACATTGCCAACGTACAGATTTACCCATGATTTATCTTAATCAGGTTGGTGGTCAGGATGAGCTGATTTTCGATGGCTGCTCTAAAGTTTTTAATGCAAGTGGTGAAATGACTCATCGGTTAGCCGCATTTAATGAACAAATCCAACAATGCCGCTTTAATGAATTAGGGATTGAACCTATGGTTAATCCGGCACCCGAATTACCGCCATTGCAGCAGGTATATCAAGCATTAGTCCTTTCAGTACATGATTACGTTCGCAAAAATGGCTTTCAAGGCGTGTTGTTAGGCTTATCTGGGGGGATTGACTCTGGCTTAACGTTGGCAATTGCGGTTGATGCATTGGGTAAAGATCATGTTCAGGCCGTTATGATGCCATTCCGCTATACATCTGAAATGAGTATAGAAGATGCTAAAGAACAGGCTGATATGTTGGGTGTTGAGTTTAATGTGGTGTCGATCGAACCGGTATTTGATGCATTTATGGCACAATTTGAACCTCTGTTTGCCGGAACGGCCAAAGATACCACCGAAGAGAATTTACAGGCGCGTTGCCGTGCCGTTATTCTGATGGCGATGTCTAATAAACGCCATCGTCTTGTGCTGACGACCAGTAATAAGAGTGAATCAGCGGTGGGATATTCAACATTATATGGTGATATGGCGGGTGGTTTTAATGCGCTGAAAGATGTACCGAAAACATTGGTATTTGAATTAGCAAAATATCGTAATACCGTTTCGCCGGCGATACCTCAAAGAGTCATTGATCGTCCGCCATCGGCAGAATTGGCGCCTGGACAGCTTGATCAGGACAGTTTACCGCCTTATGACATTCTGGATGATATTCTGGAAGGTTATGTGGAACAGGATAAGTCGGTTGATGAGCTGGTGGCGGCAGGATTTGATGAACAAATTGTACGTAAAGTTGTTCGTTTGGTTGATATCAACGAATATAAACGTCGTCAGGCTCCGGTGGGGCCGCGTATTACGCCACGTAATTTTGGTAAAGACAGACGCTACCCGATTACCTCTGGTTTCGGCCGTAAAAACTGGTAACAACAGGAAAACTTCATGAAAAAGATTGATGCGATTATCAAACCTTTCAAACTAGATGATGTGCGTGAAGCTCTGGCGGAAGTGGGTATCACCGGAATGACGGTAACAGAGGTGAAAGGTTTTGGGCGCCAAAAAGGTCATACAGAGCTATATCGCGGTGCGGAATATATGGTGGATTTTCTGCCAAAAGTGAAAATAGAAATTGTCGTGCCAGATGATATTGTCGATACCTGTGTTGAAACCATTATGCAGACGGCACAGACCGGGAAAATCGGTGATGGTAAAATATTTGTATTCGACGTGGCGCGTGTTGTGCGTATCCGTACTGGTGAGCAGGACGAAGAGGCGATTTAACTTAATTTAAATTTTTTGGGGTGGTGACAGGTAGATAAAAAGGCCACCCTAATAATATAAAAATTAGATAAATATTTTAATCAGCCATAATCAGGAATGTGGTTAATTAAATAATCATTTGAAAATACAGTTATATACCCAATGGATTTCAAGATGGATCGCGACGGCAAGGGAGTGAATCCCCGGGAGCATAGATAACTATGTGACCGGGGTGAGAGAGTGCAGCCAACAAAGAGGCAATTTGAAAGATGACGGGTATAAATAAATTATTTAACCTTAATGACTATTCTCAATTTAAATTTATTATCTTTTTTAAACTGAACATTCGTACCTGTCAATTTGGCTTAATAATGAGGCGGTACATATGACTGATTTTCATAGCGTTGGCGTTCATTTGTCTCAAATCATGTATTGGCGCTTTTCGCCTGAAACAGGATCGCCGTTTTGGCTCGAAAAACGTAAGAGTGTTTCATCGTTTAGTATTAAGTTAAAAATTTAAATCACTTTATATGAACCAAGACATTCATAGTGAATAAATTGTTTATCAATTCCCATATCCAACCACATCCAATAACTGTTTAGCGACATATTGCATAAAGGGGACTGGACTATGGAAATAGAAATATATTCCTTCTGTCTTCTGTCTTCTGTCTTCCGCTATTTCATCATATTTCCTTACGACTTTATTGCCTGATTGATTAAAAAACATCATAATTGCTTCTTTTGTGATCATTTCGTTTAGGGTATATTTCAGGCTGATAACTCAATTATAGGTAATAGTTGCTTATGGCTAATGATTTAAATGTGGAACGAACTGGGCTGGTTTTTACTCTCACGGCCGGTAATCTCCCTGCGAAAACTTTTGCTGTGGTTGAATTTACACTGAATGAAGCCTTGTCAACGTTATTCAGTTTGCAAGCCACAGTGACTTGTGCCAATTCAGATATTGATTTTGCGGATGTTCTGGATCAATACGCCACATTGACCGTTTATCGTGACGGTCAGCCTGAGCGTTATATCACCGGGATTGTGACCCATTTTGTGCAGGAAACAACGGGCCGTTATCGTAGTTGTTATTACCTGACTCTCCACCCTTCCTTGTGGCGTGCTGGATTGCGGGTTAACTCCCGTATTTTTCAGAATAAATCCGTCTCCGATATTATTGATAGGTTATTGAAAGAAAATGGCGTTCGGCAATTCTCTTGTCTATTGCGTTATGAACATCCAGCACGGGAGTTTTGTGTTCAGTACGATGAGAGTGATCTGGCTTTTTTACAGCGTCTGTTAGCTGATGAAGGGATCTTTTATTACTATAACTTCAATCAGGATAAGGGCGAGCCGACAATGATTTTTGTCGACTCTTATGCCCAGAATGGCTCTCTTTCACTGCCCTACAACCCAGAACCTGATGCCACAGGCAACCAGTGTTGCATCAGCCAGTTTCGTTGGGGAGAACGAGTGGGCATTGCTGAAATTTCGGTGAGAGATTACACATTTAAACATCCCCGGTGGCTTTCCGATTTTCAATTCCATGAAAATCACAGGTACATCGGCAATCAGCGTTCGGATTTAAATAGCTACTATTACTATGACTTTCCCGGACGTTATAAAGATGAAAATGGGCAGCGAATAAGTCAGTACCGGTTGGAGGCATTGCGTAATGATGCTTTGCTCGGCAGTGGGCAAAGTGACAGTTTTGCTCTTTTACCGGGCATGTGGTTTACGCTTACCGATCATCCGAAAGAAAAATTTAATGCGCCGTGGCAAATAATCCAAATTACTCACCGCGGTCATCAACCTCAAGCAGATGAGTCCCATTTTGGTAGCAGAGGGACGACTTTGACGAATGGTTTTACCTTTGGTAGTCCCAATCGGGTATGGCGTCCCTTGCCTTACCCGAAGCCACGTATTGATGGCCTGCAAATTGCCACCGTGGTGGGGCCAGAGGGAGAAGAAATATTTTGTGATGAATATGGACGGGTACGGGTGCAATTTGCCTGGGATCGGTATGGCAAGCTTAATGATCAAAGTTCTTGCTGGATAAGAGTTAGCCAAGCTTGGGCTGGACACTGTTGGGGAATGATGACCATCCCGCGTGTTGGTCAGGAAGTACTGGTTGATTTCATGCATGGCGATCCTGACCAGCCGATTATTATTGGTCGTACCTATAATGCCATTAATCTCCCACCGAACCGTTTACCGATGGCAAAAACGCAGATGGTAATCCGATCAAAAACCCATAAAGGGGAAGGGTTTAATGAACTTCGTTTTGATGATGATAAAGGCGGTGAGGAAATCTATATTCATGCTCAGAAGAACATGAAAACGGAGATTTTAAACGATGAAATGGTCAATATTGCGCATAATCAGACTCATCATATTAAACACGACGCCCACTTACGTGTTGATAATGAATATCGTGTTCTGGCGCAGCATGACATTTCCGTTTCAACCGGGCAAAAACTTCATATCAAAGCTGACGATGCGTTGTTGGTACAAAGTGGAAATGAAATTCATCTCAGTTCCGGGGCGAAGGTAGTCATTGATGCCGGCAGTGAGCTCACCTTACAGGCTGCGGGGCATTTTATTAAAATTGATGCCAGTGGTATCAGCAGTAGTGCCGGGATCAGTTTTGCCAGTGGAACACCGGGCACAGGCTCGGGTTGGGGAGGAAAACTGCCAGATAAGCTGGATAAACTGAAACAGGTCAGTGCTGAAATACCAACTCCTGTTGCTAAAGCACCACTTAAAGAAATTTGTCTCAGTTGTTTGATGAAAGCTGAGCTTGAAGAAGCAATAACCGTTATCCGGGGGTAATTATGACACCTGAATTAAACGAAAAACTGGTTAATTATCAGAAAGAACATCCCGGCATTCGGCTTTATGCGTTGGTGAATGGTTTACAGTATGAGCGCTGTTTTGGTGAGGAAATTAATTATATCGCGAGTGTCAACAACCCACTATTTCGGCACTATCCAGATTCAAAAATTGCGTTTGCAGGCCCGTGGCTGTTTGATATGGAATATGCGCATCAATGGCAAGAGAAATTGTCAATACTTGAAGAAACGTATCCGGCAGTATCATGGTTATTAACCTCTCTGTCATTAGATAAGCTGACCCGCCATCTTGTGTCATATTTAAATATTCAACTGCCGACAAAACAGATGGCGCTTCTACGTTTTTATGATCCTCGTATTTTGCATCGCATCAGTGACATTTTTAGCCATGAGCAATTGTCTGCATTCACACATTGTATTAATAAATGGGTTTATCAATACAATGCCACTTATTATTCGGTGTCAGGAGTTCCACTATGATTGAATTGACTCAGGAGCAGTTTGATATTATTACCAAACTGGAAAAACAGACGGTGATTGATCATATACAGGCCGAACTTCTTGCCAAACATGCGGATTTAATTCCTTCCCCATCTTCGCTGAACGAACGGCTAATGGCTGCCTATGATTATTTGCTGACATTAAACTTTCAGGATAAATACTTGATTCAATCCTATTTATCTCTGGTCGCGTTTAATCCTGATTTTCAGCACGCTTTGCCAATCAAGACAGCCCTGGAATCCTCTGATCAAAAATCCGAACAGCAGTTTAAAGATATTCTTTATATTGCAAAAAATAAGATAAACAGGAGACGTTAATATGCCAATACCCTTATTAGCTCCGGTCGCAGTGGGTGCGGCTGAATATGTCGCCAGCGCTTGTGCCGGAGTATTAATTGCGGTTGGGTTGATGGAAGCCAGTAAAGATAAATCCATTATAGAGGATGACGACCTTCACCATAAGAAAACGGATTTTGTGGTAAGCCCTGAAATCACAGATGAAGATCGAAATATCGTCTGGAGCGCCGAAGCCCATGCGGATTTTTGGGAGGACGATGATTTAGGAGATGAATCTGTTGATGCCAGTGCAGTTCAAACTAAAGCCCGGTCTGAAACGGAAGAGTGTGAAAAAACGGAAACTAAAAAAGCGTGCAAGGCTTGCCTTGCTATTCCGATGACAAGTGAAAAATATCGTAAGGTTAGCCGTTGGAGCGCTATCACGATTAACTATCAGCGATTTATTGCGAAAACTAAATATAACCCGCTCACACAAATGATTCAGGAATTTCAATGCCTGAAAGTGACGTTTGATGGCTGGCGACCAGCGTATTGCTTATTTCTGGAAGCCAAAGCGCGGTATGACCAGTTTTTTATTAGTGAGGATGAGCCTAAGGGTTGGTGGAAAGGTGTTAAATCAGCACAAAATCAGGCTGTCAGACATCAGGCCGTCTGTGATGTACTGGATAGTACTCCTCATGTGGAATGGCATTTTTTACAGCCCATCAGTTATGGATATTTTAAAGTACTGTTTAGTAAATATAAAAATATCAGTGTTCACTATACCCCTTGCGACAGTTTAGTTTAACACGAGGTAAACATGGCAATAGTTCGTATAAAAATTAATGTATATTATGAGCAGAGAGAAACCATTACCGCCCATACAGCTTTGATGGATTTGTTTCATATTACACGGCAAATTGATGTCTTTTTTAACCAAGGAAAAGCTTGGTACTTAACTGGCTACTCCCGAAAGGAGGCCCTAAAACATCTTGTGTTTGATGAACAGGGAGCAACGGAGGTTGCCATAAAAAGTTTCGAAAAAGATTATAAGAAAAATTTTCCTGCTCTTATTAATGGAATATGGGATGGTGAAAAGGATGAATTATCCAGTGGCATGAGTTATAGAAAAATGTTAATTGATCGCCCTAATTGGGTCTGGCTGGAAATGAACCTAAGGATTGACAGTCATCAGTTTGATGTTTCTCGATTAATTGATTTTGTCAAATATTTAGCGGCTAGTCGTGATTTTCCTTATATTCAAGTCGAAAATAATGGTTATACCGTAAAAGGCAAACAAGTTTTCCCTGATCGCCTCAGTGTTGGCTGGATGCTTTACCAGCCCTGCATTATTGACAAATCTTATCTGCCTATGGCGGAGGATGTGCTTCCTGTGTATCAAAATAATGAACAGATAGGCACCCTGATTATTACCAAAAGAGGCATCTTTGATGGAAGGAATCAGGATGATATTGATAAATCCAATGATGTTGAAATTCAGTTGGTGAATCTGGGATTACTGCCATTAATTACCGAAATTTGATGAGGAATGATGCTATTTACCAATCGAAAAACGATGGAGAACTTTAATGTCAAAGGCGGTTATTCTGCTGGGTGATACAACAGATCATGGCGGTAAGGTGATTACCGCTATTGATGAATATACTCACAATGGTGTTCCTATTATTGCAAAAAATAAGATAAACAGGAGACGTTAATATGCCAATACCCTTATTAGTTCCGGTCACAGTGGGTGCGGCTGAATATGTCGCCAGCGCCTGTGCCGGAGTATTAATTGCAGTCGGTATCATGGAAGCCGATAAAGATAAATCCGTTATAGACGATGGCAGTATTCAACATAAGAAAACGGATTTTGTAATCAGCCCTGACATTACAGATGAAGATCGAAATATTGTCTGGAGTGCCGAAGCTCATGCGGATTTTTGGGAGGACGATGATTTAGGGGAAGAATCAATTGATACCAGTGCGGTTCAAGTTAAGGCTCAGTCTAAGGCAGAAGAATGTGAAAAAACGGAAACTAAAAAAGAGTGTCAGGCTTGCCTGGCTATTCCGGTGACAGGTGAAAAGTATCGTAAGGTTAGCCGCTGGAGCGCTATCACGATTAACTATCAGCGATTTATTGCTAAAACTAAATATGACCCGACCACACAAATGATTCAGGAATTTCAGTGCCTGAAAGTGACCTTTGATGGCTGGCGGCCAGCGTATTGCTTATTTCTAGAGGCCAAAGCGCGGTATGACCAGTTTTTTAATAGTGAGGGTAGACCTAAAGGGTGGTGGAAGGGGTATCGTTCTGCAAGTAAACAAGCGGGCAGACAACAAGGGGTATGTAATCTGTTAAACCGCATTCCACACGTAGAATGGCATTTTTTGCAGCCGATTAGCTATAACTATTTTAAACCGCTGCTTGAAGCTATGGGTAATATTAGTGCTCACTATACTCCATGTCCTGAATTGAGCAGTACGGTTCAAATAAGAGGTTAAAGATGACTATAGTTCGTATAGATATCAATGTTCGTTATGAAAAACGTGAAACCATTACCGCTAATACGGTGTTAATGGATTTATTTAATGTTACTCAGCAGCTCAATACTGTTTTTAATCGGAAGAAAATCTGGTTTTTAACTGGTTATTCCAGGAGGGAGGCGCTGAAACATATAGTTTTTGATGAGCATGGACCAACAAAAACAGCAATGGCTTATTTTGAAAAATCTTATAAAAAAGATTTTCCCCTACTTGTGGAAGGAATATGGGATGGTGAAAAGGATGAATTAATTAGCAGCATTGACTATTCGAAAATAAAAACGGATCGCCCCAATTGGGTCTGGTTAGCGCTGAATCTGAGAATTGAGAGTCATCATCTTGATTTTTATCGGTTAATTGACTTGATTAAATATTTGGCTGTGATCTGTGATTCACCTTATATTCAGATGGAGACAAACGAATATACATTGCAGAACAATCATGTTTTTCCTGACAGATTAAGTGTCGGTTGGATGCTTTACCAGCCCCGTATTATTGATAAAGCCTATCTGCCAATGGCGGAGGATGTGCTCCCTGTGTATCAAAAAAATGAACAGGTCGGCACGCTGATTATTACCAAAAAAGGCATTTTTGATGGAAGGAATCAGGATGATATTGATAAATCCAATGATGTTGAAATTCAGTTGGTGAATCTGGGATTATTGCCATTAATTACCGAAGTTTAATAGGGATATTATTTCTCAATTGAAAAACGATGGAGAACTTTCATGTTAAAAGCAGTTATTCTGTTAGGTGATCCGACAGATCATGGCGGTAAGGTTATTACCGTTATTGATGAATAGACTTACAATGGTGTGCTTATTATGGCAAAAAATAAGATAACCAGGAGACGTTAATATGCCAATACCCTTATTAGCTCCGGTCGCAGTGGGTGCGGCTGAATATGTCGCAAGCGCCTGTGCCGGGGTATTAATTGCAGTCGGTATCATTGAAGCGGGTAAAGATAAATCCGTTATAGATGATGACAGTATTCAACATAAGAAAACTGACTTTGTAATCAGCCCTGACATCACGGATGAAGATCGAAATATTGTCTGGAATGCTGAGGTCTATGCGGATTTTTGGGAGGACGATGATTTAGGGGAAGAATCCGTTGATACCAGTGCGGTTCAAGTTAAGGCTCAGTCTAAGACGGAAGAGTGTGAAAAAACGGAAACTAAAAAAGAGTGTCAGGCTTGTCTTGCTATTCCGGTGACGAGTGAAAAATATCGCAAGGTGAGTCGCTGGAGCGCCATCACGATTAACTATCAGCGATTTATTGCGAAAACTAAATATGACCCGACCACACAAATGATTCAGGAATTTCAGTGCCTGAAAGTGACGTTTGATGGCTGGCGGCCAGCGTATTGTTTATTTCTAGAGGCCAAAGCGCGGTATGACCAGTTTTTTAATAGTGAGGGGAAACCCAAAAGTTGGTGGAAAGGTGATGAATCAGGCAAAAAACAGGCTGAAAGGCATCAAAAAGTCTGTGATGTTCTAGAAGGCACACCTTATGTAGAATGGCATTTTTTACAACCAATCAGTTATGCTTATTTTAAGGTACAGTTTAGCGAGTATAAAAATATCAGAGTTCATTATACCCCCTACGACAGTTTATTTTAATCTGAGGTCAACATGACAATAGTTCGTATAGAAATAAATGTACGTTATGAACAGCAAAAAACTATTACTGCTAATACGGCATTGATGGATTTGTTTCATATCACACAGCAAATCGATATATTTTTCGGGAAGAAAAAAACATGGTTTTTAAAAGGATATTCCCGAAAAGAGGCATTAAAACATATTGTGTTTGATGAACAAGGGCCTACAGACGAAGCAGTAAGTTATTTTGAAAAATCTTATAAAAAAGACTTTCCTTCACTTATTGAAGGTATATGGGATGGTGAAAAGGATGAGTTATCTAGTAGTGTTAGTTATAATAAATTGTCAACAAAAGGTCCTAACTGGGTTAGGTTAGAACTCAATTTGAAAATTGACAGTAGTCAGCTTGGTATTTCCCAGTTAATTGAGCTTGTCAAATATCTAGTGACCAGCCGTGACTTCCCTTATATTCAGGTCGAAACCAACGAATATACATTACGGAATAAACAAGTTTTCCCTGATCGCTTAAGTGTTGGTTGGATGCTTTACCAACCCCGCATTATTGATAAGTCTTACCTGCCTATGGCGGAAGATATGCTCCCTGTGTATCAAAATAATGAACAGATCGGCACCCTGATTATTACCAAAAAAGGCATCTTTGATGGAAGAAATCAAGAGGATATTGATAAATCCAATGATGTTGAAATACAGTTGGTGAATCTGGGATTACTGCCATTAATTACCGAAGTTTAATGGGAGTGATGTTATTTACCAATCGAAAAACGATGGAGAACTTTCATGTCAAAAGCGGTTATTCTGTTAGGTGATATGACAGATCATGGCAGTAAGGTTATTACCGTTATTGATGAATGTACTCACAATGGTGTACCTATTATGGCAAAAAATAAGCTAAACAGGAGACGTTAATATGCCAATA
>NZ_CAWNWY010000034.1:0-63847 GCF_963878365.1 Photorhabdus sp. HUG-39 | reverse complement strand
CAGATGGACGGGTTAAATTCGACCATAAAACGTATCGAAGAAGAAATGTTGTAGAAAGATGTTTTGGTCGACTCAAAGAGCATCGTCGCATCGCCACCCGTTATGAAAAGACAGCAAGAAATTATATTGCTATGGTGAAATTAGGTTGTATCCGCTTATTTCTTAAGGTCATTATTTAATTGAGGGACACAACCTAATTGGGGTTGCTTGACAGTTGCAGTAGAACTTTTAAATATCGCGCTCTAACTCAAAAATCAGATACAACAATTCACTAATAAATAACCTTGCTAAGATTCGTTATTATTTATTCAACGTTTTATAAAAAACGCAACAATATAATTAAAAAATATTTTCATATGTAACTAATTCATATTTTTAATAATTTTAATTTAAATATACAAAAAATTAATTATATTGCGATGTTATCATTTATGTGATTTGAAATATAAACGAAAAATAAAGGAGATAATTATGACTACAACTACAGAGCAAATAAATGTTGACTATCTAATATTCACTAATATAAATAACAATAATATGTAACTATCACCTAAATAAAGTAATGCAAAATGACATCTGCCTTCGACTCGACCGTATGTGCGGGAACCCCCGCGGTAACTGAATACGTTCGTACCTACAGTTATGGTCTTTAGGTCGAGGAGAATGTCAAATCTGTATCGACAAACGACAAACAGCTTTTCGCAGCGCGAAGGGTTTCGCTTAAAAACAGGCAAGGATCATTGCAATGGCTTATATATCCAAAGACTTCACGAATCTGCTCAATACCCTGATAGATGGACAGATTGAGGCAGCAAGTCGTCAGACAGAATGGTTTAACATGAGGCCTGATGAGCGTGCCGACTACATCAGGCAGGTAGACGAGCGGTTACAGGAAATGCAGCAGAGTACGCTGAGTGTGCTGGCTGCCCAGCATTTTCAGATGCAGGATAACCCCGTTTCTGTTGGCGACCAGTTGCAGACATTGCAGCAAAGACGGCAGCAGATGAACGATGTGCCCGGCACACCGGCGATCAACGCCTACAAGCAGCAACTGGACCGCGACATCCTGCTATACAGCCGACAGCAGATGGCCATAACGCACTTTGACAGCACTTGGCGTAAGGCTTTGACCATGCTCAATTCCGGCGGCTCTAAGACCTTGAAGACGACGACCCTGAGGGAGAACGCGGCGGGCAAGCAGGCTAAGCTGGATACCGAGATCAAGCGTCTGGAACAACAACTGACTATACAGGTGGCTACCTCCACGTTCAGCCCAAAATACGTGACGCTGTTTTCCGAACTACAGGCCTACAAGGAGGTCAATGCCCGCTACAACGCCTTACTCAAAGCATCCTCTACGGAAGAGGCCGCAGTTCTCGGCGGGCTGACCACGGTGCCTCCGGCCTCCGATGATCTGCCGGTAAATATTTCGTTGCTGATGATGGAGGAGCGCCCTGGCTACATCCGCATGAACGTCGCACTAGTTAATGCCAGCACCGATGGCCGCTTCAAAGATTTCTTCCTGGAGAATGGCAGATTAGTTGTGTCGGCGGACAGGGTATTCAACTTCTCCTTCGGTACCGCAGCCCGCTCCCTAGCCTGGCAACAACAATACCGGCTCAAGAGTGAGCCGCCATCCTTTCGCTCGCCGACCTATGCGCCAATTCGCTCGGTGCTGGTCAAAACCGAGTTCGTTGAGAAGTTCTTCGCCAACTACCTGGTTTCGGAAAGCACCTTGCGTGAAGGCTTCAAGGCGCAGTTGCTGGGTAACGGTCACAAAATGCTGCTGACCAGCGTTGACCGCAAGGTGCCGAATCAGGTCGGGATTCAGGTATCCGGCCAGGTTTCGAATACCACCATCACCCGTGAGGTACCATTGGCAAGCGCCTTGAGTGACCTGATCAACCAGAATGCTGATATCGCTAGCTTCCAGACTATCGGCCTGGAGGGGTTTCGCCAGAATGGTTACCACCCGGACCGTGACGGGCTTTTCGTTAATATCCATGAGCTGGAAGGTTCGGTCGGTTTTGCCAGTCGTCAGTATTTGTTGGAAATGCCCCAGGGCAACGGTTACCTATCCGCGACGCCCTTTGGGGTGATGAGCGTTGACGACGACAAGGTCAGCAGCAGTCACTTGAGCAAGGCGCAGACCGACATACTGTATCAATACAACGCCGCATTTTTCGAGAAGCTGGAGCAACTGCGTGAAGGCGGTACGAAGGCCAGTCGTCTGTTTAAAGGCAGCGAAGATCGCAAGGCGTTCGAGCAGCAGTTGGTACGTTTGCTTGAGCGTAACCACATCACCCCCGCAGGGGTGTTGGCGCCGGAGTATTTCCGTAACAACATGCGTGATATCAAGGGTAATAACCTAAACAAAGCGCTGTGGGAACAGGCGTTTGCCGCTTCGGTTTGGCGAAGCAGTGATAATGATCCGCTACTGTTTGGGCTGGCAACGAGATTGGTGAAGAACCGGGCTGTGGTTAAGGTCTTGCAAAATGGCTATGTGCAAAGTGACATTGCCCAGGCCAGAGGGCTATTGGCACCGTTGTACGAACAATGGCGCATTCGGGCCATCGAAGCGGAAATCCAGCGGGTCGCTAGCGCCAATGCGGCACAGCATCCAAGCAATCCGAAAGTACATGTTTTCGATCAAGCCGCGGTTGAGCACTCGCTGGACGACAAACTGCTCATCCTGTTACTGACTGGTCCCCAGGGCCTTGAGAGCGCCGATGCGCAACTGCGCCCGGCGGTTGAGGCGGCGCTGTTGAGCAATGAGGGCAGGAGCTTGCGCAAACAGGTCTTGTTCCATGCCTTGTTTCTGGTAGCCAATAGCTTTTCCAAGGTCTCGGTCCCGGTCAATCCTCACGCTGCGCTGGGTGCCGGCAAGGTCATGATCAATAACCGGTTGAATCAGCCCGATCCGTATCTGCTCCTCAATACCGGCCTTGAGGAGCAGACGTATCACGAGGATTCTTACCTGATCAAGGACGATAAGTACCACAGCTACAACCAGTACCGTCCGGACCCGAAGAATGACGCCACACGCTACATGAATGACCTGGACACCCCGTTCGTGGGGGGGATTTCCGGGATCACCCAGACCGTCAGCAATGCCTTGCCGGAATTGTTCGGTGGCGCATTGAGCGTCAAGCAGTATTGGCAATTCCAGATGGCTAATGCGGCATTCATGATTCGTAACGGCTATCACTCGTTCTTCGAAACCCTCTATGTCGCTGCGCGTTACGAACCGGAGGGTGCGAACAGTATCGGCAAGGACATGTTGCAGATGTTCGACAAGTACCGCGCCGAAGGCAGCAAGAGAGAGTTGCAGGGTGAACTGTATGACGGAGTGATGGCGCGGGTCTTGCCGATCATTAATCAGGGCTTGCCAGCGGCTGACGAATTCCATCCACCGCGTTTTACCTACATGGGTCCAAGGCCGGCGCTGCTGGGGCAGGCGGTGAAGGATCTCGAACTCAAGGCTGGGCTGGTGTCTGTAGGTGATGGATTTGAGCCCCGACAAGGCAGTGACGACATCCATCAGTTTGCCTCTGATCCTGCACTGTTCGCCAAAACCCACACCATGAGTGCTGAGGTGCTGGTCAGGTCGGGGCGCCTCCCGGCAGAGGGGAGTGCCCAGTTGGTGAAGGTCGGGTCAGGCTTATACGAGCTCGAATACACTGAACAAAACGCCAATAGCATATCCTCAAGCAGCGTGTCGGCGTACTTCCTCGGCTACAATGGCCCGAACCAGGCCAATGCGGTACCCGCCTATGTGGACATTCCCAAGCATGCGGCCGCAGGGAGTTTTCTGTTCACAGGGACACTGTCGGGCGGCTCGTTGGTGGTGACCAGCCTCGACGCCAATACCTACCGGGTTTACCACGATGGCCGATTCAACAGCTCGCTGCTGTATGACAATGTGGTGATGGCGGTCGACTACAAGGATTACCAGATATCCGGTACCACTGAGGGCCTTGCTGCGGCGTACATGCAGTACGTCAATGGCGAGTGGCAACTGGTGTTCCAGCGCCAGGAATATCAACGAGATGGACAGATGGTCTGGCCGAAGTTGCGCGGTGGTGTGGAGCCACTCTCGATTCAGGTCGCCGGCAGTCAGGTGATGGAGCGCAACCAGGTCGAATTCGCCACTTACCGCGAGCAGGTTCACCAACAACTGAAAACGGTGGCGACGCAGTTTGGGGTGTCGGTCAAAGGAGTTACCGACGGCGTCTACACAGAGGGGGCGTTTTCTCCTGGGCATCCGGCAATTGCCGCATGGACCCGGTTGCGCGAAGCGGTTCAGGCCAAGGTCAAAGCCAACATTGACCAAGTGGCGGACAAACGCTACCAGCTCCAGGAAGCACGACGTACCTCAAGTGATACGGCCTTGATCGACCAGCAGATCAAGCAACTCAATCTTACACAGGACTACTACAAGGCGCAGTACGATCCAGTATTGCGTGAAGCCAGTTCTGTCGAAAAGACTTGGCTCTGGCAGCAGATCAAAGCCAAAGATGGCAGCGTTGCGGTGGTACAGATTGACGATACGGCCATTCAAGGCGAGGAGCGCACCAGCAGCGTGGGAGAACGTTACGCGGCCTCCGAGGCCTATCAGCGCGGGGCACAGGATAGCGGGTTCAATGATGGTTTGCGTAACTTCCGAGAGATCAAGATCCCCGGAGTGGATGACAAAATGTCGGTTCTGGAGATGAAACGCCTGTTTCTTGAAGGAAAGCTTACCCATGAGCAACGGGGTGCCTTGAGCGGTCGCATCACCGAAATCAGCCAGGCCGAGTACATTGATAAGGTACTGCGACAGACCGCAATGTTCAGTGAGGACTTCCATGACGCCGGCAGTGTCTTCGACCGCTTAGTACCACAGGACTTTTATCTGTCGCTGGTCGGTGACCGAACCGGTGGCCGTTGCTACCCTTTGGTCAGGACCATGGCTGTGGCATTGGCGGGTGGTGGAGAGGCCGGCGTCAATAGCTTGGTACAAAAGCTGTTTTTCGCCTCCGCTGACCCGCAGGCGGGCAGCTCCACGCTGCTCAAGAATAGCCTGATCAATCTGCACTACAATGTTGAGGCCGTTCAGGCTTCCACGGAGCTGGGCCAGTTCAATTTGTCCGAGGTGGTGTCGCGACTGGCCGCAACAACCGGCACCTCGATGTTTGCACTCAATACCCAGAATCACTCGATGATGGTAGGGAGCACTGTCACGGCCGAAGGCCGTCGCTACTACTTCTATGACCCGAATGTCGGGATCTTTGCTTTCAACAACACCAAGAGTCTGTCCAGGGCTATGGAGCAGCACTTGGTGGTGCGCGGGCTGGCCGCGCACTATGACTCGTTCGGCAGCAAATCGGCGCCAGCCTTCAACCTGATTGAGATCGATACCGGCAAGATGGCTGAGGTACCAGTGGGTAATGGCCTAAACGTGTCTGACCTGACCCGAATCGAGGAACTGTCCAGTGTCATCGGGCAACGGCGGCAGGTCGAGCAGGTGGTGAGTGTACAAGAGCGGGTCATGGAAGACTTGCGACTGAGTCCTGCACTGAAGACCTTTGATGCCGAGCAATGGGGCGCACGGTTCGAAGTCGCCAGCACCCGGCTGGCGCGAGAGCACCAACTGGACAGCCGCTGGCTACCGATTATCGCTACGACGGAAGACCAGGGGAAAGGCAGCTACCGGGTCCAGTTCATTAACCGTGACCAACCCGAGCAGACCCGCTGGTTGATCACCGACGATAGCACCTTTGTCGAATTCCGGCGCTTCGTCGATGAGCGCATGGGTGTACTGAACGAGCACTTTACCCTAGAGCACGGCCGGATACGGCCTTGCGGCGGAGCTGGCGAGGCCGCTCCGGTGGATGGGCTGAACGCCGGGTTTGCGGTTCAGACGCTGATCCAGTGGTTTGCCGACAAGAACCGCCACGATGCGGCAAGCGGGGTGAATTCGCCTGATCTGGCCACCGCGCTCAAGGTCCACAGCTACCTCAACTTGGTCCAGATGGCTCACGGTGGTGTACAGGATATAGCCAAGGTCACCGCGTTGGTGCGTACGGCGCTGCGCGGTGAAGTGGTGGCCGCCGAAACCTCGTTAAAGGACTTTGCTTCGAACCTGGGCCACACCGTCAACGAAGGTGCCGGTGTGTTGTTTGGCGGAGCTATGGTCGGTCTGGATGCTTATGAACTGGCCTACGCTGAGAACGATGTGCAGAAGGCGGTGTTCGGTACCCAGCTAGCGTTCGACTCGGCGAGCTTCGTCACTGGTACAGCCGGGGTGGGGGCTGGTTTGGTCGGTGCTTCGACGGCCGGGGCGGTACTCGGTGGAGCCAGCGTGATCCTTGGCGGGCTCGCTGTGGGCTTTACGGCATTGGCTCAAGCCTTTGGTGCAGTCGCCGAGGATGCCAAGGCGGTAGGCCGTTACTTTGATACGGTCGACAAGGCGTACAAAGGCAATGGCTATCGATATGACAACGAGAAAAAGGTGCTGGTACCTCTTGCCGGGGCGGTAGTCAAGAGCCTTGACTTGCGCAGGAACCAGATCAGCTTCGACAGCCAGTACATCTACCGTACCCATTCGGGATCTACCGGTTCGGGGAAAATCAATTACTTCTTCTGGGTCGGTGACTTTCCGCGAATGGTCCACGATCGTGGTCAGGCTATCGAAGTGCGTAGCGGTATTGGTTACAAGGATATCTCCCGGCCTCTTGAACACGGCGACAGCAATGTCGTGATCCTGCCGGGCACACCTAAGTCCTACATCAGCTACGAATACATGTTGCTCCCTGGCGCCACCACACGCCATGATGCTGGTTTCGACGTGATACGCAGGCTAGAGGAAGACAAGCGGTTTGACTACGACTTCTATATCTTTCCGGGGGAGGAGACAATCCGCAGGATTCATCATGAGTACGTCGACACCCCAATCGAGGTGATACTCGATCAGCGCAACCGGCAACTGGTGGTGCCCGAGCTACCCAAAGAGCTACACGGCTTTTTGCGCTACGAGATCAAGGGAGCGGGTGGCGAGTACCTGATCGGCCTCAACGAAGGCACCCAAGTTAAGCTCACGAGCGATAGCGCCAGTGCATTGTCGCGCTGGATCATCGATAGCAGTCAGCTCGCCAGTGACAGCATCAGCGTGTCGAAGAACCAACTGGTGGTCGGCGGGGTGGTAGTTGAACTCGATCCGACCCAGAACGGGCAGGTATTGGTGGTCAACGGCAAGGGAGAGGTGCGCGAAGTTGACTTTGCTGGCCTGACAACTCAGGTGGTAAGCGAAGATGCGAGTAAGTGGCAGGTGCCCGGCCAGCAAATTGAGCAGCACCTGAGTGATCTGGCCAAAGCGCATCAGTTGCACGGGCAGTACGTAGTGGTGGAGAACTACAGCCACAACGGGCGAGATGTTGGTCGAGCGTTTTACGATGTAGGCAAGGAGCGGATGTTGTTCACCAACACCACCCACGAACAGACCAGACATGCCCAATTGGGTGTGGTGATGGGGGACTATGCCTATTTCTACGACGCCGACAATGCGGCGGCGTGGCGGGTAGACATCGCCACCGGACAGGTCGATGCGCAGTTTGAGCCATGGTTTAATCAAAATGCGGGTAAGATCAGTCGGCTATGGCAGGAGGGGGATGCGGTCTACCTGGCACGCCGTTATCGACTAAAAGAGAAGGAGGCTGAACTAGAGAAGGAAGCTGAGCTGTGCTATCGGATCCTCGATGATCGAATGGAGTTGGTTAGTGCGGTGGGTGATGATGCGCTGCTCCAGCTTTTAGCACGTACTAGCCAGCATAGTGATGAGCTCAAGACTATACTCAAGGGCTACTACGAGAGCAAAAGTATACAGCGTGAGACTCCGACGTATATATTAGGCGCACGGCTGATCCAGCCGACCAGTGCGGCGCTGGTCACTGTGTTCGGCGTGGATGCGGCTGGCGTGGCGCACCGCTACTGGATACGTCCCGGCGACGGGACACTGATCAAGCCGAATCTGGCGCCACTGGCAGATCAGACCTCGCACTTTAAAGAGTACGAACAAACCCGCAGTGCCTGGCCGATCCCGGCCGACCTGGTGTTAGCGGGGAGCATGTCGCAGCCCGGCGGCAAGGAAGTGTTTTTCTTCTACAGTAAAGAGCAAAAGGCCCTGTTCCGACAGGAAGGTCCCGGGCAGGCTGTTCTCGACGCCAGCCATCCCACAGCATTACGTATCAGTACTCCAGCGTTAGCCAACCTGGTCAATCTGAACGGCAGCCTGCTTGCCATCACTGAGGATGGGCGTGTGGCCCGGCTCGATGCACTGGGGCAGCTTAGCTACGAAGCGGTCAACGAGCATTGGCTCAAGGGACGTACCCACTGGTGGCAGGACCTGGCTAGCGTCGCTGACGGCAGAGCTACTCTGGCAGTGTTCGGGGTCAAGGGTACCGACGGCAAGAGCCTGCTGCCAGTGTGGTACCACAACGGTCAGGTAGTCGTGGCTTCGGCCCCCCTGCAAGACAAGCGTTTGCAGTTCTTGGGTTTTGAAGCGGATGGCTCCGGTGCGCGACTGTTAGAACCCGCCAGCGGCAAGTTGTATCGTCAGCCGCCTATGACTGCCGATGCGCTGGCTGCCGCGTTTGGTACCGACGAGGTGCTTGAAGTTTCGCCACAGCTTCCCGCCGCCAGTGAGCTGGAGTCTGGACTGTACCTCAAGGCGGCGGAGCAAGTCGATGCCGGGCTACGCCTGACCACCGTCAAAGGCGAGATCCTATTGCGAACCAATGACGGCAAATTGCAGCTGGTTGCCGTCGACAAAGGCTGGCAACAGGACAACTTCGCTCGTCTGCCACAGGCACTTGCTAAGATCGCTGGTAAGTGGCGAGCCAAAGGCGTGCTGACCTTGCAAGGCGATGACACACAAGGCTGGTTCGATGTCGGCAGCGGTCAAGTGTTCTCCTGCGGTAGCATCCAGGCTAAAGACAATCTGCGTTTCATCGGAATTGCTGCCGGGAAGAAGGGCGCGTATGTGTACAGCCCAACGAACCAAGCACTGTACCGGGTCAAGGACGATGATGTGCAGAAGCTGAGTCATTACACTAGTGTCGAGCGTATTGGTTCGTCGCTGTTGATTCGGGGCGGGGGCGCGGATGGTCGCCGGGACGACTTGACCCCACCGCTGATCGCCGGTGTTGACAGTGTGGTGTTGCATGGCAGTGCCGATAACGATACCTACCGCCTCAGCCAAGAGATGTGGTCGCATTACCGCACGGTTATCATTGACAACGATGACCCGGGCCAGGCCCTGGACCGCTTGATCATGCCGGTGGCTGATGCGGAAAAAATCCTCGTGAGCCGCCATGATGATAATTTGATGCTGACTGACTCGGCTAATGGCACGACCTTGGTGATGCGCAAGGTGTTCGGTAGCCAGGCGATGACGCACCAGCATTTGCAAATCGAGCTGGAAGGTTCTTCGTTGGTGATGAGAGTGGACCATCTGGCCAAGAACTTTACTCAGAGGAGTTACGCCAAAGGGGGGCTGGTAGAGCTGTCTTGGGCCAGTAGACAACCCGTCATCATGCTTCATGAGATTCATTCCGTTGTTGCTGTCCCGGACACGGAGGGGCCGAGCCTAGCGAAGCTGAGCGGGGCTATGGCCTCGTTCCCTGATATCGGAGGTGCCCGCGAGCACCTGCCGCAAAACCGTCAGGCTATGCAGGCGGTGCTGGTGCCACCGCTGTCTTGAGTTAGCAGGAGAAACCACAGGAGGGGCGCAAAGCCCTTCCTGTCTCCGGACTCTGGTCGAATCATTTCTCTTGTAGTAGAAGCAGATCATGATCAAACCCATCGAAGGCTTACGGTCAAGTTATTGCAAGGTGGCGAATACATTCCTGATGTTTTCAGATGTGAACAATCGGCCTGCTTAAGTGATCCGCCAGCAGGTACTGGCATTGCGTGGATATGTGTTGCATCAGGTCGGGCTGAAAGGTGTTACTTGGAATAGTAAGATTGCGCATTTGTTGGAGTGTGAGTTGATGTTGTATATCGATGCTGAACCTGTCTTTTCTACATAAATTCCTTGTTACAAGATGGGGAATCTTTTTGAACTGAGGCAATCTTTTATAACTAACCCTATTCTTATTAATAATAAGAAAGCTGAGCAACCAATAATAAACAACATCGTGTTAATTAATTCATTGATTTTAGTTTGGATGGATTGACTGCTGCAATAGAACTTGTAAGTATTGCGTTCCAGCAAAAAAAGGACGCTTAAATTTTTAGGCATCCTAGCTTGGTAACCCTTATGTTCAATTCAATATCGAAATACTGAAAAGCTAAACTAACTACAGTTATATATTCGGGTTCTTGTATTGGTCGCCCGTTAAGTTTTTATCTCCCAACAAGCGCACTTTGAATTGGTGCCCGGAGGCGGAATCGAACCACCGACACGAGGATTTTCAATCCTCTGCTCTACCGACTGAGCTATCCGGGCAACGGGGCGCATTAAACCGTATTCAGCCTAAGTCGTCAATGCCTTTCTGATAAAAAATGATAAAAGCGGATTGATTGCTTTCTTTTTGCTCGGAATTTATGTGGTTGTTTATCTTAGGCTGATTTTTGTTAACTTAACGCACCATTTTTGCGGCATAAGGCAATAGCTAAAACATCTTCTGCCAGCAGTTTTGCCGTAGTGATATCACCAATATCCCGTTTGAGTAGTAGCTTACTCAGGCAACCTTCCAGAATCAGTTCCATCTGTTTAGCAACGAGTTCGCAATCTTCAATATCTAGTTGATGTAATAGCTCGGTGGTGTAACGGGAAGAACTCTGTTTTTGTAATTCAGCTAATTGATGGATAGGGTGGTCAGATTCAGGGAATGCGCTACAGGCCGCGATAAATAGACAGCCTGGGTAGCGTTTCTCCTTTACTTTTTCATCAAGGGCTGTGTAACGAGCCAGTAACTTCTGCTCTGGTGTCAGAGTTTCATCCAGTAATATCTGTCGCTGCCAGACTTCAATCTGTTGGCCGTGATAACGTAGGCAGTCATAAAGTAGAGCTTCCCGATCGGGCCAGAACTGCTTGAGATATTCGATATCCATGTTAAGCGAGCCAAAAAGTACCTCAGTTGTGATGGATAAGCCATGTTGCTCCAGTAAGTTTAAGGCATGACTAAGAACTTGTTCTCGTTGCATGGTGTTCTCCTTCTGAATCATTTTGGCAGATGTTGCAAATGCTCATTAAAGCGGGTTGCATCCATAAAACCATTTACCCGTGAATCGGGGATCTCTTTCCCCTGAGAATCAAAAAACAAAATAGTCGGCAATCCCCGAACGCTAAGTTTTTCTAAAAGCTGCTTCTGTTGCGGGCTGTTGTTCGTGACATTGGCCTGTAACAGTAAGGTATCACCTAGTTGTGACTGAACTTGTGGATCGCTGAAAGTATATTTTTCAAATTCTTTACAAGCGGTGCACCAGTCAGCATAGAAATCAAGCATAACGGTTTTACGGCTGTTTTGTGTCATTATCTGTTCTAATTCCTGCCAATTATTTATCTGGCGGAAATTTAGGCTGTGTTGCGGCTGTTGTGTAACCGTTGTGCCCCAAAACCAATCCTGTAATGGGCGGGTAGCTATCAGCATCAGAATTAACAATATCAGTTGTATGACTCGTACCCAACCGTTTTGGCTTCTAATCGTCAGAACAAATCCCCATCCCAGGAAACTGACTGCCAGTAGGCTCCATAATCGTATTCCCCATGCATCACCGATAACCCTTTCCAGCAGGAAAACGGGTAGCGCAAGAATAATGAAGCCAAAAGCTTCTTTAACATACTGCATCCAAGGCCCACTGCGTGGCAGGAGTTTGTGACCAAATAGGGTGACAGCAATGAGCGGTAATCCCATTCCCAAAGCGTAAAGATAAAGGGTTAGGCCACCTGCCACGGTATTACCACTTTGAGCAATGTAGAGCAGAATCGCACTTAAAGGCGCTGTAGTACAAGGAGAGCAAATTAATCCCGCTAACGCACCCATAGCGAATACACCGAAAAGTGAACCGTTTTTTTGCTGGTTACTCCAGTTGACTAAGCGCGTCTGAACAGCGGAAGGCAGTTGCAGAGAATAGAGGCCGAACATCGACAGTGCCAGCAGAATAAACAATACTGATAAGCCGATCAGTACATACGGATGTTGCAGTGCGGCCTGAAATTGTAGACCGGCAGCCGCTACAATCAATCCAAGTAGCGTATAGGTGACTGCCATGCCTTGAACATAGCTTAGCGCTAACCAAAATATCTGTCTCAGGCTTTTAGGGCGTTGGTTACCAAGAATAATGCTGGAAATCAATGGATACATCGGTAGTACACAAGGTGTAAAGGCGATACCGATGCCAATCAAAATTGCCCAGAGTGGTGAGAATGGTAAATGTTGTTGGTCATTCGATGCACTTTCTGGCGTTTTGTGAACAGGTTCAGCAGGTATGGCGTCAGTTGTTTTTGATGGAATAACTGCACTCAATGGAACAAGGCGGGTTTCTGGTGGATAGCAATATCCTGCGGCGGCACAGCCTTGATAAGTGACAACGATATTAGAATTGTTGTTCGCCTTTGTAACAGGAACATTGACGATGAGTTGTTGGAAATAAACTTCAGTTTCACCAAAGAATTCATCTCGATGAGCTGTACCTTGTGGCAACGTGATTTTACGTAGTGTGGCCTGTTGCGGCTCAATATGAAGTTGTTTGCGATAAAGGTAATAACCCGGTTTGATCTGCCAGTCTAACGTCAATTTGTCGTTTTTTTGCTGAAAATCAAACATGAATGCCTGATCTACTGGCAAATATGGGTTTTGCCCCGGCTGTTCAAACAGCGCATTTGCTGCCGTTGGGGTAAGGAGGGGGCTGCAAAGCAGCAAAAATAGCATCAGAGTACGTTTAATCATAAAGATAATGATCGCTAATCGAATGAAACAGATTCAGCACTATAACCGAAGGCGGCCAGACCAGAAAGTGTTCTGGTTAAGATTAAGACAGCTATTGAAGGTTTTCAGAGAAAATATATCGCTTGGCAGAAGAGAGTATGCAGGGGCGGTATGATATACGCCCCTATATTAAGTGGTTATTGGCAGGCAGAATTAAAGGATCATACTGCCGAATAGGAAACCGAAGGCAACAGCTAGAGCAACCCCAATGGTGCCAGGGATAAAGAATGGATGATTAAATACAAAACGGCCGATACGGGTCGTACCGGTGTCATCCATTTGAACTGCGGCAACCAAGGTTGGATAAGTAGGTAGAATAAACAACCCAGAAACTGCGGAGAAAGAGGCAATGGCAGTCAATGGAGTGACGTTCAGAGCCAAAGCCATCGGCATCAACGCTTTTGCGGTGGCTGCCTGAGAATAGAGTAGGGCGGAACAGAAGAAGAAAATAATCGCTAGCAACCAAGGTTGAGAGTGGATTAAGTCTCCAGCGGTGCCTTTAATCCAATCCATGTTCGCCTGTACAAAAGTATCTCCTAGCCATGCAACACCTAGAATACAGATACATGCGCTCATACCCGCTTTAAAGGTACTGGAGTTCAGAATGGCGTCAGTATCAACTGAACAGAACATCGTCGTGATAGTTGCGACACTCAGCATAATGATCAGGATGGCGTGAGTGGTGTTCATCAGGGGTTCTTCAACCAGACCGATGCTTGGGCTATTGAAGATAGCATAAATAACAACACTGATAACACCGGACAGGAATAACAGAACGGAAGTTTTAGCCCTTGGTTTAATCTCAATTTGTTTGCTGCCACGCAGAGTTATCAGGTTATCTTCCAAGCGCTTTAAGTAAACAGGGTCATCAGACAACTTGGAATTAAACGCCCAGGAGATGATAAAAGACATCAGAACGATAGCGGCGAAAGTGGATGGTAATAGCACCATTAACAGATGGATATAGCTAACGCCGTGGCCTTCCATCAGAGAAGACATATAAACAACCGCCGCGGAAATTGGTGAGGCGGTGATGCCAATTTGGGCCGCTACAACCGCAGTGGAAAGTGGACGGCATGGCTTAATGCCTTGCTCTTTCGCAACTTCAGTAATAACAGGTAGCGCTGACAGAGAGATGTTACCTGTACCTGCAAACAGTGTCAGGAAATAGGTAACGATAGGTGCGAGTATCGTGATGTATTTTGGATTTTTACGCAGCAGTTTCTCAGTTTGCTGAACCAGATAATCCAGACCTCCGGCAACCTGCATTGCAGAGATAGCGGCGATAACGGCCATAATGATGGAAATAACATCAAATGGGATATGCCCTGGTTTAACGCCAATTACAGCCAGCACCAGAACGCCAAGACCACCGGCAAATCCAATGCCAATTCCCCCTAATCTTGCACCCAGGAAGATGGCCAGCAGAACGATAATCAATTCTACGGCTAACATAATAGTGACTCCTTGAAATAATTAAAAATTTGAAAATTTTAGGTTAATACTTTGTGCATGTAGGGAAGTAAAAAGGCACGCTATCCAGTTGGAGTTGCGTGCCTTGTTGCTAAGAGCTATTTTTTATTATATTCAACAACTTAATCGTCAAAACGTTTTGCCTTGTAAGATGGGCATTTTAGGTTCTCTACAGAGAAGATGTCATCCAATTGAGTTTCGGTCAGTAGACCTCGTTCCAGCACAACTTCACGAACACTTTTACCGGTTTCAGCACAAATTTTACCAACAATGTCACCATTGTGGTGACCGATGAATGGGTTCAGATATGTCACGATACCGATCGAGTTGAATACGAAATTTTCGCAAACTTCTTTGTTAGCCGTGATGCCATTAACGCATTTTTCTACCAGGTTGCGGCAAGCGTTGCTTAGCAGGGAGATAGATTCAAACATGGCCTGACCGATAGCAGGTTCCATTACATTGAGCTGTAACTGGCCTGCTTCGGATGCCATAGTAACACAAATATCGTTACCAATAACTTTGAAGCAAACCTGATTCACAACTTCTGGAATAACTGGGTTCACTTTTGCCGGCATAATAGAAGAGCCTGCCTGTAATTCTGGTAGGTTGATTTCATTCAGGCCAGCACGAGGGCCAGAAGAAAGTAAACGCAGGTCGTTGCAGATTTTAGACAGTTTGACAGCCAAGCGCTTCAGAGCACCGTGGACCATAACATAAGCCCCACAGTCAGAGGTGGCTTCAATCAGGTCTTCGGCTGGTACGCAAGGTAAACCTGAAACTTCCGCCAGTTTTTCAACCGCCAATTTCTGATAACCGGGTGCTGTATTCAAGCCGGTACCGATAGCAGTAGCACCAAGGTTAACTTCCAGCAATAATTCAGAGGTTCGGTTGAGGTTTTTAACTTCTTCTTTCAACAGGATAGAGAATGCGTTGAATTCCTGCCCCAGTGTCATGGGAACAGCATCCTGTAATTGGGTACGACCCATTTTTAGGATATCATTAAATTCTTTGGCTTTTTTATCGAAACCTACAATTAACAGTTCAATAGACTCGATCAGTTTCAGGATGGAGTTATAAACTGAAATGCGGAAGCCAGTTGGGTAGGCGTCGTTAGTTGACTGGCTTTTATTCAGATGGTCATTGGGATTCAGGTACTCATATTCGCCTTTTTTATGGCCTAACAGTTCCAGACCAATGTTTGCCAGAACCTCATTGGTATTCATGTTGAGTGAAGTACCGGCACCGCCTTGAAACACATCGATCGGAAATTGATCCATGCATCTACCGGTATAGAGCACTTCGTCACATGCTTTGATGATGATGTCTGCAATTTTTTTAGGAATAGTTTGTAGCTCTTTGTTAGCTAAGGCTGCGGCTTTTTTTACCATCACCATGCCACGGATGAATTCGGGTACATCATTAATGGTGTTGTTACTGATATGGAAGTTTTCAATCGCACGTAAGGTGTGAATACCATAATAGGCTTCAGCAGGGACTTCTCGTTTACCTAACAGGTCTTCTTCGATACGAATGTTGTTTGACATGAGAACCTTCTTATTAGATGACGTTTTTACTGTCTAATTATGCGTTCATTAAATCATTATGTTGCCAACTGCAATAGTTATGATATGAACTTTTTATCACCGGATTGCCAGCGTGATCATATGCTGGTTAGCAATAAATGCATTGAATCTGGATCACTTTATAGTGGTATTTGTTTGGTCTGATTTGATATATGTGATATTTATCACAATTTTGTATCTAATTAGAAGGATTTTCAGCGGATTGAAAACGATAGCTGTGACCCCAATTATATCTTTAATAAACTGAAAAAATATTAATTTGGTTGTCCCTTGGATTTTGTTGATATGATTTATTCAGGATACAACCTGTTCATCCAAATCAATTGAAGGAGCACCAAGTGCGTTGGTTGCCATTTATCCTGATATTTTTGCTTGTCTATATCGAGTCAGCCTTATTTGTGCGTGTTGCCTCTGAACTAGGTGTACTGTTGACTCTGTTACTGGTGTTGTTTACTTCTTGTATCGGTATCTCTTTGGTACGCAGTCAGGGCATAAAGAATTTTATTCAGATCCAGCAGAAGCTGATTAATGGGGAGAGTCCGGCTGCGGAAATGATAAAAAGCGTCTCTCTTTTACTGGCGGGTTTCCTGTTACTCCTCCCCGGTTTTTTTACGGATTTTCTTGGATTGTTGTTGTTATTGCCACCGGTTCAAAAAACATTAGTGATGAAACTGATGCCACATATCAATTTCTATCGTCCTCATAATAGTGGTGGGTTTAGACGGGATAGTAATACTTTTGAGGGGGAATACGAGCGTAAGCAGGATGACCCCTCCCGAACGTTGAAAGACCATAAACCCGATGACGACGAGCATAAGCCTCATTGATAAGCGGTCATTTTCTGAATGTTTGGTTTAATCATCGGTTTTTTTCTGTGGGCAAGAAAAAAGTAAAATATTTTTTTGCCTGCCCTTGAAGTATCATAAATAGGTCCCCATTTAATTTATTATGATACTGGTTTAATGAAAGCGTACTGGTATCAATCCTCTTACCTGATATGGACTTTCTTATAGGAGAGCTATCAATGAATATTCGTCCATTGCATGATCGTGTAATCGTCAAGCGTAAAGAAGTTGAATCAAAATCTGCTGGCGGTATTGTGCTGACTGGCACTGCTGCGGGTAAATCCACTCGTGGCGAAGTTTTGGCTGTGGGCAATGGCCGCATCCTTGAAAACGGTGATGTAAAAGCACTGTGTGTGAAAGTTGGAGATATCGTTATTTTTAACGATGGTTACGGTGTTAAATCAGAGAAGATCGATAACGAAGAAGTGTTGATCATGTCTGAAAGCGACATTCTGGCAATTGTTGAAGCGTAATTGTTGCGCTTAGATCTTCTTAACTGAACGAATTTAAAGGAAAGAAACAATGGCAGCTAAAGACGTAAAATTTGGTAGCGACGCTCGCGTTAAGATGCTACGTGGTGTGAATATTCTTGCTGATGCAGTAAAAGTAACCCTTGGCCCTAAAGGCCGTAACGTTGTGCTGGATAAATCTTTCGGTGCTCCTACAATCACCAAAGACGGTGTTACCGTCGCTCGTGAAATTGAACTGGAAGACAAGTTCGAAAACATGGGTGCTCAGATGGTGAAAGAAGTTGCCTCTAAAGCGAATGATGCTGCGGGCGACGGTACAACGACTGCAACTGTATTGGCCCAGTCTATTGTTACTGAAGGTCTGAAAGCCGTAGCCGCTGGCATGAACCCAATGGATCTGAAACGTGGCATCGATAAAGCCGTAGTTGCAGCAGTGGCAGAGCTGAAAAAGCTATCCGTACCTTGCTCAGATTCCACCTCTATTGCTCAGGTAGGTACTATCTCCGCGAATTCCGACGAAACTGTGGGTAAATTGATCGCGGAAGCGATGGATAGAGTTGGTAAAGAAGGTGTAATCACCGTTGAAGAAGGTACTGGCCTGGAAGACGAGCTGGATGTCGTTGAAGGTATGCAGTTCGACCGTGGTTACCTCTCTCCTTATTTTATCAACAAACCAGAAAACGGTTCTGTTGAATTAGAAAACCCATATATTCTTCTGGTAGATAAAAAAATCTCCAACATCCGTGAACTGTTACCCGTTCTGGAAGGTGTAGCTAAGGCAAGCAAGCCTTTGCTGATTGTTGCTGAAGATGTTGAAGGTGAAGCACTGGCAACTCTGGTTGTTAATACCATGCGTGGCATCGTCAAAGTTGCTGCGGTTAAAGCGCCTGGCTTCGGTGACCGCCGTAAAGCTATGCTGCAAGATATCGCTGTCTTGACTAACGGTAATGTTATTTCTGAAGAGATTGGCTTGGAGTTGGAAAAAGCAACTCTGGAAGATCTGGGTCAGGCAAAACGTATCGTTATCAACAAAGATACCACCACCATCATTGATGGCGTTGGTGAAGAAGTTGCAATTACAGGCCGTGTTAATCAGATCAATCAGCAGATCAAAGAGTCCACTTCTGATTATGACCGTGAAAAACTGCAAGAGCGCCTAGCTAAACTGGCTGGTGGTGTTGCTGTTATCAAAGTTGGTGCTGCAACAGAAGTTGAAATGAAAGAAAAACGCGCTCGCGTTGACGATGCTTTGCATGCAACTCGCGCAGCAGTAGAAGAAGGCGTAGTCGCTGGTGGTGGTGTTGCACTGGTTCGCGTTGCAGCGGCTATTGCTGGTCTGAAAGGCGATAACGAAGATCAAAACGTAGGTATCCGTGTTGCAATGCGTGCGATGGAAGCTCCTTTACGTCAGATCGTTGATAACTCAGGTGAAGAGCCATCTGTTATCGCAAACAGCGTGAAAGCAGGTGAAGGCAACTACGGTTATAACGCAACGACTGAACAGTATGGCGATATGATCGCAATGGGTATTTTGGATCCAACCAAAGTGACCCGTTCTGCACTGCAATTTGCAGCATCTATCGCTGGTCTGATGATCACCACTGAATGTATGATCACTGATCTGCCTAAAGATGATAAAGCTGATTTAGGTGCAGCAGGCGGTATGGGTGGCATGGGCGGTATGGGCGGCATGATGTAATAGCCGCGTAGGTCGCTAGCCGAGCGGGTTACGTCCATAGTGGTCATCGATTAATAGTGGTCACCGGATTAATAGTGGCCATCGATTAATATCGTGGTGAATATTCCCACCCCGCTAAAATAGCATTTAAAAAAATCCGATATCCGGGCTGAGGTTCAAGCCTGGATATCGGTCTCCGGGTCTGATTTCAGATAGGGGTGAAAGCCTGTATTTCCGTAATATTCATGAAAAATGTACGTTGAAGTGATGTTGCCTCCAATATTGTGATGAAACGGCATCGTGTTTACCAAGTGATAAGTCTACTAGGATAGCTGAAGTGCTTTCCCGTCAACTTTATTTTTGCTGATGTTCCAATGAACGATACAAGAGACTGTTCTTGCTAAACGTTCTCTTCTTCTGTTTCCTTCTGTAGTGCTGCTATACCCGTGGTTAAAATTTGTTCAACTCTGCTCCTGCTCCATGTGAAACTATGGCTTTACAAAGTGATTGTTCTCTTCATTAGCTTAAAAAGCGTAAGTAAGTGATAAAGATGATTTGGCATAGGGGAAATTCTTAAGGAAAAAAATATTTCCTTAAACTTAGAAAAAATGAGTTTATTAGACTAAAATTCATTTATTCATAGGACTTTGGAAAATAATTCAAATATCTATGCACAAATTTAATCGATCTACCGAAATGGCTGTATTCGTTCAGGTCATTGAGTCGGAGAGTCTCTCTGCCGCTGCTCGCAAGCTCGACATGACGCCATCAGCAGTCAGTAAGCTTATTAATCGGCTTGAGATGCGACTTGGTGTACGGCTGTTGAATAGAACGACACGTAAACTTCAATTAACGGCTGAGGGTTCTGTTTTCTATGAACGTAGTGTCAGAATTTTGGAGGACATCATAGCCGCAGAACAAGAAGCAAATCAGGGAACCGCGCTACGTGGACGGATACGTGTGAATTGTCATGTTGCGTTTGGAAAACATTGCTTGATGCCTTTACTACCGGATTTCCTGCAACGCTACCCAGAGATCACTCTCGATATCTCATTATGTGACTTGATAGTGGATTTACTTGATGATCGTAGCGATGTGGCGATTCGTACCGGTCCTCTGGACGATTCATGCTTCATGGTACGCAAGTTGGGGGCAAGTCGAATGGTTGTGGTGGGATCTCCTTCGTACCTTGACAGGATGGGGATACCCTCTATGCCTAGCGATCTGGGGCGCTACAATCGACTTGGTTTTGGCTTTACCCGTCATATGAAAGCTTGGCCTTTCATCGATTCGGAAGAGTGTGGGCAACAATTGCCTTCAGGGAACTTGCTACTTGGTGATGGAGAAACCATGCGTAAAGCTGCAATAGCAGGACTTGGCTTAGCACGATTAGCTCGTTTCCATGTGGATGCTGATATTCGGAACGGTTTGTTGCTACCTGTACTTGAGAACTATAATCCTGGCGATAAGGAAGAAATATATGCAGTTTTTGTCGGCCAAGGTAGGCAACTCCCATCACGGATACGGGTATTTCTGGACTATCTGACAGAGCGTATTCACATTGGTGATGGATGGTGATAGTCGGAAAATATGATGCCACGAAAATGTTTGATGGCCCATTATCGTGGTATCAATGGAGGTATTTCTATCCAAATGGGGCACAGTTTTTTGCATCCATGTTAAAAAAGTATCATTATTTACACACAACAAAATCCACATGAAATTCATATATACCCTATGGATTTCAAGATGGATCGCGACGGCAAGGGAGCGAATCCCCGGGAGCATAGATAACGATGTGACCGGGGTGAGTGAGTGCAGCCAACAAAGAGGCAGCTTGAAAGATAACGGGTATAAGTATAATTTCTTAATCCTATTAATATGTGGAATTTTTATGGGATATAACGTCAGATAATTGCTCAATAAAGAATTGTCGTGAGATATTATCAAATCAAAACTGTCGATAGATATTTTAATAGTATTTTGAGTGAGATGGTTTAAGTTTAATATCATTCGCAACATGGGAATTGAATTTATCAGATAGAAAAATAAATATAAATATGCCAACGGGAAATATATGTCAGATGATTATTATAAGTTTATTCAAGATCTTGCTGTAAGGAGGTTAATGAATTAGTTAAATATTTACATTATGACTTTTAGTATTGCATATAATAATATTTTTAGTGCTCTATCTGGTAGTCAATATCATGGATAAAAGGCTTTTTTGATAAATAATTTATGTATTGATTAATGAGTGATGTTTTTTGAAGATAAAGCATTTATCAAACTTATTCATATTATTTATTCGATTATTTTTCTCTGTTTTCTTACTGCATTCACCTTGGCATAAAATATTTTTGACCTAAACATTTTACTGAAGGATGACTTTATAAATTATTTTTTGCGACATTGGTGTACAACAAGGTATATTGATGACTAATTGTCGAATTTCCAACAATGGGTGAGGAAAAACATGCGAATTAAAGTTTTGCTCAGTGCTTCAGTATTGTTACTATTGGCAGGGTGTACAACTACTAACCAATTAACTTCTGGTGGTTCACAGGTTCGATTTGTTGATACTAAGCCAGGTAGCGAGTGCCAGTTATTAGGTGAAGTAACAGGTACTCAAAGCAATTGGATGACTGGTGTAAGTAATGAAAGCAGCTCAATGCGTGGGGCAGCCAATGATTTACGCAATAAAGCCGCAGTCATGGGGGGAAATGTGATTTATGGCGTCACCAGTCCGAGTGAAAGTCTGTTATCGAGCTTTGCGCCACTGGACAGTAAAATGATTGGTCAAGTTTATAAATGCCAGTAATGGCATTCAGAATTTGAATGATATGCCCGGCTGAAAAGTATCCGGGCATGAATTTTTGTTAGTTTTGTCTTAATCCCAAATCAAGAGGTGTCTTACTCGGTTCTCCGCCGATTTCCCTTGCGAGACGTGGTACTAAATAACCTGAAATTTTTGTCAGCAATTCCCGGATAAGCGCCTTGGCTTCTTCATCACTGACCATAAAATGAGAGGCTCCTTGTACTTTATCCAGCACGTGAATGTAGTAAGGTAGGATACCTACATCGAACAGAGCATTGCTCAGGTCAGCCAGAGTATCAGAATGATTATTGATACCGCGTAACAGCACACTTTGATTTAGTAACGTAATACCTGCTTGTTTCAGCAACATCATACTGTTCTGTAAGGATTGGTCGATCTCATTAGCATGATTGATATGTGTCACCATGATCACCTGTAATCTCGATTGTGCCAGTCGATCGCAAAGCGTTGTTGTGATCCGGGCAGGAATAACCACAGGCAGACGAGTATGAATACGCAGTCGTTTAATATGAGAAATCTTTTCCAGATTGCTGATTAACCAGTCAAGTTCGTGATCTTTTGCCATTAAAGGATCGCCGCCGGAGAAGATAATCTCATCAAGTTCAGGATGTTGCTGAATATAATCTAACGCTTGTTGCCAATTGCGTTTATTACCTTTGTTATCTTCGTATGGGAAATGACGTCGGAAGCAATAACGGCAGTTAACTGCACATCCTCCTTTAACCAGCAACAGTGCGCGATTACGGTATTTATGTAATAGACCGGGGACAGCACTGCGCTGTTCATCCAGAGGATCGGTAGAAAAACCCGGCGTAAGCGTGAATTCTTCGGGTGTCGTTATGACCTGAAGTAACAGCGGATCATTAGGATCGCTTACTTGCATACGCGCAACAAAAGCCTTGGGTACCCGTAGTGGAAACAGGCGACGTGCGCCGCTCCCCTTGGTCAAGTTCGGGTGTTTATCTAAAGATAATAATTGTAATAATTCATCAGGATCGGTAATAACATCTGTAAGTTGTTTCAACCAGTCTTCTCTGATGATGATCTTTGGGGTTATAATGTGCGCCATTTTTTGGCTAAGCCATTTTGTTTAAAAGAGGATCTCCATGGCTACTTATAGTACCAATGAATTCCGTTCAGGTCTTAAAATCATGTTAGATGGTGAGCCGTGCGCTATTCTTGAAAGTGAATTCGTGAAGCCGGGTAAAGGTCAGGCGTTTGCCCGTGTTCGTATTCGTAAGCTGATTTCCGGTAAACTGCTGGAAAAGACCTTCAAATCTACTGACTCTGTAGAATCTGCTGACGTGATGGATATGAACCTGACTTACCTATATAACGATGGTGAGTTTTGGCACTTTATGAATAACGAAACCTTCGAACAGTTAGCGGCTGATGAAAAAGCAGTTGGCGATAATGCGAAATGGTTAGTAGAACAAGCTGAGTGTATCCTGACGCTGTGGAATGGTCAGCCTATCTCTGTGACTCCACCAAACTTTGTTGAATTAGAAATTACTGATACTGATCCAGGTCTAAAAGGTGATACCGCAGGTACGGGTGGTAAACCAGCAACCTTGAGCACAGGTGCTGTAGTTAAAGTACCTCTGTTCGTTCAAATTGGTGAAGTGATTAAAGTGGATACCCGTTCTGGTGAATACGTTTCTCGCGTAAAATAATTACCGACGGTATTTGATAAAAGCCGCAGTTCTGGAAGCAGGCTGTGGTTTTCTTTATTGGTGATTATACAGAGGGCATAGCTATTTATGTCTTTTGAGCTCACAATATTGTGTTATTGATATTGCCATTTTACACAACTATAATTTATCACTGTTTCTAATGGTTATCCGGGACGACCTGGATATACTGCCGTTTTCTGGAGACGACTCCACAACACTATTATGGGGCGTTGATATGTCCTGGTTTGTTCTTGTTATTGCTGGTTTATTTGAAGTCGTCTGGGCGGTTGGCCTGAAATATACTCATGGTTTCACCCGGTTGATACCGAGCCTTATTACAGCCGGTGCTGTGGCGCTCAGTATGGGATTGCTTGCTTATGCAATGAAAGGCTTACCAATAGGTACAGCTTATGCGGTGTGGACTGGAATAGGTGCAGTGGGTACCGCTATTTTTGGCATTATAGTGTTTGGTGAATCTGCAAGTTTTGCCAGGATTTTAAGTTTTGCTCTGATTATCGCCGGTATTATCGGTCTGAAATTGTCCAGTTAATAGTGAACTGCACTCCAAAGGTTTCACATTTTGGCAGTGCAGCTTCTATATGGGATATTCTTTATCAAGAAATACCGACTTTTTGTCGTAGCTTCATGCCTCTTATCCAGATGCCGCTGCATTGCAGAAATAGTGTTCAGCTCGCTGCTATTCGACTACAGAGTAAAAACGCCGATGATAGCGACAACACTCAGAATCGCTGCCAGGCCGTAGAAAATCCATTTACTCGCAGGGATATGAATTTTCAGGTCATGCATACCGTGGTGGATACGGTGTGAACCGCACCATAGTGGTAGAATAATCATCAGTAATAGGAACGTACGACCAATAAGGCTCTGACAGAAAGCTAGAATTCGTGTGTAGCTTAACGCTTCCGGTGCTACTCCCAATGGTAAAAGGATGGCTACTAGTAAAATAATGGCTGGAGCCACAATTGCGCCCCACATACCACCAGCACCAAATAATCCCCAAAAAATCGGTTCATCGGAACGTTTAGGTATTTGATTCATTAGATCCTCCTTGAGGTTAAAGTAAGGCTATACCTAAGATAATCGTGGTGACGATAATAGTGACGGCCCATAGCAGTTTGATTACTGGCCCAGGTCCCATCTTTTCGCCTTTTATCACGACGTTAGCTGCTTTCGGCGCTAGCTCAAACCAGGTTTTAGTATGCAGCAGAGCACCTAGCAGAGTAATGATATTAATCAGCAGGATGACGGGATTTTGCAGGAACGTGACAAATTCATCCCAGCTTTGGGTGCCGCCTTTTAGAGCGAATAGACCGTATATCAGTAAGATACTGAACCACATAGTCGTAACTGCGGTACTTTCACGCAGGATATAGAAGCGGTAAAAGCCCAGTTTCTGCCACCAGTTGGGAGTCATGCTGCGGATATAAGGTTTGCGTTTAGTCGTCATTGCTTTCTTTCTCCCCCTATTGTGGTTTTAGCATGGCGATCATGAAGTCTTTCGCGCTTTCGATCTTGCCTTGTTGGATAGCCGCTGCTGGATCGACATGTTTCGGACAGACCTCAGAACAGTAACCAACGAATGTACAGCTCCATACCCCATTCTGGCTATTAAGTTGGGGCATACGCTTTTTCTTACCGTGGTCGCGGTTGTCGAGGTTGTAACGGTGAGCTAGCGTGATCGCCGCCGGGCCGATAAATTCAGGGTTCAGACCAAACTGAGGGCAAGCGGCATAACATAAGCCACAGTTGATACAGCCGGAAAATTGATGATATTTTGCCATCTGTGCTGGAGTTTGAATATTTGGGCCTTCAGAAGGTCTACGGTCATTCCCAATGATGTATGGTTTGATGGCTTCCAGGCTTTCAATGAAGTGGGTCATATCAACTACCAGGTCACGTTCAATAGGGAAATTAGCCAGCGCTTCAACTTTCATTCCTTGAGGATAATCACGCAAGAAGGTTTTACAGGCCAGTTTCGGCACACGGTTAACCATCATGCCGCAAGAACCACAGATAGCCATACGGCAAGACCAGCGGTAAGAGAGATCGGGAGCGAGATTGTCTTTAATGTAACCTAGGGCATCGAGTAGAGAAGTCTGCTCATCATAAGGAATCTCATAGGTGATAAAATGGGGTTTATGGTCACTTTCCGGGTTATAGCGCATGACCTCCATTTTCAGGGTGTTCATATCAACCATTCTCCTGCTCCTTATACTTTTTCTCTTGTGCCGCGGCTTCACCGCCATATACACGTTTTGCGGGTATGGATTTGGTGATTTTCACATCACTGTATTCTAGGCGAGGAACACTCTCAGGGTTATAGAAAGCGAGCGTATGTTTTAGGAAGTTTTCATCATCACGTTCGGTACAACCTTCATCCAGGCGTTGATGAGCGCCACGGGATTCTTTACGGTTTATCGCAGAGTGAATCATACATTCAGCCACATCCAGGCTAAAGCCAAGCTCAATGGTGTACAGTAGATCAGTGTTGAACACATTGGTGTTATCGGTAATTTTCACCCTTTTGAAGCGATCTTTTAGTTCAGCAATCTTATCGATCGTTTTTAGCATGAGTTCAGGGGTGCGATAGATACCGCAGCCTTCTTCCATCGAGATACCCATTTCATCACGGATCTTCGACCAACTTTCCGTCCCTTTTTGTTTCAGTAAGTTGTTCAAACGTGCGACTACATCACGTGCCTGGGCATCCAATGTGCGGTCATTAACGGGTTTGGTTTGTTGAACATGTTTTACTGCTTCTTCACCAGCCAGACGGCCAAAGACCACCAATTCAGCCAGAGAATTGGAACCAAGGCGGTTTGCACCATGCAGGCCAACGGAAGAACATTCACCAACAGCGAACAGCCCTTTAATGCGGGTTTCACATTTCTGGTCAGTTTCGATACCACCCATAGTGTAATGTGCAGTAGGCCGGACCGGAATGGGCTCTTTAACTGGATCAACACCAACATATGCCTTTGCCAATTCACAGATGAAGGGGAGGCGTTCAAGTAATTTTTTCTCCCCCAAATGGCGTAGATCCAGATAAACCACATTGCCACGTGGAGTTGAGATAGTACGACCGGCCCGCCATTCATGCCAAAAAGCCTGAGAAACTTTGTCACGGGGACCTAGTTCCATATATTTGTTTTCAGGTTTGCCTAATGGCGTTTCGGGGCCGAGGCCATAATCTTGTAAATAGCGGTAGCCATCTTTGTTGACCAGAATTCCACCTTCACCACGACAACCTTCTGTCATTAGGATACCGGAACCCGGCAGGCCGGTTGGATGATACTGAACAAATTCCATATCACGCAGTGGTACGCCGTGACGGAATGCTATACCCATGCCATCACCGGTCACGATACCGCCGTTGGTATTGTAACGATATACACGGCCTGCGCCACCAGTTGCCATAATAACGGCATTAGCCCTGATCTGAATTTTGGTACCTTCCATCATATTCAGCGCAACTAGGCCACGCACCTGTCCTTCATCTACCAGAATATCGAGGACAAAATGCTCATCAAAGCGTTGAATTTGAGGATACTTAAGGGAGGTTTGGAATAGTGTATGTAACATGTGGAAGCCAGTTTTATCCGCAGCGAACCAGGTGCGCTCTATCTTCATACCACCAAAGCGACGCACGTTGACGGAACCATCTTCTTTACGGCTCCACGGACAGCCCCACTGTTCTAGTTGGATCATTTCTGTCGGGCAATTTTCGACGAAATATTCAACAACATCTTGCTCGCATAACCAGTCACCACCGGATACGGTATCGTTGAAATGGAAGTCGTAGGAGTCGTGAGCTTGGGTGACTGCTGCTGATCCACCTTCCGCTGCCACAGTGTGGCTACGCATTGGGTAAACTTTTGAGATCAGAGCAATCTTCATCTGAGGATTAGCCTCAGCGGCGGCAATTGCGGCACGTAGACCTGCGCCTCCGGCTCCGATAATCGCGAGATCGGCATTAAAGATTTGCACTGTGCTTCTCCATTGTTTAAGTGAAATTAATTAGTAAGCAAAATCGTCGTAACTTTCCTAAATGTTGTTATTTTTCATATACAACATTCTGTAGGTAAAATCCGGTGTTTTAACGATCAAGGGAAGCTGTTTATTACTGTTTGTATTGAATTAAGTATAACGGGTTCTAAGTGAGATAAATTTGATATGAAAGGGTATTTTGTCGGATTTGATCACTAAAACTTGATCTAAGACAGGAATTAGTAACTTTAATTTATCATTGACCGACAGAGCTATTACCTAGAGGGGAATCACTTGTGGAGCTGATTATCAAAGCCATACAATATGAATTTGGCTTGCTTGGTATTTTTTTTGTCGATATTAGAAATTATTTAAATGCAACGAGATTTAAAATTTTTATTTTACTTTGGTAATGTTGCAGTTAATAATTTTAAATGGATTTTTATTTTATTTATAGTTTATGGTTTTATAATTTAAATGTGAAAGTTATTCGTGTTTAATGAATATTATAATTAAGTCTTAAATAATTATATTACTTAAAATAAACACCAAAATATATTTTGGTGTTTAATAATCGTATTGCTTGTATATACCGAATGAACTTCAAGATGCTTGAGCTGTCAGATATAAAAACATTTAAATTCAACAACATAATTGTTTTTCAAACATGCACTTTGAAGTATCTTGAGTATAAACCGGATAAATACGACCTAGATATATATTGCCAGTTTAAAGTTATAAAACTGTAATTAGACAATTGTGATCTTTGCTGACATCATATTATGGTGGTCAATTTTACCTGACCACTATTTTTACTATTAAAATAGGATTAGTCACTTAATACACCAGATAAAATATTAATTATATTTAATAATAATTTGATTAATAATGTATTTTTAGTATGACTGGTCATATTATAATTATCATCTTAAATTATTTTTCAGTTTCTTTATAATATCTTACTTTTAATCTAAATATGATAATTGCTTCTGGTCATTTAATAATTATAAGTGATAATTGGCAATGTCATCCATAATAAAGAGAGAATACATTTTATTGTTTAACGGTAGTAGTATATATTCAACAAGGGAGTTTTATTTCTATGGGCATAGAGAGTCGATATGAGGTTTAAATGGTATTCTATAATTAATTATACCCTATGGATTTCAAGATGCATCGCGGCGGCAAGGGAGTGAATCCCCGGGAGCATAGATAACGATGTGACCGGGGTGAGTGAGTGCAGCCAACAAAGAGGCAACTTGAAAGATGACGGGTATATATTTAAACGGAGAGTATGATGGCATTATCAGAGCATACTATCGCATTGATGGCAGATAATGGACTTTATTTGAGTCGATTCAGTCAAGGAAAGATTAATTATATTCAGGCTGGAAGATATACACTTGGTACTTCTTCCCGATATGTAGTGACGCTATTTGATGCTTATACGATAGCACTTCGGGCAGACAATGGGCTCTATTTGAGTCGGGTTGTTCGGCCTGGTGGTAATTATATTGAAGCGGCGGCATTGAATGTTGATGCTTCTTCTACGTTTACTGTAGAAGATGTTGACGATAATGTAATAGCGCTAAAGGCAGATAATGGAAAATATCTGACTAGGCTTAGTATAAAAGGTATTAATTATATTAAGCCTGATAAAACCAATATAGACGGATTTTGCCACTTTAGATTGATAACTCTGTTAGAGTAAATAGTGATTTTGTCTGGTATTGGCTTTGTTGTGATATATACCCTATGGATTTCAAGATGGATCGCGACGGCAAGGGAGTGAATCCCCGGGAGCATAGATAACGATGTGACCGGGGTGAGCGAGTGCAGCCAACAAAGAGGCAACTTGAAAGATAACGAGTATAAGACAAGCTAAGTTGTTCCGGGATGATCAGGCGGTAATAATTTGTCTGATATGTGTGATGCAGGTAGACTGCACGTTTTGTTTTATTTTGGAGTCATTTACATGAGCGAAACAGCAAACTGGCAGCCAAGTGCACCTATCGCCAACTTGTTGAAACGAGCGACTATTTTAGCAGGAATACGGCGCTTTTTCGCAGATCGTGGGGTATTGGAAGTTGAAACACCTGCGATAGGTCAGTTTACAGTGACTGATATCCAATTGTTTTCTTTTCAGACGGAGTTTGTTGGTCCAGGTGCCGCAGATGGTATGACTCTTTATCTGATGACAAGTCCGGAATATCACATGAAACGCTTACTGGCAGCAGGAAGTGGCCCTATTTATCAGCTCGGTCGCTGTTTCCGTAATGAAGAGGCGGGTCGTTATCATAATCCTGAATTTACCATGTTGGAATGGTATCGGCCTCACTATGATATGTATCGTTTGATGAATGAAGTTGATGATTTACTTCAACAAATCCTTGACTGTGAAAGTGCAGAATCACTCTCTTATCAACAAGCTTTCCTGCGTTATCTGGATATTGATCCGCTATCAGCAGAGAAAGAAAAGCTGCGTGAAATCGCCGCCAAGCTGGATCTGAGTAATATTGCTGATATAGAAGAGGATCGGGATACTTTATTACAACTTTTGTTTGCTGTTGGTGTTGAACCGCACATTGGTACTGAAAAACCAACTTTTATCTACCATTTTCCGGCTTCTCAGGCTTCTTTGGCGGAAATCAGCAAAGAAGATCATCGAGTTGCAGAGCGTTTTGAAGTCTATTTTAAAGGCGTTGAATTGGCAAATGGCTTCCGTGAGCTGACTGATGGCAATGAGCAGTGCCAGCGTTTTGAACGGGATAACCGTAAACGTGCAGCGTTGGGTTTACCTGTTCGACCAATTGATGAAAACCTGATTGGCGCCCTGAAACAAGGAATGCCTGAGTGTGCAGGTGTGGCGATTGGTGTCGATCGTTTGGTGATGTTGGCTTTGGGGGCTGAAAAGCTCAGTGATGTTATGGCCTTTTCGATAAGTAAGGCGTAATTATTAAGCAACAGGGCGCTGATTAAGGCACCCTGTTTGCATCTTATTTATGTTGATGCTGTTTTTGCAGGAATTTCACACCCAAGTCAGGAAAATCGGTGAATACACCGTCTACGCCCGCTTGGTTATACATAATATCGAACAGTTGATCGCCGCTGGTGGCGTATTTAGGCAGTTGATCAACTCGAATCGTGTATGGATGGACTTCCAGATTGTTGGTGTGAGCTTCTTTTACCAGACTAGTTAGCTTAATATTGGTTGGTGTGGAATACTCCGCCACAATCATATGATAATCAGGGCCGATGCCATCAGCGTATTGTGCCACTTCTCTCATCGCACCGGGTTTGAACATCCAGTCATAGCTGTAATTTGTCCATTTGCCGTCTGATTGTTTTTCATAAGTTTCATTCCAATCGGTGTAGGCGATAAGTTGAATCAGTTTCAGATCCATGCCTAACTTAGGTTCCAATTCGTTTTTGATGCGTTTGAGTTCGTTGGTATCAAAACATTGCAGATAAATTTTGTCGCTTTTCTTGGTGTAACCATACGCTTTTAGCACGGCTAGTACCTTAGTAGAAATATCTTTTCCCTCTTGTTGGTGGAACCACGGTGCTTTGATTTCAGGATAAATACCGATGTTTTTGCCGGTAGATTTGTTTAATCCTTGAACAAATTCAATCTCTTCCTGAAAAGTGTGGATTCGGAAATCAGATTTCCACATTGGGAAACGATTGGTGTAGCTTTGTATCTGTTGATTATTTTTAATATCGAAGCTTTCCGTGAATTTTAGTGACTTGATTTCGGACAAGGTGAAGTCAATGGCATAGTAGCGTCCATCTTGGCGAGCACGGCTAGGGAATTTATTGGCAACGTCAGTTACACGATCAAGGTAATGGTCATGTAAGATTATCAGTTCATCATCTTTAGTCATGACCAGATCTTGTTCCAGATAATCAGCACCTTCGGCATAAGCCATCGCTTTAGCCGGCAGAGTGTGTTCAGGTAAGTATCCACTTGCGCCCCGATGGGCGATAACAATCTTATCTGCTGCTTGCGTGATGCCTGACATTGATGAAGTTAAAATGATACCCATTATCATTGTTTTAATTGGAGTTTGCATGTGTGTTTCCCCGTTTTAGCGATGAGATAAAATCTATCTCATTAAACTGTGAGTTTGGTTGTGTTAATAACACGTACTGACATAATCTCTTAATTGAGAGGCTAAAAAAAGCCACAGCATATATAATGCTGTGGCTTAATTAATATTATCAGTGATATATCACAGTTTAATGACAGAGGTTAGCCATGTTGTTGGGCGATTTCTTGTTTATGTTTTTTTTCGGTAATCGTAACGATTAGCAATAGAATAACGGACAAGATACTACCGCCAATCATTACCATAAAGCCGCTGTCCCAACCGAAAAAGTCAACGGTGTAGCCGATGATAGCACTTGCAGCAACAGAGCCGCCTAAGTAACCAAATAAGCCAGTGAAGCCGGCGGCTGTGCCAGCGGCTTTCTTTGGTGCCAGCTCAAGGGCATGTAAACCAGTCAGCATCACTGGGCCGTAGATAAGGAAGCCAATAATCAACATGCAAGCCATATCTACAGTGGGGTTACCTGGTGGGTTCAACCAGAATACGATAGTTGCGACAGTGACCAGTGTCATAAAGAACACACCGGTTGCACCACGGTTACCTTTAAATATTTTGTCTGACATCCAACCACATAGTAGCGTGCCTGGGATACCGGCATATTCGTACAGGAAATAAGCCCATGAAGATTTATCCAGTGCGAAATGCTTGGCTTCACGTAGATAGGTTGGTGACCAGTCAAGAATACCGTAACGTAGCAGATAAACAAATACGTTAGCCATAGCAACCATCCACAGCAGTTTGTTCGGTAACACGTACTGCATGAAAATCTGTTTAGCTGTCAACTCATTTTCATTTTTATCTGTATAATCAGAAGGATAGTCGTTTTTATACTCTTCGATTGGTGGCAAACCACAGGATTGCGGTGTATCACGTATCAGGGCAAATACAATCAATGCAAGGAGAATGGCGGCGAAAGCTGGCATGTAAAGTGCTGCTTTCCAGTCATTGAACCACGCCATGCCCAACAGGAATAGCAATGGTGGTAAACCACCACCCACATTGTGTGAGCAGTTCCAGATAGAAACGATACCGCCACGTTCTTTCTGTGACCACCAGTGCACCATGGTACGTCCACAAGGAGGCCAACCCATACCCTGGAACCAACCACATAAGAACAGTAGTACGAACATGATAGTGATACTGGACGTTGCCCAGGGTACGAAACCCATAAACAGCATAACAATAGCCGCGAGGATCAGACCCGCAGGTAAGAAGACTCGTGGGTTAGAACGGTCGGATACGGAGCCCATGATGAATTTGGAGATGCCGTATGCGATAGAGATCCCTGAGAGTGCGAAACCGAGCTCACCTTTGGAAAAACCTTGCTCAACCAGATAAGGCATTGCAAGTGCAAAGTTTTTCCTTACCAGATAGTAAGCCGCGTAACCAAAGAAGATCCCCATAAAAATTTGCCAACGTAAGCGACGATAGACTGGATCTATCTGTTCTGTTGACAGTCGGGACCTATGAGGTGCCGGCTTGAAAATACTTAACATATTTTGCCTCCGATGGCATTTTTGGTTTTATAAACAGCTTGCCGGTTGACTAATGCCACCGGATGGGAAAATGAAAGGTTTTGTAAGTGGTTATTTTCCATAACGAAAATGATGATAGTCGAAATCACTCAACCTAGTCTGTGAAACAACACTCAGTTGTTAAAGTTGTTTTGCCCTAGCGGTAATTCTGAGTGATTTGTTAACTTTTTGAAATGTGCTTTACCAATGAAATTGTGACCATTGTCACAATAACGAGCTTTACTTAATTGTTGGTGAGCGTTTTTGGTTCGTTTTTGTTCTTTATCAAACAAAAACCACAGTTTTCATACATCTTCTATTTGTTATTCTATATGTATCCTTCTAGACGAAGGGATCTTCTCAATTTATACCCGTCATCTTTCAAGTTGCCTCTTTGTTGGCTGCGCTCACTCACCCCGGTCTCATAGTTATCTATGCTCCCGGGGATTCGCTCCCTTGCCGTCGCGATGCATCTTGAAATCCATAGGGTATATGGTGAATGGGCTGTTAATCGATTTTAACGATAAACACACTGTTTTGACGGTATGCCAATAATCTGCCAGACTCATAATTTGTACAGTTGTATATACCCAGTGGAGGAACCATGACGACACGTTATGACAGCGACTTTTATGGTTGGACGCAGGAGCAGGCAGGTTTGCTTCGTTCCGGTGATTTGAGCCAGTTGGACAGGGAAAACCTTTCGGAGGAAATAGAAAGTATGGGAAATAGCCAAAGAAATGAGCTGGAATCTCGTCTTGAGGTACTGTTTCTTCACCTCCTAAAATGGCAATTCCAATCTGAACGGCAAGGTCGGAGCTGGAAGCTTACGATTGAAGAGCAGAGAAGAAAAATAGCCCGTCGTCTTAAAAAAAATCCCAGCTTAAAGTCAGAACTTAGTGAAATTTTCTCTGATGCTTATGGTGATGCCATTATTGCAGCGGAGAGGGAAACTAATATTAGGCGTAGTGTATTTCCTGAAACTTGCCCTTGGACATTTGAGCAAATAATGGATGAAAATTTTTGGCCTGAATAGACTCGATAAATTTGTTTTTTAACGCACTGATTTTGAACAGTGCGTTTTCTCGTTGCTCAACAACTCGGGTGATTGATTCTCACTTCATTGCAAGCAGTATTAACAGAAATTACTTTTTTCGGTGGATACTCATTGGATTAGCCAAGATTATCCTTTTTCATTTTAATGACCTTTGTCGTATCAATAATTACAGAAAAATTCATTGTGATCGCTGTGGCTATACTCAAGGCAACAGTAGGAGCCAAAATAGTAACGGAAGGAAAATGCTAATAGTTTTAATTTCTTATCGAAAAATATAATAATAAAGATAAAATATTAGCAAATTATTAATTTGATTTTTTTATATAAATTTATAAAATTTCGGTAGTGATATTGATAATTATTTCTATTTGCAGTAAATTGTATTTTCTTTAATTTATCAAAGATAATCATGGAAGTTTTCAATAAGGAAATAACTATGCCAAGTAAAGACTATGGGTTAGTTGATAAAGTTTTTAACGAAAATTTTAAAGGAATGCATGTAGAAACAATAACAGTAAAAATAGCGCCTTCAGGTACTAAATATGCTAATGCGTCAGGAGACGTTAGCAAATCTACTTTTGGACATGTATGGGTTGAATTTCAGGGTGAATCAATCGGATGGGGCTTGGGTGATAATAAGCAAGTAGGAGGAGTTGAGAACATAACTTTTAGAGATTCAATTGCATACGATAAATCAAAAGTTTCCAGTGTTACATATCCAATATATTCAGAAAGTGTGGTTCATAATATGAGAAATTACATTTCTGATTTAAAAAATGGAAATTTCTATGATTTTAAGCCGAATTATAACCTCCTTACTAATAACTGTATAGATTTTGTAAACTCAATTCTTCGAGTTTCACATTATGATAATGATAAACATGGTATAGATTTCATTCAGGAATTACGAGGAATGAGTCCAAATGCCGTATTAGATAATCTTGAAGAAATTGTTGAAGATCAGAAAAGTATAGAAACACCACTTATTATTGATTTAACTGGCGATGGTATTATTACCATAGCGGAAAATGGTTCTATACATTTTGATCATGATAATGATGGTATTGTTGAAAGTTCAGGATGGATAGAAGCCAATAATGCATTTCTGGTATGGGATAAAAATGGAGATGGAAAAATAAATAACGGAAATGAGTTGTTCGGGAATAATTCTATATTAAAAAATGGAATCAAATCAGCAAATGGGTTTGCTGCATTAGCAGATCTTGACGATAATTTTGATGGTATTTTTGATCAAAATGATAGTCTATGGAATTCATTAGAGTTATGGATTGATGCCAATAAAGATGGTATAACTGATAATGGAGAATTGTATAAATTAAGTGAATCAGGAATCTTTGCTATAAATCTTACCTATAAAGAAAATGGATTCAAGGATATCAATGGTAACATTCATGGATTGGAAAGCTCAGTGCTCTGGAATAATGGGAATACGACTAAGATAGTGGATGTGTTTTTTACTGTGGATAAAAACATACCGATGGAGTCACTAAATTCAAATGTTGACATAATAGGGATAAATGATACTTTTAGCGAGATTATATTATGAGTAATTTTTTTGTAAAAAATAAGAAATATTTTCTCTACTCAGTGTTCTTTTTTTCTTTTATTGTTCAGAGTTCAGACATGAACATACAAGATATCCCATCGATTGTCTTTAATCATTCAGATGATTTTTTATCAGAATTCTCTATTCCAATGCCTAAAAATGAAAATGAATATTATGCGTTAATAAAGAAAGCAAATAATGGGAATGTAGATGCAAACTGGATGCTCGCTGTAATACAACAAACAGAAGGTTATCGTCAAGAAGCCAGTGAAAGATATAAGTTATCTATATCAAGAAATGATAAATATAAGTTAAGATCTATGGTTAATTTGGGGTTTATTTTCGAGGATGAAAATAAATACTCAGATGCGAGAGAACTTTTCGAATTGGCTGGAAAAAGTGGATATTTTGAGGGCTATCGCACTATTGGAACAAATTATTTAAATGGGATTGGTGTAAATCAAGATTTTAATAAGGCAAAAGAGTATTTTAATAAAGGAAGCCAAATTGGGTGTCATGAATGCACATTTCTTATTAATAATTGGAGTGATGTTATTAAATTGAAAAAATCAGAATAGTAAATTTATATTTTGGGATAACCTGCTAGTACTTAAGTGAGATCTTTTCAGGAAGAAAAATTTGGGAAGGCAGAATTCTTAATATGGCGGCAGGTTCCGTTTGATGAACGAGACTTCATTAAAACAAATAATTGGATAAAAATCAGTGCCTTGCCAACAATTTGAGCGGGCAATTTGCCCGCTCTTGTCAAACTTAATACAGCCAGTCGCGTCCCATCCGGTCAGCAGCCATAATAGCGGCGTACACTTTTTCCGGTGTCACTTCAAAAGGCATGTTGTGAATGGTTTCGTCCTCGGCACAACTTGCTTTTGCCACTGCCATCACTTTTTCTTTCAGTTTTTCACCATCTTTTACTCCAAGTTGATCCAGAGTAACCGGTAGTCCCATCTGTACACAGAAATCAAGGAAAGTGTCCAATTCTTCATTTGGGCTATTTTCCAGTATTAGTTGAACTAATACCCCGAAGGCGACTTTTTCGCCGTGGTACATGTGGTGGCATTCTTCCAATACGGTAAAGCCATTGTGTACGGAATGAGCGGCGGCTACACCCGTATTTTCAAAGCTCAGGCCGCTTAAGTAAGTAATAGCTTCGATGACATTTTCCACCGCAGGTGTACTGACGTCTGTTTCAACAGCCAATTTTGCTTTATAGCCTTCTTCTAACAAAGTTTCGTAACAGAGATGAGCGAGGGCTATTGTGGTACGGGATATCGCACCATCTGTCATTCGAGGTTTATGGCCGACTCCATAAATGCGGGTTTCGAAGTAAGTTGCCAGCGCATCGCCAATTCCGGCAATGAAAAAACGGGTTGGGGCTTTAGCGATAATGTTGGTATCGATTAGGACAATATCTGGGTTTGTTGGGAGAAACAGATAGTCTTCATATTTGCCATCATCGCTGTAAATAACAGAGAGAGCACTGGTTGGGGCGTTAGTGGAAGCGATAGTGGGAGCAATCAGAACCGGCAATCTGGATTCGTAAGCGACCGCTTTTGCGGTATCTTGTACTTTGCCGCCACCGATACCAATAACGGCTTGGCATTCATGTTGTTTAAGAATGTCAGACAGGCGTTTAATCTCATTCCAACTACATTCGCCGCCAAACACTTCAAAATGACGAGTGATTTCATGCTGTTCCAGGCTGCTATGAACAGTATCTCCCACCAATTTCATCGCGGAGTTACCGATGATAACCAAAACGTGGTCGGCGATAGTTTTTGTGTATTTACCAATATGGAGCAGGGCATCAGGTCCCTGAATATATTTGGATGGGGATTGAATAATTTTCAGCATAAGAATATTCCTTTTGTGGAAACTCAATGTCTGTTTGTCGCATCAATTTTCCTAATGAACAAGGAGCAAAATGTGACAGACTGGTAAACTATCTTCGGATGAAAAAAGTACTTAAATTACTTCACAGACTAACACCATCTATAAAAATTAATGGTTGGTTATGGATAAATAAAGTTGTTATGCCCATTTTGTCGTGGGAAATGTGTGTTTTTTTGATCTATACCCGGATCTCTGTACTGGAACAGGCCCTTTTTCTTCATAGCTGCGTTTGGGGAAGCTAGTGGGTTGGACAGGTAAAAAGCGGACAGAGTGGCAGGTATTGCTTTACCGATCTCTTAATCAGGCGATCTGATTAAGAGACAGCTATCGGTTGGGTGTATAAAAATCAGCGAACTTGAATGTGGCTATTATTAATTTGATAGTTAAAGAAGTACTTGAGAATCAGGTTCAACAAAATGCCGTAAGCTGGCAAGAAAAAGATTAAATAAATTAATAGCTTAAAGCAGTAATCGACTAACCCAATCTCGATCCAGTTAGCGGCCATGAAAGCATCGGTACTGCGATAGAAAGCGATAGAGAAAAAGGCTAGGGTATCAAGTAAGTTGCCGAAGAACATCGCCGCTGCGGGAGCGACCCACCAATTGCGTCTCCGGCGCAGACGATTGAAGACGTATACATCCAATATCTGCCCAAGGAAGTAAGCCATAAAGCTGGCGCAGGCAATACGGGCAACAAAGAGATTGAATTCAAGTAGCGCGGTAAACTCTTGCCACTCTCCTTGGAAAAATAGGGCAGAAATTATATAAGAGATCAGCAATGCGGGGATCATAACGGTGGTAATGATCCGCCTTGCCAGTGGTGCGCCGTAGATACGAACCGTCAAATCTGTTGCAAGGAAAATAAATGGAAAAGTAAAGGCTCCCCAAGTGGTATGAAAACCGAAAATAGAGACGGGTAGCTGCACCAGATAATTACTGGAAATAATAATCAGAATGTGGAATAACGAAAGCCAAATTAAAGCGATAGCACGCTGTTGTGTAATCGTAGTTGATAAAAACATATTGTACCTTTTTGGAATATGGGGTGAGGGAACCCAATGAAAGATCTGCCGTTTTAACTGACGGCACCTCACATGATACGTCGGTTGTGCACGAATTCAAAATGCCGGTATGTAAAGTTAATTTTTGCTGGCTTTTTTATAATATAATTCGGTCTAATAGACTGACTGAAATTGTAGAGATAAGTTATGCCCGATGTGTTTACTCATCCAGACCAGACCCTTGATACACAAGGGCTTCGCTGTCCTGAACCAGTAATGATGGTGCGGAAAACTGTGCGTCATATGGAAGCAGGGCAGATGTTATTAATTCTTGCTGATGATCCGGCAACTACGCGTGATATTCCCAGTTTCTGCCATTTTATGGAGCATCAACTGATTGCGCAAGAAACGGAACAAATGCCTTACCGCTATCTGGTTCGGAAAAAAGAGAGTCAACTCTGAATTGAATATAACAGCCAAGTTGAGAAATGAACGCTTTTACTTTTTACCATGCCTTCGAACGTCAATGAGTTTTCACCACTGAATTTATCTTGCTATAGCACAGGATATGAGCTGGAAATAAGACTCATATCCTTAATATACCCGTTATCTTTCAAGCTGCCTCTTTGTTGGCTGCACTCACTCACCCCGGTCACATAGTTCGCTATGCTCCCGGGGATTCGCTCCCTTGCCGTCGCGATGCATCTTGAAATCCATAGGGTATAGCTAGGCAATTTTCGTTATTTCAGCTTAATCCTCAATAACCTTACTGCGTTTGCCGTCACAAGAGCGGTTGCGCCAGAATCCGCCAGTACTGCCATCCACAAGCCTGTAATACCCAATAGGCTAGTGATAAGGAAGATCCCTTTTAGCCCCAAGGCAATAGCAATGTTTTGACGGATATTATTGTGCGTTGCGCGGGAAAGGGTGATGATTTCCGACAAACCTGTCAGACGGTTGTGAGTCAATGCTGCATCTGCGGTTTCCAGAGCGACATCGGTACCGCTTCCCATCGCTACACCGATACTGGAAGCTTTCATTGCGGGTGCGTCATTGATGCCGTCACCGACCATCATTGTGCTGTGATCTTTATTCAATGCAATGACCGCTTTGACTTTATCTTCTGGCATTAACCCGGCGCGGAAATCTATCCCTAACTGACCGGCAATTGCAGTTGCTGCACGTGGGTTATCCCCTGTCAACATCACCGATTTAATACCTTGATCTTTCAGTAAACGGATAGCATCAATTGCATCTTGACGTAACGTATCTTGCATCGCGATAAGGCCAGCAAATTGTTCATCATGCATCACGGCAACAACGGTTTTACCGCAATCTTCTAACTGAACAATTTTTTGTTTCCAATGCTCAGATAACGTGTTTGCTGGCAGTTTTCCGGGCGCACTGACGAGAATACGTTTACCGTCCAACTGACCTTCAACACCAACACCCGCCAGCGCTTTACGGTGTTCAGCTTCGGTAATACTAACGTTTTTACTTTCTGCATATTGCAAAATGGCTTTAGCCAGTGGGTGGTGGGAGCCGCTTTCTACTGCGGAAGCTAAAGTTAATAACTGAGATTCGCTGATGTTTTCTGCTGGTTGTATATCTGTGACTTGTGGTTTACCGGCGGTCAGCGTACCGGTTTTATCAAAAGCGATAGTGGTGATTAGTCCCAGTTGTTCCAGTGCCGCACCACCTTTAATCAAGGCACCTCGGCGGGTTGCTGCTGCAAGGGCAGAGGTAATTGCGGCGGGTGTGGAAATCACTAAAGCACAAGGGCAACCGATCAGTAGCAAAGTAAGACCACGGTAGATCCATGTGTCCCAAGGTTGGCTGAATACAGTAGGTGGAATGATGATAACCAACGCAGAAAACAGCATAATCAGCGGAGTGTAAATCCGGCTAAAACGGTCAATGAAACGCTCAATCGGTGCGCGGCGTTCTTCGGCTTCTTCAATCAGTTGCAGAATACGGTCAATGGCATTGTTGCCCTGTTCGGACAGCACTTTCATTTGGACTGCACGATCCACGGATAAACAACCTGCCGGAACTTTTTCTCCTTGCATTCGTTCAACCGGAATAGATTCGCCTGTCAGTGCACTTTCATCAAAGCTAGCGAATGAATTGAGTAATTCGGCATCAGTGGGTAAACGTCCGCCTGGAGCAATCTCGATGATATCGCCAGGGCGAAGGTCTGAAACTGGGACAGTTCTTTTTTCACCATTTTTTATCAGTAGAGCCTCTTCCGGCACCAGTGCCATCAATGCGCTAACCCCTCGACGAGCACGGCCGGCAGCATAAGCTTCCAGCATTTCACCCAGCATAAACAGCAGTAGTACCATTGCTGCTTCAGCGGTGGCGTCAATAAACAGTGCGCCAATGGCGGCAACACTCATCAATGTTTCAATGGCGAATGGCGTGCCTGATCGTATGAGCTGCCAGGCTTTGGTGACAATAGGTACCAATCCAATCACGGTGGTGATGATAAAGGCAATACGGCCAAATGAGGGATTGATGTGAGAGATTCCCCAACTTATCAGCATCATCAGTGAAAGAGTGATGATTGGGGCAAATTCTTTCCAGCGGCTGCTTTTTTCTGCTTTCTGACTTGAATCGGAATTGCGTAGAGTAAATCCAGCCTGATTAACGGCTTGAATAACGGCTGAACGTATATCGGTATCCGCATCCACAACTAGTTTTTCTGTTGCGAATAGAACCTTGGCTTGTTTCACTTCTGGAATTTTGCTAACCGCGGTTTCAATTTTACGGGCACAACTTGGACAATCCATACCATTAACCACCCAACTGAAACGTTGGTTTGCCAAAAGCGCAGGTGCTTGTGTCTCTTGTGTATCATGGGAAGGGTGATGCTTATGTGAGCAAGCCTTACCATGTTCATGTTCATGATGATGTAAATGTTCACTAACTTGTTTAGCCTGATCTGAACAAGTAGTCGTCGCGCAACAGCTTCCATGCTGGTGGTTATGTTGATGAGCACTATTTTTGTTTGAATTTGAGTACATGGACTCCCCCTGAATAGAGTTAACTCAAAGATAATGATTAAACTCTACACTTTGGAGCCTACTCCAGAGTCAATAAAAAGAAAAAATAAAGTTGTCAAATTGTACGACTGAGTGCTGATATCTATTTTCAACTTAATCTTTTTATTAAAGATAAATAGAACGAATAATCAGAAAATGGCCGATAAAATAACAGGTTGCTACAATCGCCTTAGAAGATTTGAACTGGAAACGGTAATGGTTAATCAACCAGACACTATGTGACAGTAACAACAAGATAGTGCCTGCTAACAGGGAGAAACCATACGCTGTATTAAGGGAGAAATATTGTTCACCTGCCATCCACACCATTATCAGGAGCATGACAATTGAGGCAACGACTAGCCAGCGCATTTCCTCCAGTTTATTCCAAATAACCAGCAGAATAACGGAGCCCAGAACCAGTAAAATTAATGGCAGCGGGAAGAAGAAACTGAAATTCATCTGCATTACAAAGCTTATCGTGTAGAGCAGATAACAGAGGAATAATGTGCTTAGGGAGAGTAGTGAATACTTACTGGGGAGCATGCGCAGAGCATCTGATATTAAAGCAGTGAATAACCCAAGACAGATTAAATAACCTGAAATATGCAGCTCAGGCGCTTGCCATGCCCACAATAACAACAATAGCAGAGTGACTGGCCTGAATAGCCATCTTTGCCAGTTTGGACCACGGTAAGCTGCATCAACATACAACCAACCAGAAAGAAATACTGCAATAAATGGCCAGCTCATCTTTGTTCCTTAAATAAGTAATGGATAAGGGTTCTACTCTTTTACTATCAAAATATAGACTTAAATAATAGAGATTGGTTTAAGTATCTGTGCGGAAATAGGCAATAAATTAAGAAATGATTTATCTGTTCAGCAAAGAAAGCAGGCAATAAGTTGTGTTGAGACAGAATTCTGAACGCCCTCCTCATAACCGGAAAGAGGAATGAAATGAATCATTCCTCACATAATTGTATATCCTATGGATTTCAAGATGCATCGCGACGGCCAAGGAGTGAATCCCCGGGAGCATAGGTAACTATGTGACCGGGGTGAGCGAGTGCAGCCAACAAAGAGGCAACTTGAAAGATGACGGGTATATATACTTTCCGGGTGTTGGGGCGTGTGTCTACTATTTGAGGTGATGGCTTTTCTCTTTCCGTTGTTTTTTCTGCATTGACAGTAGTTCAAAAACACCAAAAAAGAAGATCTTGGTTTGCATCAGGCTAGAGAGTTTTTGGTCTTTGGGCTGACTGGTTTTCAGAAGCAGCATTTGAAATGCATGCATGACCACCATGAAAATCATGGCGACATCCATAAAATACTTCAATGGTTTTGGAAATGGATGGATCAGGTTAAAGATCAGAAATCCCCAAACGCAGATCATTAACAGTTTGCCCAATTGAATAAACATCAGTGTATACTCCAAAGTAAGCGTTATGCAGGTAAGTAACGGATATAGAGCCGGTATGCGACTTGTCCGGCGACTTTTTCACGATGAAGTTGCCAGTTAACAGGCACATCAATCGCCATTGATTCAGATTCAGCCTCAACATAAATCCAGCTTTCATCTGCCAGCCAATTTTGCTCTTCCAACAATTTTATAGTTTCGCTAAGCATTCCTTTACGAAAAGGAGGATCAAGGAAAACGACATCGTAGGGTTTTCCTGATTGGGATAAATAGGTTAATGCACTGTCGTTAATGACCTCGGCGTTTTGGGTACTGAGCAGATCCAAATTCGCGGAAAGCTGTTTGGCTATATTACGTTCATATTCAATTAGGGTAACTTGGGCTGCATAACGAGAAAGCGCTTCTAATCCAAGTGCTCCGCTTCCTGCATAGCAATCCAAGCAGTGTGCTTCCTGAATAACTGGGGCTAGCCAGTTAAATAGCGTCTCTCTGACACGATCTGTCGTTGGACGTAATCCAGGGCTATCCGGTACAGGTAATTTTCGGCCTCGCCATTTTCCGCCAATAATGCGGATTTGTCCCATCGATTGCCGTTGTGATTTCTTTGCCATAATTTGCGTAACAGTTGTTAAGACTTACAGGCATTAATTTACCATGAAATTCATGATTGATATGTGTTGAGCTATTACGAAAATGTTAGACTGTTTCTAATTTCGTTATTATTCCTTGTTGTAACGCCATGATTTAACCTTGAGGAGAGCAGTGGCTAATGGCAAAAGAGAAAAAAAGAGGCTTTTTCTCCTGGTTCGGGCGTGGCCGTCAGGAAGAGCAGCAAAAAGAAGAACAATTGGCGGCGGAGCAGGCGGAACAGCAACGTCTTGCCGAGGAAGCTGCAAGGTTGGCGGCGGAGCAGGCGGAACAACAGCGTCTTGCCGAGGAAGCCGCAAGATTGGCGGCGGAGCAGGCGGAACAACAGCGTCTTGCCGAGGAAGCCGCAAGGTTGGCGGCAGAGCAGGTACAAACTGAACAGACAGAGCTAGTTATATCAAAAGAGCAAGAGCGTCCGACTAAAGAGGGCTTTTTCTCTCGCCTGAAACGCAGTTTGGTTAAAACTCGTCAGAATTTAGGGTCCGGTTTTCTTAGTCTATTCAGTGGCAAAAAGATCGATGATGACCTATTTGATGAATTGGAAGAGCAGTTATTGATTGCTGATGTTGGTGTCGATACTACCCGTAAAATCATTAGCAGTTTGACAACACATGCCAGCCGTAAAGAGCTAAAAGACGCAGAAGCGTTGTATGCCAAACTGAAAGAAGAGATGTCTGGTATTCTGACTAAAGTGAATAAACCCTTGGACATTGAAGGAAAAACGCCGTACGTCATTCTGATGGTTGGTGTTAATGGTGTTGGAAAAACCACGACAATTGGTAAATTGGCGCGTCAATTTCAGGCACAAGGTAAATCTGTCATGCTGGCAGCCGGAGATACTTTCCGTGCAGCCGCCGTTGAACAGTTACAGGTGTGGGGGGAACGTAACCATATTCCGGTAGTGGCGCAACATACTGGCGCTGATCCCGCTTCTGTGATTTTCGATGCTATTCAGTCAGCTAAAGCCAAAGGTGTCGATGTCCTGATTGCAGATACCGCAGGTCGTTTGCAAAATAAATCTCATCTGATGGAAGAATTGAAGAAGATTGTCCGAGTGATGAAAAAACTGGACGAAAATGCTCCACATGAAATTATGCTGACATTGGATGCCAGTACCGGTCAGAATGCGATAAATCAGGCTAAACTATTCCATGAAGCTGTTGGGTTGACAGGCATCTCATTGACAAAACTGGATGGTACTGCCAAAGGTGGAGTAATTTTCGCCATTGCTGATCAGTTTGAAATTCCTATTCGTTATATTGGGGTTGGTGAAGGAATTGAAGATCTACGGCCATTTAAGGCAGACGACTTTATAGAGGCACTTTTTGCCCGAGAGGATTAATTACCTATGATTCGCTTTGAACAGGTCAGTAAAGCTTATCTGGGGGGACGGCAAGCCCTGCAAGGGGTGGATTTTCATTTGCGCCCTGCGGAAATGGCATTTCTAATCGGTCACTCAGGGGCAGGTAAAAGTACCTTGCTGAAACTTATCTGTGGCATTGAGCGGCCTAGTGCCGGACATATCTGGTTTGCCGGTCATGATATCAGCCGGTTAAAAAGCCGTGAGGTACCTTTTCTACGTCGTCAGATTGGTATGATTTTCCAAGATCATCATCTGCTGTTGGGTCGGACGGTATACGATAATGTGGCAATGCCACTGATTATTTCAGGTGCAAGTTCTGAAGATATCCGTCGTCGGACTTCCGCTGCTTTGGATAAGGTTGGTCTGCTGGACAAAGCGAAAAATTTCCCAATTCAACTTTCAGGGGGAGAACAACAACGAGTTGGCATTGCTCGTGCGGTTGTGAATAAGCCGACTGTTTTGTTGGCGGATGAACCTACCGGTAATCTGGATGGTGAGTTGTCAGAGGGTATTTTACGACTGTTTGAAGAATTTAATCGGGTTGGGGTGACAGTGCTGATAGCGACCCATGATATGGCACTGATTGAAAGACGGAAATATCGTATTCTGACTCTGAGCCAAGGCCGTATGGCGGGAGAGCATCATGGTTAAAAATGTGCGTAAGGCAGCGGGGAAAGTAACAAGATCGAAAAGTAAAGTTTTACAAGGAGGATGGCGTGAGCAGTGGCGCTATGCTTGGATGAATACGTTGACAGATATGTCGCGTCAGCCGTTGGCAACTTTGTTGACCGTGATGGTGATTGCTATCTCCCTGACATTACCAAGTGTTTGTTACATTGTGTGGAAGAATGTCAGCCAGGCTGCGGAGACATGGTATCCCTCCCCTCAACTGACGGTATATCTCGATAAATCACTGGATGATAGCAGTGCTCAGAAATTAATAAGTGAGCTGAAAGCACTTGATGGTGTGGATAATGTCAACTATCTCTCACGTCAGGAAGCAATGACAGAATTCCGCGCCTGGTCTGGCTTTGGTAGCGCACTGGATATGCTGGAAGAGAATCCGTTGCCCGCGGTGGCTATTATCACACCGAAAATCGATTTTCAGAGTTCACAGACGCTGACCACGCTGCGTGATAGAGTTTCTCAGGTTAAAGGTATTGAAGAAGTTCGGATGGATGATAGCTGGTTTGCTCGTCTGGCGGCGCTGACAGGTCTTATCGGTCAGATTGTGACAGTAATCGGTATTCTGATGATCGTTGCGCTGTTTTTGGTCATCGGTAATAGTGTGCGTCTCAGCATCTTCAGTCATCGTGATACGATTAACGTGATGAAGCTTATTGGTGCAACGGATGGCTTTATTTTGCGCCCGTTCCTCAATGGTGGTGCTTTGTTAGGGGCTTTGGGGGCAATTTTATCGTTAATTTTGTCTGCGCTGTTGGTGTGGAAACTTTCTGATGTTGTCACACAGGTTGCCAGTGTATTTGGCACGACATTTAATTTACATGGGCTTTCATGGGATGAGTCCCTGCTGCTAGTTTTGCTCTCCGCAATGATTGGTTGGGTCGCTGCTTGGTTGGCGACAACTCAGCATTTGCGTCATTTTACGCCAGAATAAAACGGTAATTTTCGATTTTCTTCTGTGTAGAATTAATTAAAAAGGTGCTTGTACTCTCCCGGTGAACCTGGCGGGCGCTTTTGTGAAATGGGATTAATATTTGTCGGGGATAGTACAAATAAAGGTAGTTGCATAAATATAAAACTATCTGTTATTTTTTGTTCTGTGGACCCATTATCGGGATGGTCGGTACTGAAATTATTACTCTTCCACGGATCTGTAACTTGAATATGCACATTCTGGTGATAGACTGTACCGCTGTATGTTGAACGTAGGTTCTCATATACACTGATGTAATCTAATCCATACTAACGATTTGAGCCTTATTTGAGAGGATTTGAATGGCCAAAGAAATGCAAACCTTAGCGTTAGTTCCTCAAGGAAGTCTAGAGGGCTATATCCGTGCCTCTAATATTTATCCAATGCTGACAGCAGAGGAAGAGAAGGAACTGGCTGAAAGGCTGCATTACCAGGGAGATCTGGATGCAGCTAAGAAGCTGATTCTGTCTCATCTGCGCTTCGTTGTTCATGTCGCTCGTAGCTATGCTGGTTATGGGCTACCTCAGGCGGATTTAATTCAGGAAGGGAATATTGGCCTGATGAAAGCAGTACGTCGTTTTAACCCGGAAGTAGGGGTGCGTCTGGTTTCTTTTGCCGTCCACTGGATTAAAGCTGAAATCCATGAATATGTACTGCGTAACTGGCGTATTGTTAAAGTTGCAACAACTAAAGCACAGCGTAAGCTGTTCTTTAACCTGCGTAAAACTAAACAGCGCTTAGGGTGGTTCAATCAGGACGAAGTAGAAATGGTCGCCAAAGAACTTGGTGTGACCAGTAAAGATGTGCGTGAGATGGAATCTCGTATGTCAGCGCAGGATATGGCGTTTGATATGTCTGCCGATGATGATAGTCAGGAAGGTCAACCGGTTGCGCCAGTGCTGTATCTTCAGGATAAAGCATCTGATTTTGCAGACGGCATTGAAGAGGACAATTGGGAAAACCATGCGGCTGATAAATTATCGGTAGCGATGGAAAGTTTAGACGAGCGCAGTCAGGATATTATCCGTTGCCGCTGGTTAGATGATGACAATAAATCTACCCTGCAAGAACTGGCGGATAAGTATGGTGTTTCTGCGGAGCGTGTACGTCAGCTTGAAAAAAATGCCATGAAAAAATTGCGTGTAGCCATTGAGGCATAAATAGAGTGATTTTGCGTTAATGCATTCGCAATGAATAAATTAAAAAGGCGATAATGGTTTATCGCCTTTTTTGTTTTATTTTTCATTGTTGTCATCTAATCCTATGAAAATTGTTATTGCGCCTGACTCATTTAAAGAAAGTCTCAGTGCCTTACAGGCCGCTGAAGCGATAGAGCAAGGATTTCGGGAAATCTATCCACAAGCAGAATACATTAAATTGCCGATGGCTGATGGCGGTGAAGGTACGGTTGAATCGATGGTTGCAGCCACCAATGGGAGAGTTGTACACCTGTCGGTTACTGGTCCGTTAAATCAGCCGGTGGATAGCTTTTTCGGCGTGCTAGGTGATGGAGAAACCGCTGTTATTGAAATCGCGGCGGCTTCTGGCTTACATCTGGTGCCGATGGAAAAGCGTAATCCGCTGATAACCACGACTTATGGTACCGGCGAGCTGATGTTGGCTGCTTTGGATCAAGGTGTCAGAAAGATAATTTTAGGCATTGGTGGTAGCGCGACTAATGATGGCGGTGCCGGTATGATGCAGGCGTTGGGGGCTTGTTTGCTTGATTCTGATGGTAAAGCGTTGGAAGCTGGCGGGGCTGCGCTAAGTCGGCTCGCTAAAATCGATCTTTCTGGTTTGGACGTTCGTTTGAGTCGGACTGAAATTATCGTTGCCTGTGATGTGACTAACCCATTATGCGGCGAGTTTGGTGCATCTGCTATTTTCGGGCCACAGAAAGGAGCGACACCAGAGATGGTGAAAGAGTTGGATGCAGCCTTGCGCCATTATGGTGAGAAAATTGAGTTACTGACCGGCATTAAGGTCATTGACGTACCGGGTGCAGGAGCAGCAGGGGGAATGGGCGTTCCTTTACTTGGTTGGTTGGACGCTAAATTGCAACCGGGAATTGATATTGTTATCTCCACGCTGGAATTGGAAAAGGCAGTACAAGGCGCTGATCTGGTTATTACTGGTGAAGGCCGAATGGACAGCCAGACTATTTACGGTAAAACACCGATTGGTGTTGCTCGTATCGCCAAAAAGTATGCTATTTCAACCATTGCATTAGTTGGCAGTATAAGTCAGAACTATAGCATCGTTCATGAGCACGGATTGGATGCCGTTTTCTCAATTATGCCCGGCGTTTGTTCTCTTTCTGACGCTCTTGCTTGCGGGCATGAGAATTTGAGGGTGACTGCCCGCAATGTGGCTGCGGTCTGGAAAATGGGTCAGCTAGAATAAGAATTTGATTTGGGATCGTAGTAAAAACCACAGGCACTCATAAAACCTTTTAATGCTGGTTCGTTAGCATCGGAGAACCCTTCAAGGCTTAACTTCCACTGGTTAATGGTGGGATGCTGAGCTTTTATTTCATTTATCAGATATAAACCCACTCCCCGGCGGCGTGTTATTTCACGGACACATAAATCTTTAAGCAGGCCGGATTGATCACTGAAAGTCACTTTTACTGCGGCCAGTAATCTATCATTAAAACGAGCAGCGAACAGTTTATTTCCGTTTTTTAGATGGATTTGCCACTGTTCAGGTATTTGCTGAGGCCAGATTTTTTTCAGATCAATCATATCTTGTGCGGACAAAACAGTAAGTTGTTCAATAGTTAGCTTCATGGTTTTTCCATATCAATTTTAGTTGCATAGATCGATAGAGTGGAGTGTCGCGTAACCGCTTTTATACGTTACTGGAAAAATGTTTTTAACATGATCGATATTTCGAGTTAAAGATTGCTTTACTAATATTTAACCAGAATATCACACTATGTTTTGTCTAAATTCCAATCAACTTTGGCGGTATTTTATGCTGTAATTAATGCTTTTATCTACCTTGTTAATTTGATTTTAAGCATGAAATGCTATTTTAATAGCATGAAAAATAAAATCTTATTCATAAAAATTACTTTATCTAATCAGCGATCACAAAAGATCACGGTTATCCCATTAGATAATCGGAGATCTAAAAGGTAAACACAATAAATTAGACCAATAACGACACGGGGATAAATAAAATGAAAGTCATAACAGGTAAAAACCTATTAGCCGGCTGTATTGTCATGATGATGAGTTACTCACTGTGGGCACAAGAGATCAACGTGGCGATTGTGGGGGCAATGTCTGGTCCAGTTGCGCAATATGGTGATATGGAATTTACTGGCGCACGTCAGGCGATTGCAGATATCAATGCTAATGGTGGTATTAATGGTAATAAGCTGGTGGGGGTTGAATATGATGATGCGTGTGACCCGAAACAGGCTGTCGCTGTCGCGAATAAAGTGATTAATGACAACATTCGCTATGTTATCGGCCATTTATGCTCTTCCTCTACTCAACCGGCATCTGACATCTATGAAGATGAAGGTGTCATTATGATTACACCAGCAGCAACCAATGCCGATCTGACAACTCGTGGTTACCAAATGATTATGCGTACTACCGGGCTGGATTCTGATCAGGGACCAACGGCAGCGAAATATATTGCTGAAAAGATTAAACCTCAGCGTATAGCTATTGTTCATGATAAACAGCAATACGGTGAAGGGTTGGCTCGATCTGTTCTCGATAAATTGAAAAAAGCGGGAGCCAATATTGTCTTGTTTGAAGGCGTTACTGCTGGTGACAAAGACTTTTCGGCTCTGGTTGCCCGCCTGAAAAAAGAGAATGTGGATTTTGTCTATTTTGGTGGCTACTACCCTGAAATGGGGCAAATTCTGCGTCAAGCTAAACAGGCTGGTCTGAATATTCGTTTTATGGGACCGGAAGGTGTAGGTAACTCCTCGCTATCTAATATCGCCGGAGTTGCTTCTGAAGGAATGTTAGTCACCCTCCCTAAGCGTTACGATCAGGTACCGGTGAACAAAGCTATTGTTGAGGCGATCAAAGGTAAGAAAGGTGATCCGACAGGTCCGTTCGTCTGGACAACCTATGCTGCTCTGCAATCTCTGGCTGCGGCAATGAACCGTACCGGTAGTATGGAACCGATTGATTTGGTGAAAGACCTGAAAGCGAATCCAGTAGATACCGTAATGGGAACACTAAGCTGGAATGCCGTTGGCGATCTAAAAGGGTTCGAATTTGGTATTTTTGAATGGCATGCAGATGGTTCTTCTACTTCTGTGAAGTAAAGTCATCAGAACAGTCGTCAGCTTCTGTTTGTCAGGAGCTGTTATTCCAGAGGTACAAGGTATGTCAGAGCAATTTCTCTATTTTTTACAACAGATGTTAAATGGAGTGACTCTGGGTAGTACTTATGCATTGATTGCCATTGGTTATACGATGGTTTATGGCATTATCGGGATGATTAACTTCGCTCATGGTGAAGTTTACATGATTGGTAGCTATGTCTCCTTTATTGTGATTGCGGCTCTGATCATGATGGGCGTTGATTTGGGCTGGTTGCTGATTACTGCGGCTTTTTTAACATCAATTGTCATTGCTGCTGCTTATGGTTGGAGTATTGAGCGAGTGGCTTACAGGCCAGTTCGTCATTCCAAACGCTTGATTGCGCTGATTTCGGCGATTGGGATGTCTATTTTCTTGCAAAACTATGTCAGTCTGTCACAAAGTTCTCGCGATCTGGCATTGCCTAGCCTGATTACCGGGCAGTGGGTATTAGGCGAAAGTGATGGATTTTCTGCCAGTATTAGCGCAATGCAACTGACCATCTGGATAGTGACATTTCTTACCATGCTGATATTGACAGTATTCATTCGCTACTCCCGTATGGGACGTGCCTGCCGTGCTTGTGCGGAAGATCTGAAAATGGCCAGTTTGTTGGGGATCAATACTAACCGAATGATTTCCTTAACCTTTGTTATCGGTGCAGTTATGGCTGCAATAGCCGGTGTTTTGTTGGGGCAGTTCTACGGTGTAATAAATCCGTATATCGGTTTTATGGCAGGCATGAAAGCTTTCACCGCAGCAGTATTGGGAGGAATTGGCAGTATTCCAGGGGCGATGATTGGTGGCTTGATTTTGGGAATTTCTGAAGCCTTAACTTCTGCTTACTTGAGCACAGAATATAAAGATGCCGTTTCTTTTGCTCTGCTCATTGTTGTGCTGTTGTTTATGCCGACTGGAATCTTAGGCCGTCCAGAGGTAGAAAAGGTATGAAACATGCTAATTGGGTGAATGCCATTATCGCCTCAGTCGCTTTATTTGTGTTGTCTGCCTTTATGATGGGGATGCAGTTGTCGCTGGAGGGTACGAAGTTGGTCGTCCATCGTGCCGATGAAGTGCGATGGTTATGGATTGGTATTGGCTGTGCGGTTGTTTTTCTGTTCCAGCTATTGCGTCCGGTTGTTCAGCAGATAATGAAGAAAGTACCGATTAAAAGCTGGTCGTTGCCGGATTTCGATGGCTCAACCAAAGGACAAAAGTTACTGGCAATATTGGTCATTATTACTGCAATTTTCTGGCCGTTTATTGTCTCCCGTGGTAGTGTTGATATTGCTACACTGACGTTAATTTATGTCATGCTAGGGTTGGGTTTGAATGTCGTGGTTGGTTTGTCGGGGTTGCTGGTGCTTGGGTATGCAGGTTTTTATGCTATCGGTGCTTATACCTACGCTTTGCTAAGTCACTATTACGGATTAGGGTTTTGGCAGAGTTTGCCGCTGGCGGGGTTAACGGCTGCTTTATCGGGGTTGTTGTTGGGCTTTCCGGTATTGCGATTGCGAGGTGACTATCTGGCAATTGTTACGCTTGGTTTTGGTGAAATTGTTCGCATTCTACTGTTGAATAATACTGAAATAACCGGTGGCCCGAATGGTATCAGCCAGATCCCAAAACCGACTTTCTTCGGGCTGGAATTTAACCGAAGTGTGAAAGAGGGTGGTTGGGATACTTTCCACAATTTCTTTGGCTTGAAATACGATCCCAGTGATCGGGTCATCTTCCTTTATCTGGTGGCGTTACTGTTGGTAATACTGACAGTATTTATTATTAATCGACTACTGCGTATGCCATTAGGTCGCGCATGGGAAGCGCTGCGTGAAGATGAGATTGCTTGCCGCTCTCTTGGCCTGAGTCCAACCCGTATTAAACTGGCTGCGTTTACTATCAGTGCGGCATTTGCCGGTTTTGCGGGTACTTTATTTGCTGCCCGGCAGGGTTTCGTCAGCCCAGAGTCCTTCACTTTTTCTGAATCTGCTTTTGTGCTGGCGATTGTGGTACTCGGAGGGATGGGCTCACAGACTGCGGTGATTCTAGCCGCCATTTTGTTGGTGGTTTCCCGTGAGATGATGCGTGATCTGAATGCCTATAGTATGTTGCTGCTAGGGGCAATGATGGTATTGATGATGGTTTGGCGTCCGCAAGGGTTGCTACCGACAAAACGCCGTCATGTCAAATTGGAACGACAGGTACAGGGAGGAAAGCAAGCATGAGTACAACACCATTATTGCAAGTTTCCGATCTGACCATGCGCTTCGGTGGCTTGCTGGCGGTTAATAACGTTGCCCTGAGGCTAAATCAGGGTGAAATTGTTTCTCTTATTGGCCCTAATGGAGCAGGGAAAACCACGATCTTTAATTGTCTGACAGGATTTTACTGTCCGACAAGCGGTACGATAAAGCTGCGGGAAAAACATCTGGAAGGGTTATCTGGGCAGGCTATTGCTCGTATGGGTGTTATCAGAACATTCCAGCATGTGCGGTTATTCCGAGAGATGACGGTGATTGAGAATCTATTAGTGGCGCAGCATCAGCATCTTAAAAGGGGCCTTTTTGCCGGCCTTTTTAAAACGCCGGCATTCCGCCGGGCAGAATCTAAGGCCGTAGATTGGGCCATAACTTGGTTAGAACGGATTGGTTTATTACCACTGGCAAACAGACAGGCAGGTAATCTGGCATACGGTCAGCAACGGCGTTTGGAGATTGCTCGCTGCATGGTGGTTCGCCCGGAAATTTTGATGCTGGATGAACCTGCTGCGGGTCTGAATCCGAAAGAGACAGAAGAGCTTAATGCTTTAATTGCTGAACTAAGGGAACATCATCAAGTTTCTGTATTGCTGATTGAGCATGATATGAAATTGGTGATGGGAATTTCAGATCGTATCTATGTTGTTAATCAGGGAATGTCTTTGGCGCAAGGGAGGCCAGAAGAGATTCGTAACAACCCGGATGTTATCCGGGCATATCTGGGCGAGGTGTATTAATTATGTTGGAATTTAAGCGGGTATCCGCCCACTATGGGGAAGTTCAGGTGTTGCATCAGGTTAGCCTGAATATTCAGCAGGGAGAAATTGTCACTCTGATTGGTGCAAATGGCGCAGGAAAAACAACATTGCTCAGCACCTTATGTAGTGAACCCAGAGCAACTGAAGGTTCCATTATTTTTCGTGGTCAGGATATCACCCAATGGTCGACATCTCGTATTATGCGTGAGGACATCGCGATTGTTCCTGAAGGTCGCAGAGTGTTTGCTCGTATGACAGTGGAAGAGAATTTGGCAATGGGCGGCTTTTTTGCTGATAAGACTCAGTATCAGCGGCGCATTGAGCGGGTTTATGATTTATTTCCGCGTTTACAGGAAAGACGTAACCAGCGGGCTGGAACGATGTCCGGTGGTGAACAGCAAATGTTGGCAATTGGCCGCGCTTTAATGAGCCAGCCACAATTATTGTTGCTGGATGAGCCTTCATTGGGACTGGCACCGATAGTTATCATTCAGATTTTCGATACTATACAGCAGTTGAGGGAAGAGGGGATGACAATCTTTTTAGTTGAACAGAATGCAAATCAGGCATTGAAATTGGCTGACCGAGGATATGTATTGGAAAACGGTAAGATCGTACTAGAAGACAGCGGGTCTGCATTATTGGTTAATGAAGCTGTGAGAAATGCGTATTTGGGAGGATAGAGGCGTATTCTTTTTCACAGGAAGGGAATTAAGATGGTTGATTATCCTCGTAGTACTGGGAAGGTTGTTTTTCCCAAGGTGAGGATGCCATTAATAACGCTTTAAGTCTGGTATTATCTGGGGGCGCGGCAACGAGTGTGGTTTCAAATGCTTTGAAATCTGCCCTTATTTTTTTCTGTGTTTTTTCGTCATATTTTAAGCGATATATACCCCATGGATTTCAAGATGGATCGCGACGGCAAGGGAGCGAATCCCAGGGAGCATAGGTAACTATGTGACCGGGGTGAGTGAGTGCAGCCAACAAAGAGGCAACTTGAAAGATAACGGATATAGTTTATTGGTGGAGTAATGGAAGGTTAATTAATTGTATTCAGCATATTTGAATAGCTAAAATCTACAGTCAAAATTATTTTGTTATTATGAAGTTGATTTATTTATTATCATTTTAACATTGCGAGTGAATTTGTGAATTATTACAGTCACTGTATAAAGGTGAAATTGGAAAATAAAAATAGAATCATATAGTACTATAGCAACCAATATTCATATTATTAATCTCAGGTGAATAACGTAATGCCAATAATTCCCATTTTAATATTTTTGTATGTGTTGTTTATATCTCATATAATTTTATTAACTCTTAAATAATAGTGATTTCATTGAAGAGGGGCATTGACATGAACTTTATCTCTGCTATAGTTTTTATATTATTGTGATTTTTTTAGATATGTCTCATTAATAACTTACTTATAATATGGATATATTAATATTCTGATGAGTTATTGTGGTATGTAAAGTCCACGTAATATATTGGGGAATTAATTTTCAAAGGTAATATACCCTATGGATTTCAAGATGGATCGCGACGGCAAGGGAGTGAATCCCTGGGAGCATAGGTAACTATGTGACCGGGGGGAGCGAGTGCAGCCAACAAAGAGGCAATTTGAAAGATGACGGGTATAGTAGTTCTATGATAGTTAAAGAGTATCTTTAATTAAGTGGTAATGCTGTTTTTGAAAATATTTATATGCAAGTTGAGTATATTTTATTTAAATTTTAATGAGGAAAATAAATATGTCTAGAATAACCATTGTTGTTGATTCAGATGATCAGAAAGCAGAATTTTATTCTAATTCTCCTGTTCCAGTATATAAAGATTTAAATGCAGTTGGTCCTTTGAGTGATGTGACTATATCACCTCATGCCAGTGTGGAAGTGTTTAGAATAGATACACCAGTAATTCCAGAATCCAGAAGCTCTCTGAGAGTTGTAAATACAGGGCTATCAAATAGTGTTACGGCTAAATTTTACTGGTCTCATAGTTTTACCTCTGAATGGTTTGAGTCTGGTTCTATAGATGTAGGATTAGGAGAAGAGAAGGTGTTAAACGTGCCTAGCAACTCTTTTTATTATAGTAAATTTGTTATCTATAATAACACGGACAAAGTTGCTTATGTGACGGCAAATTTGGTTTAAGCATCTTATTTTAATTGAAGGGTTCCATTATGCATACAGAAAATGTTTTAGACATAAGAACCATTGTGGCTAATGAATATGCTGTAAAAACGAGTGCATTAGAGTGGGATGTTACTGATATTGTAAAAAATGCAATCATAGGGGGAATATCCTTTATCCCTTCGGTTGGTCCCGCTATATCTTTTTTAGTCGGTTTATTCTGGCCTCAATCGAAAGAAAATATATGGGAAGGGATTGTCAAACAAATTGAAAGGATGATAGAGGAGTCTGCGTTAAAGACGATTAAAGGTATCCTTGCTGGTGATATTGCATATATACAAGAACGAATGGCAACCGTTGCTGATCTTCTTGATAAGCATCCAGGATCAGAAGAAGCGAGGAGTGCTTTTAATAACCTGGCAGAAAATATAGATGGCTATCACAAAAAGTTTAGTAATTTTTCGGATGATGTTAATTATCAGATATTACCCATGTTTTCTACTACGGTTATGATGCAGATAACATATTGGGTTGCTGGTTTAGAGAGAAAAGATGAAATTGGGCTTAGTAATATTGATGTTGAAAAAGTCCGAGGATTAATTAAAAAGACGGTAGAACAGGCTAATAGTTATATTAACAATATATATGATAGAGAGCTTAATGATGCTCTTAATAACTCGACGGCTGACACTGTTGCAAATAATGTTATGTCTGTTCATGGTCACTGTCGTTTACATGGGATTGAATATATCAGTATTTGGGATAAATTAAGTGAAGCTGAGTCGGTAAATAATAAAATCTATGTTGATGTTTTAAGTTATTCTACTTTCTTTGACCGTCAAACAGCAAAAGCCAGAATTCAGGCATTGACTCCAGAGAAAGATATGACTCCACCTCTCAAACCGGCTCTTAATGGAGGAAAAAGAAGAAAGATAGATTCGTTAACGGGACATATTGTGCGTATTGGAGGGGCTGCGAGGGTAGGAGGGCTGACAGTTGTATTTGATGATGGTAATCGCCATCAATTAGGTACAATATCTGGTGAGACGTCATCTATTTCTCTGAATGGTAGTCGAATTACCAGTTTGGAAGTATGGGGAAATGGTGCTGTTGATCAAGCGGTCTTTACTTTAAATGATGGTCGTTCATTGTCATTGGGCTCGCCTGGAACATCTCGATATAGGAAGTTTTATGTTGGTGAAAGCCACTATATTGCAGGGATATATTTGTCCAGTGATTACAACCCATTAGCTGGTCAGGCAGCAAATATTGCTGTATCTTATCAGTTGATAAATGATGATGAAAAATAATAGCTTTTAACAAGGTATATTTATGTACGTAGAATGTTATTAGCTATCTTCTTTATTTGATGCAATTGCCGACGTCTATGTTCATATGGTGGATAGTTCTTTTGATGAATAGCTATTTTGATGTTGGCAATTTTTGTATATTATCTCAATAACGACTTACCTCAATAACGACGTTCCCTATAAGCAGACATATATTCTCTTGGGGATCGATCGGTCATTTTCTTGAAAAAGATGGTGAAATCGCTACCACGCACAAGGGAAAGCGTTAGATTCTAAGTTATATTTTATCAATATAGCCTCATGCAATGGCTAAAGAGCATTGCAATGCTGTTATTCCAGTAGCATCAATCCTCTACCGGTGAATTTGGCAAAAAAGGCACTTTACCAAGAGGTACAGCGCCTTTTTTAATGAACTAACGGTTAATTAATTAGTTCATGCCATATTTTTTCAATTTCTTACGCAGTGTGCCACGGTTGATGCCCATCATCAGGGCAGCGCGCGTTTGGTTGCCACGGGTGTATTGCATCACCATGTCCAACAATGGCTGTTCCACTTCAGCCAATACCAACTCATACAGATCATTAACATCTTGACCGTTTAATTGAGCAAAATAGTTCTTCAGTGCTTGTTTAACTGAATCACGTAAAGGTTTTTGGGTTACCTGATCTTGTGAATTTACAGTAGCAACGGTTAGTACGTCAGAATTTACGCGTTGTTCGAACATAGTTCTGTCAGCTCTTTTCTTTATATTACGCAAAATTTTCGAAATATGCCCCCAACACCTCCAGCTGTTCGCTGGCATCCTCTATGGTGTTGAATGTGCGCCGGAACTGGTCATCAGGAGCATGTTCCCGGAGATACCAGGATACATGCTTACGTGCTATACGGGCTCCTTTGCTTGGACCATAAAAGTCGTGCAATTCCTGTATATGCTCGTTCATTAAATGCTGCACTTCGCCAATCGGCATCGGTGACAGCAGTTCTCCTGTTGCCAGATAGTGCTGGATTTCCCGGAAGATCCAGGGTCTTCCCTGAGCAGCGCGGCCTATCATCAGGGCATCAGCCCCGGTGTATTCAAGCACTGCTCTGGCCTTAAGCGGGTCAGTAATGTCACCATTGGCAATAACCGGGATGGCAACAGTCTGCTTAGCTGTCCGAATATTGTCGTACTCTGCCTCTCCGTTAAACAAACAGGCACGAGTCCTGCCGTGGATCGTCAGAGCTTGGATACCACAATGCTCGGCCAATTGGGCAATCTTTACACAGTTTCGTTCTTCTGGCGACCATCCAGTGCGGATTTTCAGCGTAACAGGAACATCTACTGCGTTTACAACGGCAGAAAGAATTTTTTCCACCAATTCAGGGTAACGTAGTAAAGCCGAACCTGCTAGCTTACGATTCACTTTCTTGGCTGGACACCCCATGTTGATATCAATGATCTGAGCACCATTAGCGACGTTGATCTTCGCTGCCGCTGCCATTTCATTGGGATCACTGCCAGCAATTTGCACGGAACGAATTCCCGGTTCGTCACTGTGAACCATACGTAGCCGGGATTTGTCTGTCTTCCAGACCTGTGGGTTGGAAGAAAGCATTTCCGATACTGTCATACCTGCACCCATTTTGTAACATAGTGACCGAAACGGGCGGTCAGTTATGCCAGCCATTGGGGCCGCAATAAGACAGTTTTTCAGCTGGTATTGTCCGATACGCATAGACGAAGAAAGAGTGGCCATACTGTGACTGCAAGGGCGCGTATATTACGCATTTTTCGCAAAATATGAAAGGCCAAACTTTGAGCAAATCGTCATTTGTCACAACTTTTTTCCAGCTTCTCTTCTGTGGTAAATATAATTATTCATAAATAACATGGTGTTATATGTTATTGGTAAAGTTTATCACTTAGGATTTTTCTACCAGCAAGTTTGCTGACAGCACGGATTATCATCAATAAGCGATCAAAATTTGCACTTGAAATTATAACAAAATAAAATAATTCTAATTTGTTGTTATTTTTACCCCAGATATCCGGCACCATTCTTCCTGTTCCGCAACAGGATCGATTACAAATTTATCTGTATAAGCCTGAATAACACTTTCTGCTTGGTTCGTTAAAATGCCCGATAGACCTAACAGGCCACCCGGTTTTGGTAATGCACCAATTACAGGGGCGAGTTCACGTAGAGGGCCTGCCAAAATATTAGCAATTACTACATCAGATTCAAGATCAGTTGGTGCATCTTTCGCCAAATATAGCGTTAAACGCTCCAGAACGCCATTACGTTCTGCGTTGTCTCGGCTGGCCTGAATAGCTTGTGGGTCGATATCTATGCCAATAGCGTGCGTTGCACCGAGCTTTAGCGCAGCAATTGCGAGTATGCCGGAGCCGCAACCAAAATCGATAACCGTTTTACCTTCCAGATTGAGTCTGTCTAGCCATTGCAGGCATAACGATGTAGTTGGGTGAGTACCTGTACCAAAAGCCAGTCCAGGGTCTAGCATAACGTTGACAGCATCTGGATCAGGGATGTCGCGCCAGCTTGGACAGATCCATAAGCGGTTGCCAAAACGCATTGGGTGGAAGTTATCCATCCATTCACGTTCCCAGTCTTTGTCTTCCAACTGCTCAATTTTATGAATAAATCCTTCACCCAACTGAGGAACTTGTTCGAGTTGGCTGATAACTGCTTTCATATCCGTTTCAGCATCATAAAGCCCGATGACATCTGTATCTCCCCATAAACGAGTCTCGCCTGGTAAGGGTTCGAATACGGGATTATCGTGGCTATCTTGAAAGGTGACTGATACTGCTCCATTTTCCATTAGAGTATCTCCAAGGGATTCAGCGAGCTGTCCTGTAGTATTTAATCGAAGTTGTATCCAAGGCATAAAAAATTTTCCTTAATTGAAAAAATAGGGTAAAGAAACCGACTTAGTGTGGTCTGGCCGCTTTTAGCGGTAATCGCTGACTGATGGTATTGCCCATCCAGAAAGTTAGCAGGCTGAGTAGCAGCGATGGCACGATCGGATGGAAGCCCAATAGATGGATATTGAAACTCGCGAGCAGAGTGTAGCTTGTTGCCCCTGTAATCATCGAACTGACAGCGCCATAGGCATTGGCTTTTTCCCAATACAGGCCCAGTACTAATGGCCAGAGGAATACGGCCTGTAAGCCACCGAAGGCCAATAGATTCAGCCAGATAATCATCTCGGGTGGGTGCCAGGCGGCTAAAAGTAGCAACAAACCAAGAATCAGGGTAGAAAAACTGGAAATTCGGGCGAGTCTTTTTTCCTGTACGATTTGTTGTGGAAACAGGTTTAGGTAGAGATCTTTGACGATTGTTGCAGAAGATTGCAGCAGTTGTGCATTAATTGTGGACATAATGGCGGCCATCGGTGCGGCTAGAAAAATTCCAGCAGCGAATGGTGGCAATACAGTGATCATCAATGTTGGGATCACCTGATCGGGAATGGTCAGATCAGGAATAATGGCTCGACCAATTGCGCCTGCTAGGTGCATACCAAACATGAGGATCGTCATGACGATGGTTCCGATGATGATCCCACGGTGAACAGCTTTGCTATCGCGGTAGGAGATGCAACGAACGGCAGTATGAGGTAATCCAATTACCCCAAAACAGACCAGTATCCAGAACGATGCCATGAAAGGTCCGCTAAGGATATGGCCTGCGCCTTGTGGGGAAACCAGCTCAGGATTAATTGTTCGTAATGTGGCGACCGCCTCTGACAGACCTCCTGCCTTATAGATAATCGCCACCAGCAGTAGAACAGTGCCTAGCAACATTACCAGCCCTTGTAGGGCATCATTGAGAACACTCGCTCTGAACCCCCCAAATGCGGTATAGAGAGCGATAGAGATACCGAAAATCATTAATCCAGTGCCATAAGGGATACCCGCAGCAGTTTCCAGCAGGCGTGCGCCGCCAATAAACTGAACGGTCATCGCGCCAATAAAAGCGACTAAAAGACTTAGGCTGGCAAACCAAACCAGAAAACGACTGCCATAACGGGCATATAACATGTCATTAAGGGTGACGGCATTATAGCGACGGGCAAGAATGGCAAATTTTTTACCTAACACACTCAGGGAAAGCCATATTGCTGGCAACTGAATCAGCGATAGTAATACCCATCCCAAACCATATTTATAGGCTGCTCCTGGCCCGCCGATGAATGAGCTGGCACTGATATAGGTGGCAGTAATGGTCATTGCCAATACAAAGCCGCCCATTGAACGGTTGCCAAGGAAATACTCAGTCAGGAAGGTGCCTTTCTGGTGGCGTCGATAAGCGTAAACTGACAGGAGAAATACCAATGCAAGATAGCCAAGCAGAGGTAAGATAACTTCACTTTGCATTCTCATCCTCCAGCGGGACTTCTTTGAAAATAAACTTCACCATTAACCAGCAGAGGATAATGAATACAACTGGTAGTAACAAACATGCCATTTCAAACCAGCGAGGTAAGCCGGTGACACCGGGAGCATCACTGGGTAAATAGGCTGTCAATAGCCAGCCAATAAGATAAGCAAGCGTTAGGAACACGGCCCAAAGTGCTTCTTTATGGGATTGAACAAATCGTCTGTCCATTCGTTCTTCCGGTAATAAAATAAGATGGGAAGGGAAGGATTGTACGGCAAGATGCGAATTCATTCAGGAAATATTTAAGCAGCGCAGAGTCAACGTCTTCAAAGGTATTGACGTTAACTACGGCATAATCGCGACCGTTAATTTGACTGATGACAACAGGCACTACTCCGCACTGACGAATGATGTCCAGACAGCATTGTGCTTGGTACAAAAAGGGCAAGTACATGTTCGTGCTGGAATCTCAAAATGATTTTTTTAGTATTATATGTTGTGTTTTGTATTTTTTTTATTCATTTTTGAACTTAAATTCTATGTTTTTTTGTTTGCTAAAAGTGATGTTAGTGTTACTATTTTTTTAATTAATATTTACATGAATTTATTTTTGTAAAAGTTAATTCTTAAAGAAGTTGTGTAAAAGTATCTCAATATTTGGAGGGGGTATTTATAGAGTAAAAAATTATTAATCTAAAGCGTAAATGGGATTTAATTTTCATGTTGTTATGAAAATCTTTCAATTCTTGCAGCACAAGGTGATATGCAAATTAATTTGTTACCTTTTCACATGCAAGATCTTGATCTTTTCATTAAATAAGTGATTGTATGCATTTAATATAAATTTAATTGGCGCGTGGTTTTTATACATAATTTATTCTGGGATAATGTTTATTATATTGATTGGTTATGGTCCATGAAAAATAAATCTTTATTATTTATCGTTTTAATGGCTTTTCTTTCTATGGGGGGGCTGGTTTCATCGGATATATTCCTACCCGCTTTGAGTAAAATGGGAAACTATTATCACGTTAGCGAATCTAGTATACAAAGTACAATAACTATATTTCTATTTGGTATAGCCTTTTCTCAACTTATTTATGGACCATTAAGTGATTGTTTAGGAAGAAAAACGGTTCTTATTTCTGGGATGATTATATGGTTGATTTCAACAATCGGTATTTTTTACAGTACGCATATTAGTGAGTTACTATTATTGCGTTTATTCCAGGGAATAGGCGCTTGTGCTGGTATTACATTAAGTCGTGCCATTATTAGTGATCTGATGGAGAAAGAAGAGGCAGCCAATTTGTATCTGATTATTTTCCCTTTTGTGGGAATGTCACCCGCTATCGCACCAATGATCGGCGGTATGTTAAGTGAATATTATGGCTGGAAATCCTGTTTTTTATTTCTTATTTTATTTATAACAGTCACGCTTATATTGTGCTTGCTAGTTCTGAAAGAATCACTACCAATAAATAAACGCAAAAAATTAAGTATTAAAAATGTATTGGTTAGTACTTACCAAGTGATAATAAATAAAGAGTTTCTTTACTATGCAGCAATACCTTGCTTCGCTTATACGGCATATTTTTCTTATTTGATTGAATCTCCATTTATTCTTACAGCTATGGGATTACCAGAAAAATATGTTGGTTACACCTATATAATGCTCTCTTTAAGTTATGTGTTGGGTAATCTTACAGGGCAACCGCATGAATGATTAAATATCACTCACATTAGCAAAACCCGCCTGTAATACTCGCTCCAAAAATTGGGTTTTCATCCATATTCGTCTACGCTTCGCTTTAATGCTTAATTGACTCGTTT
>NZ_CAWNWY010000033.1:0-64729 GCF_963878365.1 Photorhabdus sp. HUG-39 | reverse complement strand
AAGAAAAATGCCGTGTGCCGAAAAAAGCCCCGAGCTTGCATTGGGCCTTCATCAATCTGGGAAAACTGGCCGGCTGGTACGATTCCAAACGCACGGGTCGAGTCGGATGGGAACGACTTTGGGAAGGTTGGTTTCGGCTGCAAACCCTGATAGACGGCTATTTGCTGGCTAAATCAGTTGATTTGGAGATCTGATCAAGAGACAGGTGCAGCCCCCAGGGGCTTCCCTGCTGAACAGCGTCACCTGCGGGCCTCGCCGGCCCGCACCCGGCCAACCCGCGTCAGCGGCGCAGACAAGCTGCCCCGCCGCCACGGGTTATCGATAAAACCCGGTTCTGGCAGGTTGAAAGGCGGTGTACAAACACGTCAGCAAATACACACAAGGGGTTAACGGCAGCTAACACCGCCGCTATACTGCTCAATGTGCAGACCGGATAAGGGCGTCAGGGTATGGCGGTAGCGTGCACACATCCTGAAAAGGCACGTCGGGTCAAAAAAAGTTGCAGGAGCAAAATGGGCGAAACGCGTCCTTCTGAAAGCCTTGTCCTGTGCGGCCTGGCATCGCCCTATAAGTATGACTGCCTCGGAGCTGATGCCCCTTCTGTGGGCAGTACGAAGACGAGGAAAGCGGGCTATACTATAATCGTTTTAGGTATTACGATAACGAGACCGGGCAATATCTCTGTGCCGATCCTTTGAATCTTAGTGGCGGATTTAACCCGTACAGCTATGTCCATGATCCGGTAAACTGGATTGACCCTTTAGGGTTAGCGGGTTCACCTTCGCAATTATTAAATCGGAAACTTAGAGCTTTACAAAAAGCTCAAGGTTCTGCCGTAAATATCCGCGAATTACCTGATGGACGAATCCGTTATTATGATAAGGAAGCGTTAGCTAGAACTGAAGGGCCAACGCGTGGACGTTCTCATGTCACAGAGTGGAATCCATCAACAGGAAGTGTGAAGTCTTGGGAAGAAACTTACGATCATTCCAGCAAGGTTAATCGTGTACATCCTAAGATGAAAGATGGCCGGGTATTGGATTTACCTCATTATCCACCTACCAAAGCGGATATAGATTCAGGCATAGCAACAACTTCAGGAAAAGCTATTAAAAAATGTGGGGGATTGTCATGAACAATCTAATCCATCTTTTTATAAGTGGCCTGAATGAAAAACTTCAAGAAAATTACGATACTGCTAACATTGCTAGATATGCATATGAATTTTACCTTGATCATGACATTGATGATGAGAGGCTAAGATATGTTGTTGATTATTTAAAAGGAATGGATGCAGATCCTGTATTTGAATTAAGTAAAGACGAAGTCATTTCTTTTGTTCGAGAAAATCTTTTTTACGTCTAAAAACACCGGAAGATCCCAGTGATCTTCCGGCTTTCTTATAATCTATCTTGGCGCATACCTACAGTAAGCCTACGTTGATTTCACTCGTTCAATGTTTGCACCAAGTCCACGCAACTTATCTTCGATATGTTCATAACCCCGGTCAATATGATAAATACGGTCAACAACCGTTACGCCTTCCGCAATACAACCCGCCAGAACCAAGCTTGCCGATGCACGTAAATCCGTCGCCATCACCTGAGCACTAGATAATTTTTTAACACCATGACAAAGCACAGTATTACTTTCAATTTCCGCATGAGCTCCCATCCGAATTAATTCAGGAATATGCATGAAACGGTTTTCGAAAATAGTTTCAGTAATCATCCCTGCACCTTCAGCAACCAAATTCAACAAGCTGAACTGCGCCTGCATATCAGTCGGGAAACCGGGGTGCGGAGCAGTACGTAATGTCACAGCTTTAGGGCGCTTACCGTGCATATCAAGGCTTACCCAATCTTTACCAATTGCAATATCCGCACCCGCCTCACGCAATTTAGCTAATACCGCATCCAGCGTATTAGGCTGAGCATGACGGCAAACTACCTTGCCACCGGATATCGCCGCCGCAACAAGAAATGTCCCCGTTTCAATCCGATCAGGTAGTACACGATATACACCACCACCAAGACGTTCTACACCTTCAATGGTGATATGGTCTGTACCCGCTCCGGTGATTTTTGCACCCAAGGTATTGAGAAAATTAGCCGTATCTTCGATTTCAGGTTCACGTGCTGCATTCTCAATAACTGTTGTCCCTTCTGCCAACGTTGCCGCGGTCATAATCGTGACTGTCGCTCCAACGCTGACTTTATCCATCACAATGCAAGCCCCTTTCAGACGCCCATTAACGGAAGCCTTAACGTAGCCCTCTTCCAGCACAATTTCAGCACCTAACTGTTCCAAGCCACTAATATGCAGATCAACCGGGCGGGCGCCAATCGCACATCCCCCCGGTAAAGAAACTTGCCCCTGACCAAAACGCGCCACCAAAGGACCTAACGCCCAAATAGAGGCACGCATGGTTTTTACTAGCTCATAAGGCGCACAATATTGATTCACATCGCGGGCATCTACAAATACAGAACCATTACGTTCAACTTTAGTCCCAAGGCGATTCAACAATTTGATAGTGGTATCAATATCTTTCAATTCTGGAACATTTTGCAACTCAACAGGCTCTTCAGCCAACAACGCGGCGAACAGGATTGGCAGTGCAGCATTTTTTGCCCCGGAAATAGTAACCTCACCCGACAGACGAGTAGGCCCTTTCACACGAAATTTATCCATCTGTGACGACTCTCTTTATATAATTTGCTGTTCGCGGCGAGGCAAACAACATTAAAAACCGTTGAGCTTGCGATCCCGTTTCCAATCATCCGGTGTGTAGGCTTTAATTGACAAGGCATGAATACGATTATCAGCAATGTATTCCATCAAAGGCGCATAAACGGCTTGCTGCTGTTTTACCCGGCTCATGCCGGCAAACATTTCACCAACCACAATAACCTGGAAATGGCTGCCATCTCCGTTAACGATGACTTCATCCAGTGCTAATTTATCCATCAGCACTTGTTTAATCTCATTAGTATCCATAATTGCTCAATGTTCTGTACCCGTCATCTTTCAAGTTGCCTCTTTGTTGGCTGCACTCACTCACCCCGGTCACATAGTTCTCTATGCTCCCGGGGATTCGCTCCCTTGCCGCCGCGATGCATCTTGAAATCCATAGGGTATGTAGTTAGAAATAAATAATAGACAGCCATCTATCCTAATAGAATCCTGCTTATTCTTAAACTATGAAAACGCCCTTGTAATATTTCTGCTTACAAGGGCGCTGATTATACCCGTTATCTTTCAAGTTGCCTCTTTGTTGGCTGCACTCGCTCACCCCGGTCACATCGTTATCTATGCTCCCGGGGATTCTCTCCCTTGCCGCCGCAATGCATCTTGAAATCCATAGGGTATGTACAGATAATTAATGAGATTATCGGTTAGCTATCAATGATCATTTCTTGCATATCATAGAGCTTAATCAGGGTGTTAAGCCGTTCATCAATGCCAGAAAAGCGCAATTTATCCCCTCTCTTTTGCATATGATGTTTGAAACGGACTAAAAGAGCTAACCCGGTAGAATCCACATATTCAAGTTGTGACACATTGATGTCATTGATATCGACCAATAATTTCTCTTTTTGCTGCCAGAGAGGAAGCAAACTATTACGATCCAAAGTGCCCTTGAGAATCAATGTTTGCCCTATTTTTTCCCAGATCAGACTCTCAGCCATCTTATTTTTTCTCTTCCAGAGTAATTGGCTGACGGGCACTGATTTCAAGCTGCTTAGTTAAGCCATCAATACCTTGCTGACGCAAGATAGAGGCCCATTCACTCTGTTTAGTCGTAATCATACTGACTCCCTCAGCAATCATATCAAATGCCTGCCAGTAACCAGTTTTGCTGTTTTTGCGCCATTGGAAATCAAGACGGACAGGAGGACGGCCATTCGGATCGATAATAGTGACACGAATAGCAATAACATTGCTGTCCCCTAACGGCTTTTCAGGGTCAATCTGGTAAGTTTGATTATGATACATTGCCAAAGCCTGCCCATAGGCCTGCTCAAGATAAGATTCAAATGCAACAAAATAAGCCTTGCGCTGCTCTGGAGTCGTATCTTTATAGTATTTCCCCAGAACCAATGCCCCTGCGTATTTGATATGGACATAAGGCAGTAGCTCCTCTTTCACCACTTTACGCAGATAATCTGGATTTTGACGAATTTGTGATTGGCTATTTTTCAAACGAGTAAAAGTCTTTTCCGCCGCATCCTGCATCAGCTTATAAGGATTCGTTTGATCAACTGCGCTCGCTAATGGCGCAAAAACCAATAGCGCCATCATTAATAATCTCTTCAACATAATGGGTTCCTCTTAATGATATTCAGTTGCTGGCTAAGGTGTCGGCGGGTGCTCTGCCCCACTTTGGACATTATCACCACTCTTATACAAGAACTGGCCGATGAGATCCTCAAGTACCATTGCTGATTTGGTATCTTGTACGCGGTCACCCTCTTTCAGAATACGGGTGTCCATATCGGGATCTTCAAACCCTATATTCAAGGCAATATATTGTTCACCTAATAGGCCAGAAGTACGAATGGAAAGAGAACTGGTATCAGGGATATGGTCATATTGCTTCATAATATCCAGTGCCACTTGCGGCGTATAAGTTTTTTCATCAAGAGAGATACTTGCAACACGACCAATCACCACACCCCCAATTTTTACCGGTGAACGCACTTTCAAACCTCCAATATTGTCAAAAGTTGCGTACAAACGGTAAGTTGGCTGGTTGCCTACCGATTTAATATCTGCCACTTTTAAGCATAAAAAGACGATTGCAGCCAGTGCAATCAAGACAAAAAATCCAACCCAAATTTCACTTTTCTTGCTTTGCATTGGCTTAGTTCCCAAACATGAGTGCTGTCAGCACAAAATCCAAACCTAAAACCGCTAACGACGCATGAACCACCGTTCTGGTCGTTGCTCGGCTTATCCCTTCCGAAGTCGGGATCGCGTCATAACCATTGAATAGAGCAATCCAGGTCACAGTAATGGCGAAAACGACACTTTTAATAAAACAATTAAGCAAATCTTTCTGCCACTCGATAGCAGACTGCATGGAAGACCAGAAGAAGCCACTGTCAATCCCCTTCCAATCAACACCAACCATCGCACCGCCCCAAATACCTACCGCAACAAAAATCAAAGATAATAGCGGCATACTGATAAACCCGGCCCAGAAACGGGGAGCTATCACACGCCGTAATGGATCTACCGCCATCATCTCCAGGCTGGAAATTTGCTCCGTGGCTTTCATCAAACCGATCTCTGCGGTCAGGGCTGATCCTGCTCGACCAGCAAACAACAGTGCCGTGACCACCGGCCCCAATTCACGTAACAGAGATATCGCCACCATCATACCAAGACTGGCTTCCGCGCTGTATGTTGTCAGTACCAGATACCCCTGTAAGCCAAGCACCATGCCAATAAACAGCCCTGAAACGATAATAATCAATAATGACCGAACACCCACGCTGTAAAGCTGCTGTCGGAGTAACGGCCATTGTCTGGCAGGTTCTGGCTTGCCAATTATCGCGCGGAACAGCATAAAACCTGCACGGCCAAAAGAGGCAAACACCTCAATGGCTCGTCGGCCAAGTGCCGCCAGCGCCTGTGTTAACATTAACATCCCATTATCCTAATAACTCAGTTTTATAATCCCCTGCCGGGAAACGGAAAGGTACCGGCCCATCAGCAATACCATCCAGAAATTGCCGTACTCGCCTATCAGAATTAGAGTGCAACTGTTGAGCTGTACCCTCAGCAATAATCTGTTGTTCAGCGATAATATAAGCGTAATCTGCAATGCTCAGAACTTCCGGTACATCGTGGGAAACAACCACACAGGTAACGCCAAGTGCCTTATTCAGCTCATCAATCAACTTCACCAAAACCCCCATCGTAATCGGGTCCTGACCAACAAAAGGCTCATCAAACATAATCAGATCAGGATCAAGTGCAATGGCACGAGCCAGAGCCGCACGCCTTGCCATACCACCGGAAAGTTCGGAAGGCATCAAATTCGCGGCACCACGTAATCCTACCGCCTCTAATTTCATCATTACCGTGGTCTGTATAATTTCTTCAGGCAGGTTCGTATGTTCACGCAGCGGAAAAGCAACGTTCTCAAAGACATTGAGATCAGTGAATAATGCCCCAGATTGAAACAGCATACTCATCTTCTTGCGAGCAGCATACAAGTGAGAACGGGATAAAGCAGGAATATTATCACCATCAAACCAGATCTCTCCACGTTCAGGACGTAACTGACCACCAATTAATCGTAATAGTGTCGTTTTCCCTATCCCAGAAGGCCCCATAATTGCAGTGACTTTTCCTCTAGGCACAACTAGATTAATATCAGCAAAAATCAAACGGTTACCACGGGTAAAATACATACCACGGATCTCGATGAGATTTGCTGTCTGTTGATTCATTATTGATAGCCCTTAACGGTTAATAAATTGGCTTTAATATTTGGTTCATATATTAATCATATATACTACAAAAAAACTGGAAAATTTTCGCCATTAATGTGATGACAAATTTTACTTTTCTATCCACCGCCGTCAGAATATGTCCCATCTAACTGGGCAGACAATTTTTGTTTAGAAAATCAACCAGCGTTAACATTAATTCGGAATATACCTTACAAGGGACGCTTCATGATTCTGACCTTTTTACTTCTAATTGCCGGGTTGATTTTACTGGTATATGGTTCCGATAGATTAGTATATGGTGCTGCAATTTTTGCCCGTACTCTGGGACTGCCTCCATTTATTATTGGTATTACCATTGTTGGCATTGGAACTTCTCTACCAGAATTAATGGTTTCAGTTACTGCAATGCTAGATAATCAACCTAATATGGCCGTGGGTAATGTTATTGGCTCCAACATTACTAATCTGCTACTAATACCCGGTGCCGCTGCATTTATTCGCCCAATGGAAGTAAAATCAGATATCCTGCGGCAGGAACTGCTGTTGATGCTACTGCTCACCGTCTTCTGTGGTTATTTAATGAGTGATCACTATCTCAGCCGGATGGATGGGTTGGTATTACTCGCTTCCGCCATAGTGTATATCTTACTGATGATAAAAATGGTTGCTCTACCGCGCCGCGCCGAAGCGGATATTTATACGCAAGAACAGGCTGCGGAATTACCGGTCGAAGGCAATAAACACATTGCCCTGCTTTGGATTCTATTAGGGTTACTTATTTTACCTATGGCAACTCGTATGGTTATTGATAATGCAACTGTTATTGCCCGCATTTATGGCATCAGTGAATTAGTTATCGGGCTTACCGTACTTGCGGTCGGTACCAGCCTGCCAGAATTAGCAACCTCCATTGCCGCAGCATTCAAAGGCGAAGATGACATCGCATTCGGGAATATTATAGGTTCGAATATATTCAATATATCAATTGTTTTGGGCCTTCCCGCATTACTCTCACCAGCAGCCATTTCACCTGAATCTTTCCATCGTGACTTTTGGGTAATGATGGTAGCCAGCATAATATTTACTGCATTTTGTCTGGGTCGTAAACACCGATTAAACCGATTTAAAGGTGTCCTGTTATTAAGCTGCTTTATCGCTTATTTTATCGTACTGTTTATTTCCCAATTACAGCATTGAATAAACACGAATGAGTAGGAAAAAGAAATGCCTAAGATTGATTTTCAGCAAGCGGGTAAAAAAGTATTACACATAGAACGGGATGGATTAACAGAACTTGAACAACATATAAACGGAGATTTTGACCGTATCTGTGAACTGATGTTCAACTGCGAAGGTAAAGTGATTGTCATGGGGATGGGTAAATCCGGCCATATCGGGTGTAAAATTGCTGCCACTTTCGCCAGCACCGGTACACCATCCTTTTTCGTTCATCCGGGAGAAGCCAGCCACGGCGATCTCGGCATGATCACACCTAAAGACATTGTCTTAGCCATCTCAAATTCGGGTGAATCCAGTGAAATTTTATCGCTGATTCCCGCATTAAAACGCCAAAAAATCCCGCTTATCTGCATGACTAACAATTACAACAGTAATATGGGAAAAGCCGCCGATATCCACCTGTGTATCAAAGTCCCGCAGGAAGCTTGTCCGCTAGGTTTGGCTCCTACAACCAGTACCACTGCAACACTGGTTATGGGTGATGCTTTAGCGGTTGCATTGCTCCAGGCACGCGGCTTTACTGCTGAAGATTTCGCACTATCACATCCAGGCGGCACTCTTGGACGCAAACTTCTGCTACTGGTGAGTGATTTGATGAATACAGGCGATGATATTCCAAAGGTTAATCGTCACGCCACCTTACGCGAAGCACTGCTCGAAATCACCCGACAAAAACTGGGGATGACCGTCATTTGCGATGAAAATATGTATATTGATGGTATTTTTACTGATGGTGATTTACGGCGAGTGTTTGATATGGGCGTCGATTTGTACAATGTCAAAATTTCAGATGTTATGACAACAGGTGGCATCCGCATCAAACCAAATGCCCTTGCAGTTGATGCATTGAATTTAATGCAGTCACACCATATCACGTCCTTATTGGTTGCAGAGGACAATAAATTGCTTGGTGTATTACATATGCATGACCTGCTACAAGCTGGTGTGGTGTAACCGGAGAAAATGCCTTAATGAGCCAATTAGTTTATTTGGACACCTGTTATGGTCCAGTTAATAAAGACGTTATTGAAAAAGCCCGTAAAATCCGCTTGCTGATTTGCGATGTTGACGGTGTTATGTCCGATGGCCGGATCTATATGGGCAATAACGGTGAAGAATTAAAAACATTTAATGTTAGAGATGGTTACGGAATTCGCTGCTTAATTACTTCAGGAATCGAAGTCGCTATTATTACCGGCCGTAAAGCAAAATTGCTGGAAGATCGAGCAAATACCTTGGGTATTACACATCTTTACCAAGGACAAAGTGATAAGGTTTTGGCGTACAAAGAATTGTTAGATAAACTGGGATTAAAACCAGAACAGGTTGCTTATATTGGTGATGATCTGATTGACTGGCCTGTCATGGAACAAGTGGGGTTATCTGTCGCTGTGGCAGATGCACATCCATTACTCTTACCAAAAGCGCATTATGTCACCCAAATTGCAGGGGGACACGGTGCGGTAAGGGAACTTTGTGATTTGGTGCTTTTTGCTCAGAATAAGCTGGAAGAAGCCAAAGGATTATCAATATAGTAGGTTGAAGTGAAACGAGAATGGATAGAATCAAATCCTGGTTGGTGATAACTCTGGTATTAATCATCCTGGCGTTAATTGGCTGGAACTTGTCTGATTCAGATGAGATTAAATCATCTTCTGCCACAGATAACAGTCAGCCAACCTATCAAAGTCAGGAAGCTATAACTTTTGTTTATGACCCTACGGGGAAATTGACGTATAAACTGGTCGCTGATGACGTCCAAAACTATGCAGAGTCAAAACTTACCTGGTTTACCAAACCGGTATTAATTACTTATGACTCAAATGCCATTGCTACATGGACAGTTCGTGCTAACAAAGCCAAACTAACTAATGACAAAATGCTCTATCTTTACGGAGACGTACAGGTTGACAGTCTGACTAATACGTCACAATTACAACGTATTACTACAGAGAACGCTATCATCAACTTGGTCACTCAGGATGTTTCATCTGACGATCAGGTCACACTGATTGGTGTCGGGCTAAAATCCGTCGGTATGAAAATGCGTGGCAACCTGCGAAACAAAACCGCTGAACTGATTGAAAAGGTTAACACCTACTATGAAATCCAACATGAAAAACAGAATCCGTAATGCTTTTATTGCCAGTGCTATCTTTGTAGTCAGTCTTCCCGCTATGGCACTGAAAGATGACACACAGAAACCCATTTCTATCGATTCTGTTAAACAAGCCCTTGACATGACAAGGAACACTTCCACATTTACAGAAGATGTGATCATCAAACAGGGTTCTATCGATATCCGCGCTGACAAAGTTGTTGTGACTCGCCCAGATGGCGATTCTAAGAAAATGGTTATTGAAGCATTTGGCAATCCGGTAACCTTCTATCAATTACAGGACAATGGCAAACCAATCAAGGGCCGCGGTTCCAAAATACGTTACGAAATGGATAAAGAGCTGGTTACACTCACTGGCAATGCCTATTTGGAACAGTTAGACAGCAATATAAAAGGCGACCGTATCACCTATCTAGTCCCAACTCAGCAAATGGAAGCGTTTAGTGACAAAGGTAAACGAGTGACAACCGTCCTACTACCTTCTCAATTACAAGAAGAAGGCCCTGCTGGGGTTAACAACAAGAGTAAATAACGATATATGGCAATACTAAACGCAGAAAACCTGGCAAAAGCTTACAAAGGCCGTAAGGTCGTTGAAAATGTTAGCCTAAACGTGAACTCCGGCGAAATTGTCGGCCTGCTTGGTCCGAACGGTGCAGGGAAAACGACGACTTTCTATATGGTCGTCGGTATCGTTTCACGGGATACCGGGACAATTACCATTGATAATGAAGATATTAGCCTACTGCCACTTCACGAACGGGCACGACGTGGTATCGGTTATTTGCCTCAGGAAGCTTCTATTTTCCGCCGTCTAAGCGTATTCGACAACCTGATGGCTGTATTGGAGATCCGCCAAGATTTGACTCAAGAACAGCGGAAAGAACGTGCCGAAGAGCTGATGGAAGAGTTCCATATCAGCCACCTACGAGACAATCTTGGTCAATCACTTTCCGGAGGTGAACGTCGCCGCGTAGAGATTGCCAGAGCACTGGCAGCTAATCCTAAATTTATTTTGCTGGATGAACCTTTCGCTGGCGTAGATCCTATCTCAGTCATCGATATCAAGAAGATTATTCAGCATTTGAGAGATTATGGACTAGGGGTCCTTATCACAGACCACAATGTCCGTGAAACATTGGATGTATGCGAACGTGCTTATATTGTCAGCCAAGGGCATCTGATTGCTCACGGCACACCTAATGATATTCTTAATAATGAACAGGTGAAGCGCGTTTATTTAGGCGAAGGTTTCCGGCTCTAATTCGGCCAGGAGAATTGATTTAACGCTATGAAGCAAAGTTTGCAACTCAGGCTTAGTCAGCAACTGGCTATGACACCACAGCTCCAACAAGCTATTCGTTTGTTGCAACTTTCTACGCTTGAACTCCAACAGGAAATACAACAAGCGTTAGAAATGAATCCTTTGCTTGAACAGGATGAAGATCATCAGGAAATTGGCAATCAGGAACTTCCCAATCACGAAACGGAAGCTATGGATACGCTTGATGCCTTGCAACAGAAGGATATGCCAGATGAATTACCCCTGGATGCCAGTTGGGATGAAATTTACACCGCTGGCACACCTTCCGGGACACGCAATGACTATAACGACGACGAACTGCCACTTTACCAAGGTGAAACAGTTCAAACCCTGCAAGACTATTTGATGTGGCAAGCAGAATTGACCTCTTTCACGGAAATAGATGCGGCGATTGCGACATCAATCATTGATGCCGTAGATGACACTGGCTATCTCACTGTACCACTAGAAGATATCCTTACCTGCATTGGCGACAATCAACTCACTCTGGCAGAAGTGGAGGCTGTGCTCAAACGGATACAGCATTTTGATCCTATCGGTGTCGCGGCTCGTGATTTAAAAGATTGTCTACTCGTCCAACTATCCATATTTCCACCAGAAACCCCTTATCTGAAAGAGGCGAGACTGATCATTTGCGAACATCTAGAGTTATTAGGTCATCGGGATTTCCGCAATTTAATCCGTCTGAGTCGCTTGAAAGAAGATACACTGAAAGAGGCTATAAATTTAATCCAGTCACTTGAACCAAAGCCTGGTCTGGCAATAAACACTGACCAATCAGAATATGTCATCCCCGATGTACTGGTTCGAAAAGAGGGTGAACACTGGCAAGTAGAATTAAATACAGATAGTATCCCCCGTTTACACATTAATCAGCATTATGCAGAGCTTGGGCAACATACGCGCAATGAAAGTGACAGTCAGTTTATCCGCAATAACCTACAAGAGGCCAAGTGGCTTATTAAAAGCCTGGAAAGCCGAAATGATACTCTGCTGAAAGTTGCGCGTTGTATTGTAGAACAGCAACAGGAATTTTTTGAACATGGTGAAGAATATATGAAACCTATGGTTTTGGCAGACATTGCTTTCCAGGTTGATATGCATGAATCCACCATTTCCAGGGTGACTACCCAGAAATTCCTGCACAGCCCACGTGGTATTTTTGAATTGAAGTATTTTTTCTCCAGCCATGTCAATACAGAAAGTGGAGGCGAAGCCTCTTCAACTGCAATACGGGCTTTGGTGAAAAAACTGGTAGCAGCGGAAAACCCCGCCAAACCATTAAGTGACAGCAAACTGACAAGCATGCTAGCCGATCAAGGCATCATGGTTGCCCGACGGACTGTCGCAAAATATAGAGAGTCGTTATCCATTCCGCCATCAAACCAACGTAAGCGTCTGGTTTGAAATGAACAGAGAAGGAAGACAATATGCAACTCAAAATAACCGGCCACAATATTGAAATTACTGATGCATTACGCGACATTATCACTGCAAAATGCAGCAAACTGGATCAATATTTCGACAGGATCAACCTGACTCAGGTAATCCTCCGAGTGGAAAAGGTACAACAAATCGCCGAAGCTACTGTACACATTAACGGAGGTGAGTTGCACGCATCATCAGAACATGAAGATATGTATGCAGCAATTGATGGACTGGTCGATAAACTGGCGCGTCAATTAACCAAACATAAAGACAAACTGAGACATCATTAACAGTTAGTTAACAAAAAATGTAGTAACAACAGCAGAGTATTACTGTAAAACAGTGCGCAAATACAGGATGCCACAGATAACCTATGGCATCCTGTATCAATAAGCACCTAAGTGAATAGGAAAATGAATAATCAAGCAGATTTACTACTAAGCTCTGTGCTTTCCCTCGCATGTACGCGCAATAATGTACATTGTTCGAGCAAAAAACGGGCTTTAGAGATTATCAGTGAGCTAGCATCTAAGCAGCTTAAGTTACCAGAAAATGTCGTATTCGAAGCAATATTAACCCGAGAAAAAGTAGGTACTACTGGAATTGGCAGTGGTATTGCTATCCCTCACGGTAAGTTAGATGAAGAAAGCTCAGATCAAGCGGTTGGCGTTTTCCTAAATCTGGAACAACCTATTGCTTTCGATGCTATTGATAATCAACCAGTCGATTTGCTGTTTGCTTTACTGGTTCCAAACGATCAATGCCAAACACACCTACACACATTGTCATTGATTGCCAAACGTCTTGCAGATAAAAATCTCTGCCGTCGTTTAAGATCGGCACAAAGTGATGAAGAACTATACGCAATTATCACTGAATAACTGTTGCAATGCATGGATAGCAATAGATAAGAGTGGCTCATAATAACCACTAAGAAATTAAGGGGAGTCGCCTCATGGTGCTGATGATAGTCAGTGGTCGTTCCGGTTCAGGTAAATCCGTTGCCTTACGCGCACTGGAAGATATGGGTTTTTATTGTGTAGACAACTTGCCGGTAGTATTACTGCCGGAATTAGCAAATACGCTAGCTGACCGCGATATTTCTGCTGCGGTTAGTATTGATGTAAGAAACATGCCGGAATCACCTAAAGTTTTCGAAGAAGCTCTGACTAAACTACCAGCGAGTTTCTCACCGCAATTACTATTCCTTGATGCTGAACGTAATACGTTGATCCGCCGTTATAGCGACACCCGCCGTCTGCATCCGCTATCAAGCAAAAATCTTTCTCTGGAAAGCGCTATTGATCAAGAAAGTGATCTGCTGGAACCCCTTCGTTCAAGAGCTGACCTGATTATCGACACCTCTGAAATGTCAGTCCATGAATTGGCTGAAATGCTAAGAACGCGTCTGCTAGGCAAACGGGAACGTGAGTTGACAATGGTCTTTGAGTCTTTCGGCTTTAAGCATGGCATTCCAATTGATGCCGACTATGTTTTTGACGTACGCTTCCTACCAAATCCACACTGGGACCCCAAATTACGGCCAATGACCGGTCTTGATCGTCCTGTAGCCGCTTTCCTCGACCGTCATACGGAAGTGCATAACTTCATCTATCAAACCCGCAGTTATCTTGAACTCTGGCTACCTATGCTTGAAACCAATAACCGCAGCTATCTGACCGTTGCTATTGGCTGTACCGGCGGTAAACACCGTTCTGTTTATGTGGCAGAACAGTTGGCCGATTATTTTCGTTCCAGAGGAAAAAACGTACAGTCGCGCCATCGTACTCTCGAAAAGCGAAAATAATGACTGTCAAGCAAAGACTTGAAATCAAAAATCGGCTGGGAATGCACGCCCGGCCAGCAATGAAGCTGTATGATCTAGTACAGCTCTTTGAATCTCATGTTATTTTACGCAATGATAGCCATGTTGAAGCCGAAGCCAGCAGTGTAATTGCTATGTTGATGCTGGATTCAGAAAAAGGCAGCTATATTGAAGTTGAAGCCAGTGGCCCAGATGAAGAACAGGCTCTTGCAGCTATTATTGATCTATTTAATTCGGGATTTGACGAAGAATAACCTTGCTCACTCACCTATGGATTATCATGTCCTTCACTGTTTTCATTAGCAGCACAAAACAGTTCGTGATCATGATCTCTTTATTTTCCAGTAAGAACAGCCTACTATCAGGTTAATCATTTTAAATAACACCCCCCTCCTCATGGTGCGGGGTGTTATTTTGTATTGGAATCCATTTGGAGTGTGGTATGACTAAACCAGCAATTATCATCAACGAATTAGACGCAGAACGTTTAGATTCCCTGTTGGAACAGCCAGCGTTTGCAGATACTAGTATCGCTGACGCTTTGAATGAGGAGCTGGATCGTGCAGAGATTGTACCGCCAGCAGAAATTCCATCAGATGTTGTGACGATGAACAGCCGGGTTCGTTTTATTGACCTGACAAGCAATGAAGAACGGGTACGTACTTTAGTTTATCCAGCGTCACTGCAAGACAGTTCAGATCAGCTTTCTGTTATGGCTCCTTTAGGTGCTGCATTATTGGGCCTTCGTATCGGTGACGAAATCAGTTGGGAATTGCCAAACGGCGAAGAAACCCGCGTCAAAGTATTAGAATTACTTTACCAACCAGAAGCTGCCGGTGAATATCACAGATAAAACCCTATTAAATCAAGACAAAAAACCACTATCGCACAAGTGGTTTTTTGTCTTTGATAGCCAAATGGCGACAAAATGGCGACAGGAATTTTATATCTTCAATTACTTTTCAACTAACCACTATACATTATGAGGTAATTATAATGTTCGAAAATAATAACAATCTGTCAATTCTTAAAGAAGTAAGAGACACTAATATATTCACTGGCTCTGATATAGATGAATAAGTAAATCAATATCTTCAAGGAGGTTGGATAATACTTTCTGCTACAAGTGGTACAAGTCCAGATAGCTATCCTATTCACTCAGTTTTTTAGGTTTCATTCCTTAACAACTAATTTCATCTCTATGTGTTCAGTAAAGCCGCGTCCTACTTGAATTCTTAAAATCAGCGCGGCTTCTGGTCATGATCCTATCTCCCACGTAAAATAGAATTTTTCCTTTAATATCATTATATTGATATTTTTCCCGTGATCCTCCCTTGATCTACAAACTGAAATTTCCTGAAAATCTTTTCAATCATTTCAGTTTGTGATTTTCCTTACATCGCTAGTACTGGCACGGTCTGGCCGTTTGTCTTGTAGGATTTTAAAACTGAAAAAATTTTTTGATCCAAAGCGTGCAGGCGGGTGCGGTGTAGTGCCGTTTTCGCCATAAGTTCATTTATTTCGTCATAAGCGCAGCAAGACAAACCGTCACTAAGGTATTTATTTGATTCTTGAGTCAGATAATACAATCGGTTAAAGTAGTGTTGTCATTGGCAAAATCCAGTGACCAAGGTTTTGCAGCCTTGCGTTCATGGACGCTGGTAAGAAGTTTTTACCAGTGCGCCTGCTATCGCCCCTCTATGGCGGTTCAGGCAGGGGAGGTTAACACCTCGCCGGAAATGAACGCCGGTCTGCAAACCCTGTTTGAATCGCCACCACCAAAGAGGTAAGCAGGAATATGAAAAAAGACTGGCATACCGCCGATATTATCGCAGCGATACGCAAGAAGAATAAAACGCTGGCATCATTATCCAGAGAGCACGGCTTAAGTTCTTCAACATTAGCAAATGCTTTAACGCGCCCCTGGCCTAAAGGGGAATTATTGATTGCTCAGGAAATTGGTGTAACCCCTGCCGAAATATGGCCCAGTCGGTATTTCGACGAAAATAAGCAGCCTATCAAACGAACCGTCCGAAATGATTTACCAAATAATTCTGATATCACATAAGTTATTTCTATATCCAAAAAAGTAACGACAACTTTTAAATCACTAAGCTAAATAACACGCTGAATTATCAGTTTTTTATTACACTTACTGCCCATTCTTTTAATATCAGAATTGTATTCAAGCTCTATGAAAGTATAAAAAAGCCCGCATGTTGCGGGCGAGATAATTGTATTTCAGACCATCAGAACCCGTAGCGTTGATTGATACCGCATTTAAAAAGGCGTCCCAATGTTATTATGTGTATGACTCGCGGTAAACTACACTAATCTATTGGCTATCCTCCCATACTACCGGAGCAATAATCGCTTGAACACGGGTTCAAGTCCGGTCGGGATTACCAAATTTAAGCTGTTAGATCAGTATATTGGGCCACTTAAACAAGGGTGGCTTACTTGATCAAAGGCGGTAAATGTTAAAGGCCACCGGGAGGTTACCCCGATGGCCTTAGCTACGTTTCCGTTATCTATTTCAGAAATGCACGGATCAGCTCTAAAAGCGCGATTAACGCTTTGAGAACGATGATAGCAGTGTCAATAAATGCTTTCACCCGTTTGCTCCAGTTAGGAGCACGACTCAACCAGCCATTGCCTTTACGCTGCCTGTCCGGCTGACTTCCATCAAGTCAGTTAAGGAATATCGCGCTCTGACCGAGGCACTGAAACAGCACCACCTGTTCTTCAGCCAGGACTTACGAAAACTTGCGTCAGAGATACACAGGCCAGAACGCTACCCAAAACTAACAGCCGTTGATTATAGGTTTATTTTCAGATGATTCAATCAATTAAAATGGTGAGTTGGTAAAAACAAAAAAACCAACTGGTGAGGTTGGCTTTTTTGTTTTACCCATACAGGGCGCGGGTATCTTTTGTGCTATTACCGAGATTGGTAGCCTCAGTCCTAGCGCGATATTCCTTAACTGACATAACCAGTCTAATGTCTATAGCATAAAATATCAACCTAGGATGCGGAGTAAAAAACCTCACATAAATGGAATGATATTCAACCAATCACAGGCGAATATTTCTGTTTCAGCCTATCCGATTTATAGGCCGTGTTCCTTATCGCGTTGGCGTTCTCCGGCGTACCTGTGTTGTGGTGCGTATGGGCGGCAGTCTGTTCCGCCAGTGCTTTAACCACATCCAACGTCTCTAACATCAAGGTCATGACATTGATTTGCTGGCTGCCCACCCAAACCACGGGCGCGATGATTTCTTGCCTGGCACCGGCGATGCTCTGCTTAAGCAGACCAATCTTCTCTATCAGCTTTTGCCCGACTTCAATATTGGCCTCTTTCCCTACACTGGCAACGAAATTTGATGAGGTCGCCATACTATAGTCACCGTCTGCGATTTGCTGGACAGCGCCCGCCAATAGCGTAGACGTGCCCAAAACCGTGGTTTTATCCGTGGCCTGTATCGTGGTTTCCCGTGCGACTACGGTACGCGTTTCCGTGTCTGCCCTGACTTCACGGTGCATAGACAATTCATGAATAGTTTGGTCAGTCTGACGAATCCAGTGCCCTTCCTGAGTCACTCTCTGCGAGACTTCCGCCCGCTGCTGCTGCAATTGCTCGCCTGGCTTGATATCGGGCAAGGTATTGCCCTGGCTTAATGTCTGCCGGATAAAGGGCTTGTCCGGCCTGCCTGCCTCAAAGGCGATTTCAACCATCGTTCCGACAGGCGGATATTGGAACATACCGGATTCACTGCCCGCCATCGGCAAAGGCAGCGGAACAGCGTGGTAAACAGAGACAGCGGCATCCTGACCATCATCAGCCAATAATTGCACATCAACCGCATAGCGTGGCCGGAATGGGTTAGAGATATCGCCGCTGACCGTGTTTTCAGTATGTGCCTCAATGCGGGCAAATTTGGGTAAATGCAGCCCTGCCGATAATTCGGGGTAGGCGGCATCAATCTGGCGCTGCATTGGCGTTTTGGTCTGCGACTGACCGGTCAGTTTGTTGACGGCTTCCCATGTAATGACCATATTTGCATTGTTCAGATTGACCTTGTTCAGCCGGTGCTGGTTGATCTCCACGCCTGGGCGCAACGATGGGATCATAGGAATGGTCATCGTATTGCCTGCGGACTGGCGCTGGCTAAATTCATTGGGGATCTCTACCGGTTTTCCCGCAAACATCGAATGCGCCCCACTGCCCACATAAACCGAACCATCCGGCAACTGATGCCAGAGATAATCCTCAATCGAAAAAACCTGCCCAAGATTAGCCAGTAACTGATAGCCGGTACCATGATGGGTAAAATGCGGGATGGGTGTCTCCGTATAAGGAGCATCCGGTAATGTGAAAGTGAGTCCGCTGTACTCCTGCAACCAATCCGCAATCTGGCTCAGTGTTGGATGCTGAAATGAACACGACCATAATCGGTCAAACACACCAACCAATTCACGCACAAAAAGACGCTGATAACCGTTTTGGGCTGGCTGTGAACGTTCCACATAACCCGTAAACCAGCGTAATACCAAATCCGTGTAACCCACGTCCAGCCGTACCAGTTTTCCGGTGTAATCGGATGTCGTTTCCGCCGTGATAAAACCACGGCCACAGGATGACAGTTCCAGCATAATATTGGCGTCAACCAGATGAATTTCATCACCGGAAAGATAGAGCCGGTTAATCGGTGTCATTATTTAGCGGGTCCTATTTTGTCATTGATGGGTTTCAATACTTTGCTTTCAAACCAGCTTAATTTTTCCGGCGCTTCTTTTGCTGCGGCGGCCCCCTGGCCTGTTTGCTTTTTGGCCTGAATATTATCGGCAACACGGGCATCACGTTTTTCAGCAACGGATAAATGTTCACGTAAAGTAAATGTGACCTGCCATGCCTGTTTACCGTCGATCTTACTGGCATCAATAGTATGGGTGAATGTCCCGATGCGAAAGTTGATAGCACCTGCGGTCAGGTTAGCGACACGGTAGCGTTTCAGATTTCCCTTATCTTTGGCCTCCGCCAATGTAAACAGGCGTGACAACGTTTTTTGCTCAGTAAAGGGGATGATCCCCGTAACACGTAATTCCTTGGGCTTAATGCCTTGCTCCGCTACGGCGGTACTGGATGACTGGCCGCTTTGGTCTGTGTCCTGAAACATCACCGATGGGGTTACGGTCAGACTTTTTAATGGGATGGCCTCGCCATCAAGGGCCAGTGTGATAATTTGGCTCATTATGTAGCATCCTTTCTAATGCGCGAATATCGTCCCCAACAAATAATGTCGCCAACGTGTAAACAGCGTCCTGTTCGGGGGTATCCTGACACAGTTTTTCGGCAAGTAGTACGCCGTTCCCTTTCCCTGAGCATACCCAGACACGGGTCGATTTGTTCCTGACGCCATTCAGAGCGGCAGTCACTTGTTGTAAGGCGTTCTGTCTTACCGTCGTGAAGTTTGTTAATTGTGATTTCAATCCCGCAATGCTGCTGCCGGCGCTAACCTGTGTTTTAGCCTGCTCAATCAATTGCGCATTCACGGCCATGCGGCTGGTTGATGTTGAAAATGGTTGCAACGGAGGCAAACCGCTGCCCGATTTCCCAGGCAATTGCATTTTGGTGATCGCCAGACGTTCCGCTGTCTTTGCCATACGGGTGACCTGAGAAAATACAGGCAACGGCAACACCGCTGAAAATTGGGTTAAATGCTGGATAAATTCATTATGCGTCTTCGCGCAGATCATGAGTACCACGGCGCTGATGTTTCCCGTTCCCCGGATTTTATTTGCCAGATAATTGATGGCGTTTGCCGGACTCAGATAGTGACCGCTGTCCGCTTTCTGCCCGATACCGTATACGAACGGATGGACGGATAGCATCGAGCAATGCATTCCCGTCATATTCGGGGATATGCGCATTATTTTCCGTTGCCAATTCATCACGCGGGTTGCTCAGGCCAGTTGATATCGGGGACAGTTGAAAGGTCTACTCTGTTCACCCGCACACGATATTTTTTCCATTCCACGAACGCTGATTTTTCGGCATCCGTGGCGATATCCAGATCAATGGCATCCTGTAAGGGTTTAATTGCCGCATCTGCCTGCTGCTGTAGAGCGATTTTCTGCTGTTCAGCCTGTTCAATTTGATGAGATTTTAGGGCTGATTTATCTGTGACCCATTGCTTATTCTCCCACTTATCAAAGGGGGTTTGGGGTGATTGCAGGGTAAGATTATCTGGCAACGCACCGATGGCGGTAATATTGATCGGCTGGCCTGTATCGGTTGCATACGCCGTTTTACCCCGATAGTCAGGCACATGTCGCCAGGATTTTTCATCTACACAACGACAAATCGCAACGTCATGCGTGTCAGGTAATTCAGGCTCATCCAGATACGCATTAGCCGCAACAGAAAAACCGCGTGGCACGTGATCCATATCGGCCCCAATATATTCCCGTGTTTCAGGATGACAACGATAAACCGCAACCCATCCGCTAACAATGGCTAACCCATCCTCATCAAACCGGGCCATTTGAATATCTGCACTATATTTAGTCATTACTTTACCCTCGTAATATAAATCACTGATTTGTTGACAGGTCGGTTTTCATTTGCGGTCGGGACCACTCTCGACGCGTCAAATGTCCATGAAATCACCCCACCACCGGCACCGGCGGCGCGACCGCCTGCCTTATACTGGTAGCTGAATGCACCAGAGGCGTTGCTCCCGCTCTCAATAGTGGGACTACCTAATGATCCTGTGATATTTCTGATCGCGTCCCCTTGAACACTCCCTAACGAACGACCCGAATCTAAACCACGTCCTCTATCCAGACCACGCTTAAATAAGCCTCTGTCATCGGGTAATTTCAGGTCGGGAAAAATTTTGGCAAGCTCAGGGTAATCTGCCGCACGGAATGCGCGTCCCTCATTGGGTTCATATCCGGCGGGTATCGGCGCAGCCGCATGCCATTCGATAGTGGCGCCAATCGGGATACCCATCGTAATCTTTTGCTCTACGGCACCGTTAGCGTTGAGAAATCTGGTGTGCAACTGTGCATCGGCATCAATCCAAATTTGCCCCGTGTCACCCCCTACACCGATACTCACCCCTTTGGCCCATCCATTTTCCCGACCACAAGAAAATGGCCCTGAATAATGCCTGCCGGGTAGCTCAGTCATATAGGTAGTCTGGTGATAGGCGCCAACATCACCCGCCATCAAACTGATATCAGACGATAGCGATTTCCCGTTAATTCTCCTGTCATTCGGTACAGCATTCATTGCCTGTTCGACGGTTTCCACTAAACCTATGTTTTTGACAAATTCATTCTTATTGGGAATATCTGCGCCGTTCTGGTTTTTAGCCAGGCGACTATTGGCGTTTTCGCTGACAACGGTTAATGCGGAATTAGTGGCATAGTCCCCTTTCGACTGTTTCCCATGTAGACCGCTTTCCAATGCCTGCTGAGTCACATATTTCCGTTTCACGCTATCAATCTCTTGATGAATAGCGGAAATATCACGGTCATTCAATGACCCTTTAATGCGCAAATCCATCACATCTCCGTGACCATCAACACCCGCAACCGCAAAGACATAATGCAGATACCCTGCCGCATCGATGTAGTTTTTAAGATCATTGGCGGCGGTGATATGAACGGCGGTTTTCCACTGGCTGACCAAATTGCCTTGATAGCTAAAATCCGCATAAACGCGGGTATCGCGCAGGCGGTTAAGTGTTTGGTCAAACGCCAACTCACCCCGCAACCCGCCGATATAAGCCAGCCCCTTTTTGACCGTGTACTGGTCACCACGACGAACCACGGAAAATCCATCACCGAAAAACGCCGCCTCACCGTAACTGTCGGTATTCATCAGACGCTGCATTTCATCGATGCCAGATAAACGGGCGGTAAAATCAATCTGCCAGGTTTCCGCCGTAGTCGTAATAGCCGTCTCTTTGGCTGCCCCTTCAAACTCTAGCAAGAAAGAGCGGGTGAATACATTTCCCTGTAATCCGTTAGCGGTCTTAATTTTTTTCTGAGTTGGGGCATGGGTAATCATGCCAATAATGCCAGAAGCCTTATTTATCAGACCAATCCAGTTAAAATCAAAATGACCGGCTTCCGTTCCCAATGTGACACTGTAGGCTACCGCATTTTCGCTAGCTAACCCTGTTTTATTAACAGCCTGACGATGCACAATATGACTTTCTGCGGGTAATTTCTCATCGCGATTAATGGCAAGAGTGGGATCTAAATCCGGCACATAAGCAAAAACAAACTCATCCAAAACCACGGGTTTTCCCGCCGCGGCCTGCTGCGCTTTCCATTTCTCAAAGTCTACTGTAATCACTGATGCCATATTATTTCCTTATAATGATGCACCGTAGGTCATATTAGGTGCAGTAATCTCCTTTAAACTGGCGCTATCAAAAACGGACTCACCCGACATGTAACCCACTTTTAATAGCAAGGACGGCGAGGACATAGCCGCGTAATAACAGCAATATTCCGCGCCTAAACTGCCCACATGCATAAACAGTTTTTTATTCGTCATCACTTCAAAACGGTAGCGGCGGCAAGTGCGGCCATACTGATGAATGATGCTCATCAGCAAATCAGGGTTTTCAGCGACTTGTCCGTCACTGACGCGCAAAATAATCACATCCCAATCTATCGCCGGTTGTCGTTCCAGTAATTCAACATGGCCGACACCTAAACGTTCAAAGATAGCGATAAATCCCGCGACACTGCCCGCCTCTCTGGCATTAATAAACGCGTATTTCACCCGTTTACGAAATAATGTCAGCGGTTCACCGTTAAAGCGCTGGATGTCCCGCTGATAGGCCAACATCGGCAGTAATTCCGCCGAACAAGTTTCCGCATCCAATTGGGCTAACGGCCATGTCAACCAGCGGTAAATCATTGACCAGAACTCACGCGCGGCCCAAAGCAGTTTGGCGGGTTCTCCCTTATCCATCCATGACGGCAAGGCCAGCCGCTTGAGTCGTTCCTTGAATTCAGACATTCTTCACCTCAATTATCAGTGATTGCAGCCTGGGCACACTTAAATCACTCAGAATGTCACCCAATGAAAAGGTCAGCGATTCAATCTCGGCAAATTCACGGTGTATTTCTCGTCCCAAGTTGGAAAAGGAAAATCGGGCATACGGCCAGGTTTTTTTCACGTGATATTCCCTGTTTTCCCGAAAGGCGCAGCGGATCAGGTTTTCAACATCCGTTTTTAATGTTGTTACCTGTTCCTGGCTGTAGTTCGCCAGATTTGCCACAAACAGCATGACCGATAATTCATGGTGCGTTTCGGGCATCGGCAGACACTGCATATCATCCCCATGCCCATGATGACCCTGATGGGTGATGTAATCGTTCACTGCCTCAATAAAGGGCTGGCTGATGACCCCAGAATCCAGCAACAAATAGGCGTTTGCCGTTCCGGCGCCACGAGGCGCATCATGCAGGAAAAAAATGCGGTCAATGCTTAAGCCTGCCACAGCGGCAATCATGCCACGGTAAACCGCATCAGTATGATAGTTGCCCACCCAGTTATATTGGTTGCGGCAGCGGTCACGCAAATCATCATCGGATTCGGCATCTGAACCGGGCATCAATAGCCAACCCTCTTCATTCTGTACTCGCTCAATGCCGGACACTGCCACGGGCAGGATACGAAAATAACCGGGGGCAAGGTTGAAAGCACCGCCTGCGGCTTCTGCTCTGACAGGCAATAAGGCACTGGACACATTGTCGGCCATCACTACGCTTTCCGTGGTGCTGACGCGATAGATTTCGCCATTAATGCGTTCAGTCTGGATCACCGTTCCGGCGGGCACGGTCACCATCGATGCACCTGCGGTTTTATAGAAGCGGAGCACACCCTGCGCAGCGGATGCGGGTTTACGTTTCAGGTTGACGCCCCACGCAAACATATCCAGCCATGTGCCGGATGCAGTCGCCAAATACATATTTTTTAAGGTGACATTGATTAACGCCGCTTTTAGCCATAACACCGGGCGCGTCACGATGGTGTTAATCAGCCGCCAAAACGGGGACATCCGCGAGGTGTTGGTCACCAATCCGGCTTCATCGACCACTTTAGCGAATGCCGTGCTGATGTCGGTCTCCGTGGTTGGCATCCCGCTATCACGTAAGACCTTTTCATAATCAATCGTCGGTTTCGTTTCCACTGCTCACACTCACGTTAATACGGCCAAAATCATAAGTTTCGGCGGTTATCCATAACTTAATGGGTGATTCTTCATTAATGATGACGGTTCCCGGAATAATCCGCTCATCGTCTTCGACCAGTATGCCTATCTGTGTGTGAATGTCTGCCCGTAATGTTGGGCTGCGTTCGGCGATAAGTTCAGTTGCCAGACCACTTTCAATAATAGCGTGTACACAATCCTGACCGATAGAAACACGGTTATGACAGAAATGCGGTTCATTCCCTGAATTAAGTGTAAAATTGCGCTCGTTAATGAATAAATCAATATATTTCGGCTCATCCATGTGCCACTTGTTCCCATTCCGTTAATTGCTCCGGTGTCATCCCGTTGGAAATATTCAACGTCACATTTTCAATTCGGCGACTGTTATCATTGATGGTCTGTGAATGGGTTGTTATCCCTTTTATCATGCCATGCTTACCGATACCCTGCTTTTTCCCGCCCGTTAATGCACGCTCGTTTTCTGGCGGTTTAATCGCTTGCACAGGCTGGATCATGGCTTTAGGTTGCCCCTGAAAAATACCCTTGGATTGCGTCATCAATTTTGGGGGATTTTCCCCTATGCCCATATTGGGAGCCGTCGCTTTTCCCATTGGTTCAGCGACTATTTTTTCAATGGCCTGGGTTTCAATATTGATACCGGGAATAGCATTTAATTTATCGATAATCCAATGGTAGCTGTCGGAAAAGGATTTCATCAGCCAATCCCATAAGCCGCCGAAAATATTGCCGATACTCTCCACAATGCCCGAAAAGGTATCCGCCAGTGAAAAACGGCTAAACCCGTTACACAGGTTATTCCAACCCTCGGCGATCCCATCCCAAACCGCACTGAATATCCCGCCAACCCATTTCACATACGCCGCCACCATCTTAAAGACGGCTGTGTTCATCATGGCCGCTTTGATGGCATCCCAATGCCTGATAAGCAGATAAATGCCAACAGCCAGCAACGCGATAGCGGCAATAATCAGTAAGATCGGCCAGGTCATAAAGCTGAATGAAATACCCGCTAAAAAGGCCGCCATCCTGACAGCCAACAATACCCCATGTAACACGCGCAATGTGGTGTTCCATGCAATAATGGCCGCGTTATAGAGCCACACCGCCGCCGTACCTAGTTTCATAACGAGCGTACAAGCCGCCCAAATCCCCTTAAGGCCAATCCAGATAAATTTAGATACGCCCATGACGAGATTGGCGGCAGCCCCCGCAGCGGCAAAACTCAGAATACTGAGAGTGATATAACCGACCCAGCGGGCGATATTCGAAAACAGTTTCAGCCAGCGCACCAGTAATTGACCGGCATTAGCAAGCCTATTGACCCGTGAAGAGATAACCGGGAGCACTGTTGAACCTACGGCAATACGGATATTCTGCCAAATAGCATGTAACCGCGCCCACGGGTTCGCCATCCGCTCGGCTATTTCACGAGCACGTTTCAGGCCATCATTGGCCCCTAACGCCGAAATATTCTTACGCAGCATATCCACATTGCCATACAATTGTTTTACGACAATGGCAGAATCGCCAAACGCCTCCTCAATTTCCTTTTGTGCCTTGAGATTGCCCTCAATGTTCCTGCCATATTTGGTCTGTAGCTTTTCCAACATTTCCGGCAGGGTTAGCATATGACCAGACGCATTAACAAAGCTGATACCGAGTTTTTTCGCACCCTCAGCGGCATCAGTCAAAAACGATTCATAAACACTACTGGACTCTGTACCCAATGAACGGTGCAATTCCCCTAATACCGCCAATTGTTCATCAATACCTACCCCGAAATGCGTTCCTGCTGCGCGGGCCCCTTCCATCAAATCCGCGATTTCCTCCATACTGGCGCCAAATGTTTTCGACATGATGATGGCTTTTCCCGCCAGTTCCTCAGCAAACTGAATATTCCCCACGGCTTTAGCATGGCTGGAAAAATTCGAAAACATCTGCCCCATATATTTAGTCGTATCTGCCGCGCTGGATTTCAAGGCAGCGGCGGTGATATTGGTGATGTTAGTCATCTGCGGTAAGTCATTTTGTGACAGTTCGCTAATCTTCTTACTGATTTCCGCCGTTGATTGCACAAATTCAATCGATGACTTGCCATACAATGAACTGAATTTCATGGCATCCGCCGCCACTTTCGCCATCACGCCACTATCAACCCCTTGGAGTGATGCCTCTGTCATCGCATCATCCCATTGAATAGCCGGATCAAGCCCCCCCTTAATTGACCAGAATGTCCCCGCTAACCCTGCGCCGCCGACTGCAATTTTTTCAAACGCCGTTTGTGATACTTTGGCAAACCCAGAAACGGCCGCTTTCGCACTGGCAAGCGGTTGTGTCAGTTTATCAATTAGGCTTAATGTAAAATCTAATTGCCTCATGGTTCACCCTTTAATGCCAATGCAATACCATTCGCGGTTGCGATCCGCATATTTTCCCAATAACGATTATCCAGCCAAATTGCACGGGCTAAATTGTCCGTATTATCATTCTCATTCGGTAAATAATGACGGCGCAATATTAATGCTTGTTCAAATAGGCTGTTATCAATGGATTTAACCCGCGTATTTAGTTTTTTATTTCAATTTCCAGTTTTGGCGCATATTCGGCATTGACCTTTTCAACGATTTGCATCGCAGCACCGGGTATTTTTAACCATTCATCTAAAATTGATTTAGACGCAGGCTGAACAATACGACGCAAATAGGTAACAATGGGTACAACCTTATTATCCATTGCCATATCGTTAATCATGCTATTATAAGCAACAATATTTGGCTCGAATGTAATTTCATTTTCACCGACAATTAAAGTAATGACTTTATTTTCTTTGCTCATAGGTTAATTCCTTTCTTTTATTAATTTCATCCACTAATTGATTATGCCGTGCGGCGCAATTACCATATAATTTGGAATAATCCATTATAACATTTGCCAGATTATTTCCGGTTGTTCCCGTCAGTTTCGGTAATCTGTCCTGACATTTTGTCAGTAAGTTTTCCTGATAGTGTTCGTTCAATACTTTCGGCTGTATCGTTGTACATCCTGACAAATTCAGGGCTAACGCACACATGAGTAAAAACAGGCCGAACCATTTCAGTATGAATCTCTCGTGGGGCGGCATGGGCTATCCCTTCTAACTTATTTTCCAATTGTCGGGCGGATACACTGGAAATGTGTTGCAGTTCCTGCCTGATTTTTCCCCCTGCAGCATCCGCTGCCCGTGTGATATTCAACTCCAGACTGTCACGGTAATAATGGTTTACTCGCCAGCCTGCACAGAATGCCAATGCCAGGAAAGTCAAATACAGCATCCGGGCATTGAACATCATTTCGCCCCATTATGCGCCAGTGAGAAATGATTGCCGTCCGGCCGAGAAAATCGCCCGCCCCACGTGCCGCCAAGAGATTCCCAATATTCTCCTAACGGTAAATAAGCATGACTGTTTGTCTGGTACTCGCCCCCGATAAATAAATTCAGATCTATCGCCAGCCGCTGAATATGCAGGCTATTGGCAATGCCTTTCCCTATCTGAGCGTTTAACTTCGCTTGTTCTGGTGTACGATAAGCCTCGCCTAAAGTCAGGCGATAACCGTGTTCGTCCGCCCATAAGATCAATTGTGCGACCAGTACCGCAAATAATTGCTGTTTTTCACTCAGTGTCATTTCTTTAACTTCCCTGTTAACAAAGCGCTGCCGCGCTTGCGTAGCCAAACTTCAATTAACTGATAGCCGGCAATCCCTAATGCGCTGCCTATCCCAGTCACCGCTATCGGGCTGATGCCCGGCCACCAAATCAGCAATACCCCCGCCATCACTGACACAGCCGACCCTAAGATAATCCGGCCAATGAAAAGCCGCAGGGTGATCGGCTCATCGCCTGTTAGCATCTTTCCTAACGCAATCAGTGCCCCCAATAGCACCAGCGTCACAAAGGTTTTCTCATGCTCTTCCATGAACACGCCTCTTTACCCTATCAGGCTTTGTGTCAATTCCGCTTCCAGATAGGGAATGCCATTAATGCGCACAAAATCGGGACTGGTCACCACAAATTTCACTTTATGCGTCATGACACTGCCGCCTTTCGGATCAACGTCCAAAATGTCGCTGACAATCAGCTTGCAGCCGTAAGCCTCAACTTTGATTTCTTCGTTACCGGCCTTGGCATACCACATCAAATCGACGGGCTGAATACCCCGCCATGAACCCACCGCGCGCGCTTTAGCGGTCACCATCTCCAGATATTTGGTACTGAGTTCAATCTCCCCCTCTGCCGCCACATCACCGGAGATATAACCATCCGGTACGCCCTGTGTTTGGGCGGCGGCGGTGTTGTCCGTAATGGACAAATTGACCTTTTCCGCATGAACCAGATCCCCGTCCATATTAAAATCAACCGACTGGCCTGAAATACGTTTGCTCATGCGGTTTTCTCCAGACTACTATCCAGCAACAGACTCACCGAGATCCCTTTCGGACATTCGTAAGTACGAACAGTGATATAAATTTCCACCGTGTTTTTATTACGCCATGTAATCACCACGTCTTCATCTTTCGGGGATTTCACTTCCCCCGGAAAAGTCACGCCGTTAATTTCAGTACTGCGCGACATTTCACGCAAGGTACGGGCGAAGTATGCCTGATGCGTTGCGACACTGCCCGGCGTGCTGTTTAAGCTACGGTCGGCAATTTTAGCGATAGCCTGCAAACGCACCCGACGCGCTACTTTATCGACAACCCGCAAGTTTTCGATACTCTGGTAGTCTCCGCCTTCTACGTCCAATGTGCGACCATCTGACCAATACATGCCATCATAATCGGGATACCACATCGGCACACTGAAACGCAGTTTTTCCAGTGCCTGCAAGGTTGCCAGATCAATCGGCTGATCTGTGCCATCTTTTGGAAAATCGGTTGAACCCAAATCCATCAACGCTCCGGTTTGTACCCGTGCGGGACTATCCGCCACGGTGACAGTGCGGTTACATAAACGCCCTGCCAATACGCCCGCCTCATTGCCCCACAGACACGGCACCAGTTGCACCGATGCCACAGCTTCGCCCTTTTGTAGCTCTGCCAGACGGGCGACATAATCCGTCCAAGTCTCTTTTGCCTGTGTGCCATCAACCGCCAGAATGGCCCACTGCCAGCGACCAAATTTAGCCATCGTGTTGGCTCGCAAGGTTTGCGCGGCTTTAATGATGGCTTTGGTTGCGCCGACCGTCAGAGTATAGCCCTCAATACTGGCTATACGCTGCGCCGACGTCACCGCCTCAACAAACGCCAATTCATCCGCCGATCCCGGCAATACATGGATATACCCGGACCAGTTTTGCCCCGCATTTGCCATTGCGGCCAGTATATGACGCTTGAGGGCGGTTTGTGCCGTTCCCAGTACAGAATCAAAGTCCGTCTGGGTATTAACCGCAATGGTTTTACCTACGTTGGTTTTTCCCGTCCCAACGAAAAGCAAGACTCGCTCAATTTCCCTTGTTTTGCCTTGCAGTTGATTAACCTGGTTAACCTGAACATGTGGCCACATAATTTAATCCCTTATCAATGCGCTTAACCCACACCGTATCCAATGCCTTGCAACTGGCGAGCCAACGCTTGACTGAATTCTTCATCATTGATACCTAAGAACTTACGGGCAGGAACTTCAATCATCCATGAACGTTTAACCGTCCCGCCGCTCAGTTCGCGGATCAATACCCCTGCCTGAATAAATTTCATATTGGCGGTAATTTCCTTTATCGGGGGCTTCCGCCAGCGTTTATCCTTCTTAACCTGATAACCCAAATCCCGCAGTTTTTTCGCCTGCTTAATGGTTGCCATGCGCTCACGATCAACGCGCTTTTGCACTTGCCGCCGACTGACCTGAATACGCATCCCGTTTTGCTGTACATACCCCACAACACCCGCAGGAAGCTGTTGTTTTCCATTCCGGTAATGCCCGCCTTGCAGGTAAATGCGCACGGCGTTATTTTCCGGCATTTCCCGAATATGCAAGAGCTTCGGCATGTTCCTGAGCATTTTCTTGCGCCACGGGCTTTTTCTGGCTGTCCATCGCCCACCATCCGGTGATTGCTGATTGCGCACATTGCGTTTTGCCGCCTGGATCACCCCGTATTTCGCAATCCGCCATAACAGGCGTTGGCGCTTTTTCGAGGGTAGTTCAAGGTCACTCAGTGCGTTTTGCAGTGCCTTAAACTGATTTCGGTTTAACTGCCCATGCATCATTATTGGCTTTGTCCAACGGGTGCGCCTGACTCATTCACACCATGCACAACCCCCTTTTCAGCAAACCAGATTTCAGTATCAGCCAGCCTCCAGCGCTTACCCTCAAAGGGGACGATGCCGTTTTTATCTTCACGCATGACAACAGGCTCTGACAGTGACAACGACACTACAACTACAGCGGTTTCCTCATCCACTTCAACGGTCATCGCTGGCCGTTCCGGCTCCAGATTGGCATCCCCTAACTCATTGCCCTGCTCAGTCAGCCACACATCTATTAACAATGGGACATATCGCGGATCAAACTCTCGGTATGGGAAACGCCCCCAGGCAATCACCGCCTCATACTGCTGGATAAACATCTGGTATTGCCCCAGACCTAAATCCCGTTGCGCAGGAATGAAACGAATTTCATCCATTTCACTGGTAAATTCTATCTTACAGAGACGTTCTGGCAGGTTTTCCCGCAAAAATGCCGTTAAATGATGTAATTTGCTCATATCATGCGTACCGTTGTGCGACCGTATCCCTTCATATTGCGGATAACAAAAGCCGCTTCCGCTAATAAACGGGGACGTAGTTCAGAACTTTCTTGTGGCGGATGAGGGGCACGACTGACAATAGCGGTGTATTCCCCCAACAGATCCGCTTTTGCCCTGGCATAAACCGCCTTTTTATACTGCCCCACTAACGCATTAACGCCATCGATAGCAATGCCTGGCACATCGGCCGCTTTCTGATAGCCTTTTGCCTGCAACCGGACTTTCAGACGCTGTAAGTCAAGATTGATTTCAGCGGTACTTGCCAGCAGTGCATGAGCTAACAGGCCATTATCTAAGTCAGCCGGAATATTGCGGTTCACCTGAAATTCGCGCAGATTCAAATCCGGCCAAAAACCGTCATTGGTCAACGGTTCATCCCGATAATCAAGGGTGTTGCCACTAAACATCTCGCCTCTCTCATCCATAAAAAAGCGGGCAGCCCGGTTTCCACGGCCATGAGCAATCCTTGCCATGCCTCCACCGCGCCCGCTCTGGCTTGCGGTAGTCATTGTTTATCGTGGTATCGCTATTGGGTTGTCAATGCCCGTAAACGGGCGGCAATCCGTTGCCGATAAGTTTTTACGCCTGATTTCGGGTTACACTGATGCGCTTTTGATAACCAGATATCCGCCTGCTCCAGCACATCCCACCTATCAACCGAACTCACCTTAATGTCGGCGTTATCCCCTTTCAGCAGGTTCAAGGCAGCAAATTTGTAGTATTTAGCCTTAATTTTTTCGTGTACTTTCCATTTGCCCGTGACATTCTGAAATGTCCTTGAAAAATAGGGTTCAACACTATTCCCGGTGTCGGCTTCCACCTGTGCCCAGAGTAAAACCGTGTCGGCAACAAAGGCCGGAAAGCTACTGCGAAAATTGTCAGGGGTGAGCTGCCCTTGCTCAATGGCGATATCGGCCCAATCCAATCCTTTGGCAAAATCCCCAATATCAAATAACCAGATCACGCAGTAAGCAAAAATCGGGTTTCGGTAAATTTCCCCCTCGGTGATGTAGCGTTCCGCCGTGGGCAGATAATTAGGCAACAATTCCCGCTTTTTCATCTCTACCCGTTCCGCCGTTAACGCCAACTGGCGTAACCGCTTAATATCCTGCTCAATGGCGCGGGCTTGCAGGTGCATACTCGCCCCCTCTGCAATCGCAACCGCTTGTTGCCGCGCCAGTTTCTGGCGAAGTTCAACCGCGGCCCGGTGTCGTTGAGCAGGCGACAGCACTATTCTGTATCCAGTTTTTCAGCAGGTTCAGCCACGGTACCGATAGTGACGGCACTTTCATCATAGGCGGCGTACAATTCCGGTGTTTCAATCGCGTAGCCCTCATTGCGCAGGTATTTATTTTCAAATTGTTTACGGTCATCCACAAATTCCGCCTTACGCTGGCGTGTATTACGCTGTGTCAGAATTTGCAAGTTAGGCAGCATGGTGACTGACATACGTTTACCCGGCATAAATGGCGGGATAATGGCCGGACGTCCAGCAATGGAACTCCCTAACATTTGCGCCGCGATTTTTTCAGTCGGTTTATTTGCTGCCTGATATAATCGATATTGTTCAGCCGCCACTAAATCAGCACCGACCAGTACCACCAAACGTGGATCATGCCTGAATTGCTGCGGAATACAGGCGTTAATCAGATCTGACGCCATCGCATCCAGTGAGGTAAAATCACCGTGCTCATCCAGTTTCACCGGTGCAGTAATCACCTGCTTGCCGTCATTCCATTCTTTGGCGATTTGATGCCAACCCATGTTCACATCTTCACCATTCGGATTGGCTTCTGGGTCGGTGGTCTCCGCCACTCGCTGGCCGTTAAAACCAACCCGGATCATATCCAGTGCAAAAGATTCATGAGTGAATTCCTGCATACGTTGGAAAAACTCATTTTCTGAACCCGAGTTCGCCCAGACAGATAACAAATCCCAGGGCAAGGCGGTACCGGAATCGGTTTCAACTAAGCTGTATTTATTGCCGTCAACCCCCGTTTTACGCATAAAGCGGCCATCTTTTTTACGCCCGGTGAATAACCCTGGGTTGCCGACTGACACCACCTGGCCGGAAAGGTGATCCACATCCGCACAGGTGATCATGCTGAGAAATTCCACGGATTCCAACAATGCGCTGCGCAAGGCGGTTTCTTTTGGGTCAGTCAGCGAAAAGTAACGTGATGTGTCTTCAACCCCGTAGGATTCGGCTAACCCCGCCGCATATTTCTGCAAAAATGTCCGTGCCTGATGATTCAATTGCATAGCTCTTCCCTTTGCCTTTTTCCATCATGGAATTACAGAAATTTAAAAGGCTCGTTTTTGTCGCCTTTTGGGTTACGCGATGGTAAGCGGGTAGCAATACCGTCCAATTTGTTAAACTTTTTTAGAATATCGGGCAAACTGTCACGTAAACGCGCAAATGCTTCGGTATCGACAACCGCTTTCATTGTCTCGACATCTTCCTGAACGTCTGCAACTTCCTGCTCGGTCGATTCCTGCTTACCCTCAAGCGTGGTCATTCGCGCTTCTAAATCTGCTACAGCCTGGGCCAGCGCCTGCAACGCATCATCGCTTGATGGTTTTGATTCGATTTCTTCTGGCTCTTCAATGTTAAAAAAGCTTTTCCATCCTTTTTTGGCCTTTGTCATGCCGTTATCCTTAACGTGTTTAACCTCATCAATAACCAGTGGCTTATACGCACCGAATCGACGATGTTTGTTCCTTTTTTTAAATTGCAGACGCGTTGTGCCCACGCTGGCGGGTGAGTCAGTCACTGCCAGTCCTTCCAGATATGTTTTGCCGGTTCCGCGAAAATTGCCATCAGACGTAAGTTCAACAGAGGTAAACAGTAATTGTCCCTCTCGATTGGCCTGTAACAAATGATGATTGGGTCGCAGTTGCGCATATAAGCGTAAAACCCCGCCATCATCTCGCGCTGCTTTGACGGCTAACACTTCGCCCATTGCACCGAACCCACGTTCATGTTCCGGCCAAATGCGGGCAGTGTACAACTCTGGGTTATAGAGTTCGGCAGCCTCTAAAATCCATTGAGGTTCCATTACTCGGCCATCAACCGTGTCGCCCTCCGTGGCAATACATATCCAGTTAGTCATTAACTGAGACATATTTAATTCCTTCCATTTGAATCAAATACAGTATTGCGGATTCAATAAAATGCTGCGAATGGTTTAATTCTGATGAATTCGGATATAACGCCATAACCCATTCAGGCCGAAATTGAATGCGCGTCAGGATACATTTAGCCCGGCATAATATGATTGCTATGGCTAAATACTCCGATGAACTAATCAATGTCGCCCGTTCTTTATACCTACGGCGATATACTCCGGCAGAAATTGCCCGTGAATTAAATCTGCCGAATCGGCGGATCATTTACTATTGGGCGGAAAAATGGCATTGGGCAGATATGCTCAACCATGAAAGTGTTATCGAGGCCATTAACCGCCGAATTGCCGTGCTCAGTGAACGCAACAATAAAACCTCGCTGGAATTAGACGAACTCGACCGATTAATTGCACATCATATAAAACTGATGGCACAGGAAAATAAGCATAAAGAAAAGCTGGCCGAAATTAAGGCGCAAGAAAAATCAGGCGGTGATTATATCCCATTCAGTGAGGATGAACCCAAGAAAAAGAAACGCTATCGTAAAAATGATATTTCGACACTGACTAAAGAAGATTTTCAGCAGTTTGTCGATGAGACGCTTTTCGGCTATCAAAAACATTTACGCAATAATCTGGCAAAACAGATCAGAAATATTCTCAAAAGTCGGCAAATCGGTGCAACCTGGTATTTCGCCTTTGAGGCATTCGAAAATGCCGTATTAACGGGCAATCCTCAAATATTCTTATCCGCCTCAAAACCACAGGCAGAAGTTTTCCGCTCGTATATCGTTAATATCGCTGAACACTTCTTCGGTGTAACGCTGACAGGCAACCCTATTCGGCTCAGCAACGGTGCCGAACTGCGTTTTTTATCAACCAATAAAAACACGGCACAATCCTATTCCGGTCATTTGTATTGTGACGAATATTTTTGGGTACCTGATTTTAAACGCCTCAATGAAGTTGCCTCCGCAATGGCAACCCATGACAAATGGCGTACCACCTATTTTTCAACCCCCAGCGCCAAAACCCATCCCGCCTATCCATTTTGGATGGGTGACGAATGGCGCGGCAATGATCCCAAACGTAAGAACATTGAATTTCCCTCATTTGATGAATTACGTGATGGCGGTCGCGATTGCCCGGATGGTCAATGGCGTTACGTCATTACGCTGGAAGATGCCATTAAGGGCGGATTCAACCTGGCATCCATTGAAAAACTGCGGAACCGTTATAACCCAGACACATTTAACATGTTGTATCTGTGTATGTTTGTTGATAGTGGCGCATCTGTTTTCAAATATCACCAACTAGAAAAATGCGGCGCGGATATCCATCTCTGGGAAGACCATGATCCCAATGCACCGCGTCCTTTTGGGGATCGCGAAGTCTGGGGCGGTTTTGACCCGGCCCGTTCTGGCGATACTTCAACCTTTGTGATTATTGCCCCGCCCATGATGGCGCCCGAAGTTTTTCGGGTATTGGCAACGTTCTATTGGCAAGGCATGAACTGGAAACATCAGGCGAAACTGATTGAAGATCTCTTCAAGCGCTACAAATTTACCCATATCGGTATTGATACCACGGGGATTGGTCACGGTGTCTATGAAATGGTGCAGGACTTCGCCCCCCGGCAAGCCCACGCTATCCACTACAACCCGCAAAGCAAAAACCAACTGGTCATGAAAATGATTGATGTGGTCAGTGAGGAGCGTATCGAATGGGATGTGGAACAAAAAGAAATTCTGGCCTCATTTCTGGCTATTCGACACACCACGACGAAAAAAGGCGGCAGCATGACCTTTGTCGCTGACCGTTCGCGGGAAACCGGACACGCTGACGTCTTCTGGGCAATCGCTCATGCCCTGATGAATGAGCCGTTAAATTACGACAAGAAACGCACCTCTAAATACACATTTGCAAAGGCTGCATAATGAAGAAAAAGTTAAGGAAAACCCGCGCACATTCCCCACGTACAAACGGCCGTCAACGGCAAATGAGCTTAATCACGTTGGGCAAACCTGAACCGATACTCACCACCAGAACGGATTATCAAAATATCTGGTATGACAATGACTATGACCATTACACACTACCGATTGACCGTTTAGCCCTGGCACAACTGACCAACATGAACGGTCAACACGGCGGTGTACTCTATGCCCGTCACAATATGATTGCCTCGGATTATGTCGGTGGCGGACTGTCCCATGAACAATTCAAGTCAGCCGTGATTAATTTCCTGATTTTCGGTGATGTCGCCATTCTGAAAGTCCGTAACTTCTGGGGTGATGTGGTCGCACTGGAGGTCTTGCCTTCCCTATACCTACGTCGCCGTAAGGATAAATATTTTGTGGTCTTGCAAGAGGGTGAACCATTGGTTTTCTCACCGGAAGAGGTCATTTTCATTAAGCAGTATGACCCGCAACAGCAAGTTTACGGATTGCCGGATTATATTGGCGGTATTCATGCCGCACTGCTCAACTCTGAGGCCACCATTTTCCGCCGTCGTTATTACCACAATGGCGCCCACACTGGCGGTATCATTTACACCAATGACCCGAATATCTCTGATGAAACCGAAGAGGAAATTATCCAAAAATTACAACTCAGTAAAGGGATCGGGAATTTCGAAACTCTGTTTGTCAACATTCCCAACGGCGACCCTGACGGGATCAAATTTATTCCGGTGGGTGATATCTCAGCCAATGATGAATTTGCCAATGTGAAAAGTATCAGTTCACAAGATGTGCTGACCGCTCACCGATTCCCGGCGGGATTGGCTGGCATTATCCCGACCAATATCGGCGGGTTGGGTGATCCGGAAAAAGCCCGTGAGGTCTATCGCCAGGATGAAGTTATCCCCGTTCAAAATATGTTCATGAATGCGATAAATACCTATGATGTGCCCGAAATATTACATATCCGTTTTAAACAAGATCGCGTAAGTTCGTGTGCAAAACGCGCAAAAAACAGGTAAAATTACCGAAAATGGATACTTTGGGAATGAGGAATATGCGCGTATTAAAAATTATCTGCCCTGAGTGCGGTGCTAAGGCGGTTATTCGCAAGACGAATCGGAAGCACCGTGAAATTGCTGATCTGTACTGCGCGTGTTCCAGTGTTGAATGTGGTTATACATTTGTTATGAATTTGACGTTTTCGCACACGCTAAGTCCCAGTGCAAAAACGGGTGATCAACTGTTGCAGACCGTGATTAACAACCTCAACCCGCAACAGCGTCAAATGGCATTGGATTTATTAAAAGTTCGCCCTACTGCGTAATTCTGAGCCACTACTTAGTGGCCTTTTAGTTTTTACATTTGAGATTATTTCTTTTCTGACCTGCTCAGCAAGTTCTGCAATCCAATCAAATGCGACTTGCCGTTCTCGACTAGTGCAAATACCTGAATTACCAACTTTAGCAATCAATTCAATCCGTTCCAACACGGCCAACTTATCCAGATAATCTGACATCATATTTTTACCGTTCCATTAACTGTATTTATATACAGTTTAATTTAATATAATTAACAAATGCATCAATTTCATTGAGAAATAATTAGTTATGTGACCTCAATCGGCCCTTGGTTAATTTTTCGCAACATAGTCAAATAATGACCTTTTGGATCACGGAATATCCCGGAAATATCAACCCCCAATTTTTCACTTAACCTACTCATTATCATTTTTGTTGTTTCAGTATGCGTTTTTTTAACTTTATGTAGATGACCGAACATAGATAAACAATAACGCTGTCCATCTATGGTCATACTCCCCCCCTCCAGTAACGAATGTGCCAGCACATCACTCATCTCCAAACTCTGTAATTTTGCCGATTCATAAACTCGCTGTATTTTTTCCTTCTCACTCATTTGATGCCAACCGTAATAGAATTCATCTAAATACAGATCACTTCCTTGACTAACCGTATTTCGTGCCTCCGTACAGTTATTGACAGAACTCCAAGAGGAAGAAAAAACCACACCCTCACCCGCAGATACCGGGCTGGATTTAGGGACCATCCTCCATTTCACAGTACGGGTAACAAAAGAAGAGGATTCGCCCAGACGGGGCGAGTAAATACCGGAAATACGCTGAACATCCTCACCGTAAATATTGCCTTCCTCGGTGACCTCATAAGCAAGGCGCACAGTGAGATCTTTGCGGGCAACCAATGCACCGCCCTGAAATTCGGTATAGGCTGACCAGTTGCCAATATCCGCCGCAAAGCGAACGTTATCCATATCCTCATCAGGCAAAATCTGTTCGTCACCACTTAAGCGACGCAGTTCACGCCAGACAGAAACCGGAGCACCACCAATCTGCTGGAATTGACGGATGCGCCAACGACTCGCCCAGGCAGAAACCGAACGGGACATATCCTTAAGAAGTTGGCCTGTTTCCCCATCCTTTTCGCCATCCAGCGCGTAACCATCAATATTCTTTGAGATGTATTTGGCGATATAGCCCGTGGCCGAACCTTTTGCCTTATCGATAGGCTTCACATGGAAACGCGCCTTGAGTGCCTTTTGTCCCTGTAATTCCTCTGAATCTTCCAACCGGGCGTAATAACACATAATGTCGCGCATTTCATCGACATGCTCAGGGCGCATAAATAGCAGCATATGCCAATGTGGCGTTCCGTCATGGTGAGGTTCAACAACACGAAAACCGAATACGCTGATCCCCGCACGGGAATAAGCCGCCCGGATTTTTGCCCAGACCTTACACAAATACTTTTGTGTATCCTTTGGGGTCGCACCGTTCCAGTTTTTCACAAAACCGCCACCACTATGTACAGAGTGATATTTAGAAGGGGCTGTAATAGTATAAAAATCTCCCACACAGCCCATTTCGTTAGCCAAGTCCTCAAATCCGCGCATACGGATCATGAGTTCACAACGGCGAACGGCAGGGTTTGCAATGCTGCCCAAGACCTTATCGCTTAACGAAACTCGCTCCCCATCTTCATTCTCTAAATCGAACGATTGCAGAAACTCCCAATTTAGCCGCTTCTGCTCTGTCCATTCATGTAAAGTCTGACGTGAAACATAGGATGAAACCGCTTTTTGTACCTGTCCGACAGCAATTGCAATATGTTCGGCACGAATATCACGTATCCGCTTTAAACGGATGTACCACCATTGATCTGACATCATGCGCAGCAATCCCGCACATAGTTGGTCTTCTGTGGGTTTAATTCGACCTTTTGCAAATTGCTGCCAATATGGGGCTATCGTTCCCGCTTGCTGTGTCAATTTAGCCAAACGGGTATAGACATGAATTAATCTACGGCAAGCGTCCTGCTCATTCTGTAGGGCCTGTTCAACATATTGGTCGTAACTCTCAGCCATAAACCGCGCAATCTCATGCGCAAGCTGTTTTATTTCTTTACGTCCTAATGTTGGCAATTGTTCCAGTGATTCGATAAACGGGAACGGCATAACACCAGATACAATATGCTGGAACTCGTATTGTTCATTGACCAATTTTAACCGTGGTAATACGTTCTCGCAGAACTGACGTAAAAACGTATTAGCCCGGCGGCGACCAGATTGATTGAAAATATTGGCGTAACGTGTTGCAAGGTAGATCGCCAGTGAATGCGGCACATTCTCAAGATATTGATGCCGCCATGCATAATCGTTAGGGTTCGCCTCCCACATAATACGTTCAGCCAGAGTTGCATCATTCGGCAACCCTGGCTGAAATTCTATACTCTGGCGATACATTGAACGCAGTGCATCGCCGTTATTTTCTTCTTTTCTTTCAATATTCATGTTACAAACAATTAACGGGAATTAATTAAAATAAAAGCAAAACAAATTCTTCCGCTATCTGCGGATACAAATCTTTATTAATTACCGTTACATTTGTTATTTTTCCTGAAATCAATCTTCCTATGAAATTTCCATTGTCACCAATTTTATTCAATGCAAGAAAATCACCTGTTTTATATTCTTGATCATTTACTCTAAATTCTGCTTTTTTCTCTCCGTTATCAATAGCTATAAAATAAACTCTTTTTTAAATGATGAGTTTTGTTTTTCACTTTCATGATTATTCACCCTCACGAAAGAAAAAATTCGGTGATAGCGATGTAAGTTCATATCTGATATTTCCATATGGATAATCACAGCTAACATCATCTCTTATGACAGAATTAACGATAAAGGTTTTAACCCTAACGCCTTTATATTCACGTAAAATAACAATATCGTTTTCCTCAATTACAGGCATAAATACCGATACATCAATGCAAAGCTGACTATCTGACACAATGCAATCAAAATTTTTAGTTGTTAGATCATGATATCTAGTCATCCCACACACTCCGATAATGTTTCTGTTCCATCTCGAAAACTTCCTGACAGGAAACACAACGGGTAACACCCATGACTTTCATCCGTCGCTCTGATGAGATTAATTCCCCACAATCTTCACATTCAAACGTAGAAACACTCACAGGGCGGTTTATATGCCTTAATATTTTGCGTTCCAGTGTTTCCTCTGCATGTTGACAAGCTTGGTCGATAACATCAGACATAGTGCCACTCCTGGGCCTGACGCTCGACGTTCTCAGATTCACGTTGCAAAAGCGCTGCACTGGCCGCATGATCCATTTTATTTTTCAAAACATGAACGGACAGTTTTGCTAAACGGAATGAAAATAAATCTGCATAATGTTTACGTTCATCCTCCCGCACCTTTTTTATTAACTGCTCAATACCTGTAGCTTTCATTTATTAATTTCCTTGTTTTTGGTAATAAAAATCCCTGACGTGTTAGCGCCATTAAAATTAGAACGATAGTTATTTTTATTTAGTTCGGCAACGATAAATTATTGGGTAATAATACACTCGTTGCCTTGATAATATTTATTGCTCGTATCAGACTAATCATTTCTTCACGAGTTAATTCATTCAATGCCAGTTCATGCCTATTGGTTGGTATACGTGCTATGTAGAAAATGGCAGCTAACACGCGTTTATTATCCACATAGTTTTCGCTACGTTTATCTCTCATCTCATTAATAAAGACACTTAACTCTTTATTATCAGATTTGAAATATTGTGCCCTGACTTGAGCAACTTTATTTAATCCATTAACCCGCGTTTCAAAAGATATTGAGAATGCACGTTGTTCGCTTGATTCAAATTGATATTCCGTGTTCATGTAAACCTCATCGAATCAGGAACAGAATAAAATAAGCAAAAGCACATAGAACGATTGGATAGATAAACCTATCTTTTTGGGGTTTAAATGATTCACCAGTCAATTTATATTGGTGTTCTTGTTGCTTTAATGCGTTCATGCTGACCTCACACTAACAATGCTCCAATACCTGCAACAACATCAACCACCGAACTAGACGCAGGCATTAGAATGCAATCTTGATGAAATGGTAATACCCACTAAAGTTAATAATCTGATCGCATTATTAACCGTCCTCTTAAACTCAGCCACACGGGTATGATTGAAATGACCTCCCGAAACAACAGCACTTGCCAGTTTTCCCACTTCTGCCGTTACACCTAACAAATAATTCGACATGTTGGAATCACAAATCTCATTCACCGGTACCGATGGCTGACACCGCAACTGCTCCAGTAATCCATCCAAAATAGATGCGTCTTGCGTTACATCGGTTAACTTCATTAAGTCAACACAAGTCAGTATGTGAGGCTGTTCAGGATTTAGCTTGTTACGCAGCATTTGCGGATTCATTCGGATAGCTCCCGAAATTTGAGCTAAGTTGCCCCTATGAACGTTGGCGAATGCCCGGCAAGCATGATCAAAGTGTGCTTGTTTGGAAACTTGATAATCAAACATTGCTGTTTTTCTCCAAAAGCGAAATGCTTTACTCGTATTGCGTGTTAAGTGAAATTTGGACACTAGTTGCGCTTAATGCTTCAACTGCCAGAGCCATCATATTGATAAGCACTTTACCGCGTTTCTTATCAATGGATTTTTCACGAACGGGTAAGCGACCATCTCTAACCATGTCGCGGGCAGTCGATATAGACATGGCATGACGGCGGCAATATTCTTCAATTGGAAGGAATGGCTCAGTGACAGTGATTGTAAAGATAGGTCTCATGGGGCAAAATCCTCTTTTAGCTTTAGTCTTATCAATATTCGTTTATATTCGTTCATATTCACTATAACCTACAAAGTGAATTATGCATTCGCTTAAAGACAAAAATCAAGAGGATTTTTAGCTTGAATCTACAAATAGATTTAACCAAAGGCGGCGACAAGGTTCTTGACCGTATCATTGAGGCTTATGGGTTCTCTACAAAAATAGCCCTAGCAGAACATTTCGGTATCGCCAGTAGTAGCTTAGCAATGCGTTATAAACGCGGATTTTTCCCCTCAGATATCGTTGTTCAATGCATGGCTGAGACTGGCGCAACTTTAGAATGGTTAGCTACTGGTCAAGGAAGAAAATTTAATGATGAAGAAATCGACATGCTAAAATTACCTAATAATAAGCTGATTGATGGAAAACTCTATCAATCAGGCTATGTCATGTTCGATAAGGTGATGTTTACTGCTGGTATTCCCTTTCCTTCTGATCCTTTCTGTGTTCTGGATTCCAAAACTTACTACATCATTGATCGTGGGTTTGCAGATGTTTATGATGGCAAATGGTTGATTAAGATTAAAAACAAAATCAGTATTCGCGAGTTAACCCGTATCCCTGTTAGACGTGTCCGAGTTTCCGGTGTTGGAATGGCATTTGATTGTGATTTAGATGAGATCAATGTACTAGGGAGAGTTGTTAAGAAAATAAAGGATTATTAAAATGAAAATTATAATCACAACAATAAAAATTGTTTCACTTACCTTCTTAGTGCTGTTTTTTATTTCTGGATTAGGTTTCCGTTTCGATACCGAACCTAAAAATAAGAGTGTCGTCAAAGCCATGCTGTTTATTTCCGGCTCGGTTCTTTGCTTTTTATTTTATCGTTGGATTTATCTACCACGCAAGGGTAAAAAGGAGAAAGAAGAAAAAAGTAATAACCTATCTATAAGAGAACGATGGTCCCTTATAAAAAATAAATTTTCTGCTGAATATGAGAAAGCAAAGAAAGAATCAAACGAGCGCGAACCAACTAAACGCAATTCAAACTCCGACGCTGAGCCAAGTCTTTACAGCACGTCAAATGGTGAAGCCATTATCTGGGAAGGTACATCCAAGCCTGATTGGTTAACTAATGTGGTCGGTATCGATAGCTATGGCAATAAATAAGCAACCAAATGGCAAATGGCTAGTTGAGCTTTACCCCAACGGCAGGAACGGGCGAAGAATCCGTAAACAGTTCACGACCAAAGGTGAGGCGCTCTCTTATGAGCGCCATATATTAGATGAAACTGTAGACAAGCCTTGGCTCGGAGAAAAGCAAGATAAACGTCTTCTTTCTGAGCTGGTTGATATCTGGTATCGAGCACATGGCATAACCCTAAGTGATGGCAAAAACCGCAAACAAAGAATGCTCTTTGCTTGTAAAGAAATGAGTAATCCCCTTGCAACCGAATTTGATACTAAGTTGTTTTCTGTTTACCGAGAGAAAAGGTTAAATGGGAATGCTAACAAATTAAAACCTGTCACTCCTAGTACCGTTAATAATGAATTAGCATATTTCCGTGCTATGTTTAATGAGTTATACAGGCTCGGAGAATGGAACAAAGAGAATCCATTGAAAAACATCAGAGCGTTCAATACTGATGAAACGGAAATGGCTTTTTTATCAAATCAACAAATTATTACCCTGCTGGATTTCTGCGCACAAAGCACAGCAAAAGATTTGTTGATTATCGTCAAAATTGCTCTATCTACAGGTGCAAGATGGTCTGAAGCTGCGGGATTAACTGGCTCACAAATCACGCCTTATAAGATAACGTTCACTCAGACTAAAGGGAAACGTAATCGTACTGTTCCGATAACTAAGGAGCTATACGATGAGATACCAAAGAGGAAAGGGAAATTGTTCAGCTCCTGCTATTCAGCTTTCCGTAGGGCTGTCAAACGAGCTGGTATAGAGTTACCATCTCACCAATCGTCCCATGTAATGCGCCACACATTCGCATCACATTTTATGATGAGCGGAGGCAATATCATTGTCCTGCAAAAAATACTGGGACATACCGACATCAAAATGACAATGCGGTACGCACATTTTGCACCTGACCATCTGAATGATGCCTTGATATACAACCCGTTATCGCAGTTAAAAAATGGCGACAAGGTGGCGGCAGAGAACTTAAAACCTCAGCGTTCATCAGCACTTGCCGTTTCATAATTCATTGATAAATATGCATTTAATTGATTTCCCTATGGTATTCACAGGATTAGAATTACTTTACCAACCAGAAGCTGCCGGTGAGCTCCACCGTTAATTCAGCCAGCCCATTTGATCCGGGCTGGCTAAAGTAATCGGAAACGAGTATCTCTTATTGACCAGCGATACTCATTTCCGGCAGTAAGACTGAACCACACTGGATATTACTACGCGTTTCAATATCATTCCCAATAGTGACCATATTGGCCCACATATCCTTTAAATTGCCTGCAATAGTAATCTCGCTGACAGGATACTGAATCTCACCATTTTCTACCCAAAAACCAGCGGCACCACGGGAATAGTCGCCAGTTACTGCACTGACTCCCTGCCCCATCAGTTCAGTGACCACTAACCCAGTTCCCATCTGACGCAGTAAATCTGCAAAATCTTGACCTTGCCCTGCAATGCACCAGTTATGAATCCCTCCTGCATGGCCGGTACTTGCCATTCCTAGCTTACGGGCAGAATAACTGGTCAGAAGCCAAGTCTGTAATATACCATCCTTGATAATATCCCGATTGCTGGTAGAAACACCTTCACTATCAAATGGAGAAGATGCTAACCCCGCCAGCAAGTGTGGCCGTTCTTCAATTGTCAGCCATGATGGCAGAATTTGTTTGCCCAGATGATCAAGCAGGAAAGAGGATTTCCGGTAAATACTGCTACCACTGATAGCGCCAACCAAATGACCGAAAAGGCCCGTTGCAACCTCCGCAGCAAACAACACCGGTGCTTTCATAGTCGGTAATTTACGTGGCGACAAACGAGATAATGCACGACGAGCACACTCCTGCCCAACCCATTCTGGCGATTTTAAATCTTCAAAACGACGACTAATGGTATACGCATAATCCCGTTCCATATCGCCATCAAGTTCAGCAATCACACAACTCGACATAGAATGACGACTGGAGCAATAGCTTTGCAACATACCGTGGCTGTTACCAAACACTCTGATACCGTAATGGCTGTTAAAACTGCCACCTTCAGTATTGGTAATACGCTTATCTGCCTGTAATGCAGCTTGTTCCGCACGAGCAGCCAGTTCAATTGCTTTATCCGCATCCAACTCTGTTGGATGGAACAAATCAAGATCTGGCGCTTCAAACGCCAGTAGCGCTTTATCTGCCGGGCCAGCACACGGGTCCCGAGAGGTATAACGAGCGATATCAATCGCAGCCTGAACAGTACGGGCAATGGCATCCGGGCTTAAATCTGTTGATGATGCGCTACCTTTACGTTGCTGATGATATACGGTGATCCCCAGAGCACCATCACTATTGAATTCTACATTTTCAATTTCACCAAAGCGGGTACTGACACTAATACCCGTTGTTTTATTAACCGCAACCTCCGCAGCATCACAACCCGCTTTTGCCAGCTCTAGTGCCCGTGAAACTGCGTTTTCCAGTTGTTTGCGTTGTTCCGCAATTTGATCCGTGATTTTCATTAATTACCTGTAATTTGATGAATAAAGGGAAAATCTGTCGGAAAAACAGAACCGTTTTATCCACACAGTCAATGTCGAGTGGTAATCCGACGTTTTTCCCAGTTACAATACACGATATTAGGATGTTAACACCCACCGAGCTACAGGTCATGCTCCAAAAATAAACCTGCCAGCTCCGGCCTTTTTAAAAGGAAAACCACTATGGCAAAGCAGCCTGAAGATTGGCTCAATGATTCTCCTGCCGAAGAGGAAGAGGAAGAGATAATTTGGGTCAGTAAAAGTGAAATTAAACGTGATGCCGAAGCATTGAAAAAGCTGGGTACAGAATTGGTTGAGCTCAGCAAAAGTGCGCTTGAACGCGTTCCGTTAGATGAGGATCTGCTGGCCGCCATTGAACTTGCACAGAAGATAAAAAGAGAGGGGCGCCGTCGCCAACTACAATTTATTGGTAAACTGCTGCGTACTCGGGATGTCGAGCCAATTACCACCGCGCTTGATAAACTGAAAAATCGTCATAATCAGCAAATCACTCTGCTCCATAAACTGGAAGAATTACGTGATAAATTGATTGATGGCAATGACGATGTTATTGATGAAGTGGTGGCGTTATTCCCACAAACCGATCGCCAGCAACTGCGTACTTTGATCCGCAACGCCAAAAAAGAAAAGGCGGCAAATAAGCCACCTAAATCTTATCGTCAGATTTTCCAGTATCTTAAAGATATGGCTGAATCCGCTTAACGACCTAAAACCCGTAAGGTTCTAATTTCTGTTAGGGGAAAATATTAAAACTAAGTTCCCCTTCCAGTTCTTCTATCACTGATTACGCGGGCGAGTTTAGAATTTTTCATCAGGTTTGCCATCTTCCGCGTCTCCACCATTATCGCTTGGTTTTCGTCAACAATTGCACGAGAAAGTTTGTGTTGAAAGTCGGCACGGGCATTGGCTATCCGTTCGTGTCTTATAATGATCTATCTCGGATAAACAACCAAAAATCAGGCTGTTCCTCCAACGGTCAAGTTGTCCAGTTTCAAAGTAGGCTGACCAACACCAACAGGGACACTCTGGCCCTCTTTGCCACAAACCCCAACACCTTTATCCAGAGCAAGATCGTTTCCTACCATAGAGATCTGCTGCATAGCCTCAATACCGGAACCGATAAGGGTTGCACCTTTCACTGGTTTGGTAATTTTACCGTTCTCAATCAGATAAGCTTCCGATGTCGAGAACACGAATTTACCGGAAGTGATATCCACTTGACCACCACCAAAATTTGGCGCATATAAGCCATTCTCTACACTACTTATGATCTCTTCTGGTGTGGAATGACCCGCCAGCAAATAGGTATTAGTCATACGAGGCATTGGCAAATGGGCATAAGATTCACGGCGACCATTGCCCGTCGGCGTGACCCCCATCAGACGCGCATTCATTTTATCTTGCATGTAACCTTTCAGAATGCCATTTTCAATCAATACATTGTATTGTCCAGGAACGCCTTCATCATCAATTGCCAATGACCCCCGGCGACCTTTTATTGTGCCATCATCAACCACAGTACAGAGTTCAGACGCGACTTTTTCACCAATCTGACCAGAAAACACCGAAGTACCACGGCGGTTAAAATCACCTTCCAGCCCATGACCAACAGCTTCATGCAGCAACACTCCCGGCCAACCAGCCCCTAGAACAACCGGCATGGTACCAGCAGGTGCAGCAACAGCGGAAAGATTCACCAGTGCCATACGGACAGCTTCACGCGCAAATTGTTCTGCACGGATCTGACCACTAACCACTTCCAGAAAATATTCATAACCGTAACGGCCACCACCACCGCTAGTGCCGTGTTCACGTTTGCCGTTATCTTCCACCAGCACCGTGACAGATAAGCGAATGAGAGGACGGATATCAGCCGCCAAGGTCCCATCGGTTGCCGCGACCAACACCCGTTCATAGATCCCTGTCAGACTGGCATTGACTTCCTGTACTCTTGGATCTTCAGCACGAGCCACCTGATCCACACACTGCAATAACGCAACTTTTTCTTCACGGGAAAAACTTTGCAGCGGATCAATTGCTGCATAAAGCTGAGAATAGGTCACTTCGCCAAAAGTATGGGCTTTACCATTCCCTTTTTCATGGACGATGCTACGGGCAGCCTGTGCACTTTGTTGCAACGCATTCAACGTGATCTGGTCTGCATAAGCAAAACCCGTTTTTTCACCACTGATTGCCCTAACGCCAACCCCCTGATCAATATTATAGGAACCATCCTTAATAATCCGATCTTCCAGCACCCAAGATTCATGGTAACTGGACTGAAAATAGAGATCGGCATAATCAAGCCGACGTTCAGCCAGTTGACCGAGTACTGAAAACAGATCTTGATGGCTTAATTTATTTGCAGCCAGTAGGTGTTCACTGACAGAAGTTAAACTCATAATTGCTACTCTTTAATTTGCGGTATTTTTTCAATCAAGGAAGTCAACTGCGGTCGAAAGCGGTTATGTTTCACCACCTTCATCTGCTCACGCATAATCTTCAAGCTATCTGCCCTGATATTCAGTTGTAATGCACTGACTGCATCGGGGTTTTTCTTAATCACTTTCCCCCAACCATCCACTGCCATTGAGTGACCCCACGTCTGGCGGGTTCCATGTACACCAACCTGAGCCGGCGCTAACAAAATACACTGGTTTTCAATAGCGCGAGCCCGCAACAGTGGCTCCCAATGTGCTTTTCCTGTTAAACGAGTAAATGCCGCAGGAACAGATATCAACTCAGCGCCTTGCTCACGTAATGCCTGAAACAACCCAGGGAAGCGCAGATCATAACATATGGTCATTCCGAGACGCCCAACAGGTGTATCTACAACGGTAATATGTTCCCCACGCTGGAAAACAGATGATTCATTATATGATCCATGTTCATCATTAATATTGACATCAAACATATGGATTTTGTCGTAACGTGCGCAAATCTTACCCTGATCATCAAACAACAGGCTACTACTGGTGAGCCGTTCAGGATTTTCACGACTGATAAGCGGCATAGAACCGATTAATAACCAAACACCATAACGGCGTGCAATCTCACTAACAGCTTGCTGCAAAGGCCCATGACCCTGTTGTTCCGCATGCCTACGATAGCTATCAGCATTAGCAAACAACAGTGCATTTTCCGGGGTCATGACAAACTTGATAGTATCTGGCAACTGCTTAATTTGTTGTTCAATTTGCGACAAATTATGTTTGATATTTTCACCGCTACATAACTGCAAGAGTGCAACATTAACGTTTCTCATGTTCCTCTATTCTCCTTAAGCTGACGCAGAACTTCATCAATTTTCGGTTGCTCAAGATTACCAGTAATCCGGTAACGAATAACGGATATCTTATTCCATAACGGCCCCAAAACCTTGGTCGCTGCGAATAATGCAGCACCTGCCATCGGATTGATGACAAAAGCCGTCGCTACCCCCACAGTAGCAGAAATCTCCGGTGTGACGATGGCTTCTATATTGATCTGTTGGCGAACAAGATCGATTTCACCTTTCGTTATCACATCGGCAATCAACCCATCAACCCGTAAGTTTTCAGTCTTGAGTATCCCATTTTTTACTGAAACATCACCACGAATTGAATCAAATTCAAAATCCTGGCTAAAGGTATCGCTAAAATCGAGCTGTAATTTACGTAACAGAGCATCAAAACTGACTAATTTTAGTAACTGACCAGCACTTCCTCCCCCCAATTTTTCAATAGCACCTTTGCCTAAGTCACTTTTAAGATTGCCATTCAGCGTCTGGAAATTGGGTTTCCACGGAGTATCCCACCAATTAAAATCAAAATGGAAGGTAAACGGTGAATTTACAATCGGTACGACTATACCAAGGTAAGATGCCATCTCATCAAACTTTTCACCAGAAAATTGCCCCATAATACGAGTATTATTCCCTACAGCCCCTTCTTGCCAACGACCTGCCAAAGTTAGTTTACTGACACTGTTTTCTACTATTCCATCTCTTAATACCAGCGAATTACCTTCTGGAATCAGGGAACCAGACACCTTCCCAAGTTTCAATCCCATAATCCAACATTCAGAACAGATGATGTCTAACGAAGGCCATTGATTCAACGAATAACGCAGAGTTGTACCTGTCTGAGATTGCTTAGGTAAATCCGATTCAGCTTGCAGAGGACTATGTTGCAGAGGATTATAGTAAAGATGGCTCAAATTCATCTGCCAAGAGCCACTATGACGGATATTAAGTTTACCGCTGATTTCCCGACTATTAGCAGTGATCTGCGTTCCCCAAAGCTGTTTTTCCACATCCAACGATAACTGATTCCAACGTTGTCCCCCCGCATCCAGTGATGGAAGTGATATATGCAGATGCTGTGGCAACATTGACATACCTGCCAATGAAGAACCAGAAGTCAGAGGCGCAATCAGCCCTAACCACTCTTCCCCCTCAACTACCGGAAGATTCAATTCCAATAGGGATTTTTCAGGCAAATCAGGAATTTTATCGCTGCTTTGTAAAATTCCACGTGACAGTTGAGTGCTTTTCCCAGCCAGACGCCATTGAGTATTAAATGCATACTGTTTATCCAGAGTGCCTTTTACTTGCAACTGTTCCATATCACCATCAGCCAGAATATGAAGAGCACGCAGTTCATCCGCTTTCAGGGCAGATAAATAACTATCTACTTGTGATAAATCAACGTCGATTTTCATATCATATTGAGGCTTGCCCTGAAACGGCAAACTGACACCGACCTTCCCTTCCCAATCAACAGAGCCAGAAAACGCTTTAGCAATCGCTGGTGAAAATTTAGATAATTTTGCCACAGCCCAATGCGCATTCAGACCAACATTGACTCGGTAGTTTTTGGGTAAACTTTTAGTAGAAAAATCAACCGTAACAGGCTGCCCAAGCCATTGGGCCGATAATTTGCCGCTTTGTAAATTACCATTATCAAAGCGAAACCGGCCACTCACATTTTTCATTTCGCTATCTAGAGGCTTAATCAACAAGTGATTATTGTTTAAAGTCACCTCACCACGGGCATCCACATTGCCACCATTGAGTGGAATATCCAAATGCAAATTACCAGCAATCCGACCACCAACCTGCAATATATCCAGCGTTTCACCAACAGAATTTGCTAACGGGCTACGGGTAAAATATTCATGAATATCTTTGCCTTCTCCCAGAAGATCAGCGTTGATTAACAATTTCTTACTGCGATAATTAGAAATTACTGCTGAAACATTGCTAGCTTTCACTTTACCAAGTGCCGTTTGCAGAGCAAGCATCCATAAACTGTTATTCTGGAAATTAAGATCAATATTGAGATCTAGCAATGCCGGCCAATTTGGTTGGTACTGAAAAGTCGCATGACGCAATGGAGCAAAAACTTGAAACTGACCATTATTCTTTGCAAATGGGAAATCTTTTGGATTGCCTTGAAAAACAAAAGTCGCGTTTTCTATCTGCCCTTTAATAATTGAAGCTGTTAGATAGTCAGTCAGAGATGTTCCCATCAAAGATTCTGGAAAATATCTCCAGGCATCACCTGCATCATAAACCCGTATTCCCGCCAGAATATTCAGCGCAGGAGGCTGTTCTTTAGGCTGTTGATAACGAAAATCACCATTGACCCACAATGATTTCGCCTGCAAATCCAATCCTTGACTCCAAAGTTGTAAGCCTCGCTCATCTTGCCGCCAGAGTATTTCGCCATGACTTTGGGATATCTCGAACGGTGCCAAGAACATATCTCGATAATCAACGACACTATTCTTCAATGCAAAACTCAGTTTGCCTTGCCGCAAGCTGCCATTGAGAGAACCAGAGAAATTATCAATAGAAGGCAATTCCTGCCAACGCTGCCAACTGACATTCTGCCATTGCATACTGATTCGGGAATCATCTGCCATTTTGGGTGTAATATCGAGGGCAAGATACTTTACCAATCCTTGTGGCTGACGATGCTGCCAATCCTTCACAAGATCAGACGTCAAAAAAGAAAAAGTCGGTAAAATGCTACTTAGCCGTTCAAGTTGAACGTTTTTTGCCCGGACACGCCAATGATCATGACCATCAGCTCTCTTGGCTTCCGGTAGATAGAGCACTGATACTTTTCCTGACGGCCATTGTTGACCATCAGTGATCAAATTTGCCAGCTCAGGTGCATCAAACAACCAACCACCATCTTGGCGACGCATTCGTAACACTAAATCACTGACAGAAAGGTTGTGGGATTTGTTAGCAACTTTCCAATTAGCTTTTCCCTGACGGAGTTGCAGTTGACCACCATCAATCCGACCATCTTTCAGCATAATCCAGCTAGACAAACTAAACTCAGCATCCTTCAGCCCAGTATTATCCTGCAACCAATGGCTTAGCCACGGATGAACATCAACATTATCTGCCTGTAAATAAATAGTACCGTTATCCAATATGCCATTAGTGTCATGCAAATCAAATTTAACTTGTATATCCCCATGCTGATTATTGATCGAAGAGAGACTAATTTTCCCTTGAGCTCGGTGACGATTATCTTTATTCAGCCAGGTTAATTGTGGTAACAGAAGATCAGCGCGTTCACCAGAGGGAGTAAGGAAAGTAAAACGGCTATCTTGCAGATTAAAATGATCAAACTGCTCCAGAAACAGATCAGAAAATAGATCCGATTGGGAAAACATATTACCGCTTTGATCATTAAACAGCGGTTGATAGTAATCTACTTGTAACTGATAAAAAGTAAGATCGCGGAAATTCCAACGCATCCTTAGTAAAGATAACCAGATATCCAATGCAACCGTGATCTTTTTCGCTTTCACATCAGCATTTGCGGTTTTTACACTGATATCACGTAATTCAAAAACAGGCCCGAAAGATTCCCATTCTCCTGCAATATATCCAGCATCAATGGGTACACCAATAATTGATTCAATTTTAGCGAATAATTGTGGGCGGTAATCATTAATATGTGGCAGTAGAAAACGTAATCCACTAACAAGCAAAGCCACAATGATAATGACTATTGCGGCTGTCGCTAATAATACTCCCGGCAGTCGCCTCACACGCATCTCCTTGGTTACCAATGCTGTTATGTCAGCAAATCAGATGGTTACATCATAACTACGTCAAATTGTTCTTGACTGTAGAGCTGTTCTGTCTGAACTTTTACCTGTTTACCGACAAAAATCTCCACTTCCGCCAGTGCATGAGATTCCTCTCCTTTCAACGCTTCAGCCACTGCGGGTGAGGCATAAATAAGGAAACGATCTGCGTCAACTGCCCGGTGCACTCGCACAATTTCACGCATAATCTCATAACAGACAGTTTCAACAGATTTCACGGTTCCCCTTCCTTTACAAGTAGGGCAATCGCCGCAAAGTATATGCTCGATACTTTCACGAGTCCGCTTACGAGTCATTTCCACCAGCCCGAGTTGTGAAAAACCATTAATCGTGGTTTTAACACGATCTTTACTCAGCACCTGTTCAAGAGAAGCCAATACCCGTCGGCGATGCTCCTCGCTATTCATATCGATAAAATCGATAATAATAATACCACCTAGATTACGCAGCCTTAATTGTCTGGCAATAGCTTGCGTCGCCTCAATATTGGTATTAAAAATAGTTTCTTCCAAATTACGATGACCAACAAATGCGCCGGTATTAATATCAATTGTGGTCATCGCTTCAGTTTGGTCAATAATCAAATAACCACCTGATTTTAATTCAACTTTGCGATCGAGTGCTCGCTGAATTTCATTTTCTACATCAAACAGATCGAAAATAGGCTGACTACCGTTATAAAGCTCTAATCTGGCTGTCATTTTAGGAATATATTCGCGAATAAATTCCTGTAACTGAGTAAACGTCAAACGAGAATCTACACGAATACGATCAAGGGCCGCGCCGGCGAAATCACGCAAAATACGATGAGCCAAAGCCAATTCGCCATAAAGTTTATTTTTAGTGACATTGCGCTTTTTACGCTCCATCACCTTACTCCACAATCGTTTCAAGAAAGCCGCATCCTGAGCTAATTCTTCGTCGCCAACGCCCTCGGCAGCCGTCCGAATAATGAAACCACCATGTTCATCACAATAATCAGCAACAATATTTTTCAGGCGATTACGCTCTTCTTCACTTTCAATACGTTGTGAAACCCCGACATGAGATGCACCGGGCATAAATACAAGATAACGGGAAGGTAAGGTAATATCGGTAGTGAGCCGAGCACCCTTGGTACCAAGGGGATCTTTCACTACCTGAACCATTAAATCTTGTCCCTGGCGAACCAACTCAGCAATATCTTTAACATGAAAGTTCTTTTGCTCCTCACCGGCAATACATTCCGTATGAGGCATAATATCTGAGGCATGAAGAAAGGCGGCTTTTTCCAGCCCAATATCAACAAAAGCAGCCTGCATTCCTGGTAATACCCGACTTACACGACCTTTATAAATATTGCCGACAATTCCCCTTTTGGCTTCCCTTTCAATATGGATTTCTTGCAAAATCCCACCATCAATGTAAGCAACGCGCGTTTCGGATGGTGTGATGTTGACTAATAACTCTGCTGTCATAGGTTCCCCTTCCCATCAACTAACGCAAAAAACTTTGTGATTAATTCGTGCGTTTCCACCAATGGCAGACCAACAACTGAGTGATAACTGCCATTCAGCGTTTTAACAAAGCAACCCGCTTTTCCCTGAATACCATAAGCTCCCGCTTTGTCCATCGGCTCACCGGTTGCTACATAATCCAAAATTTCCTGCGTGGATAATTGGCGAAAGGTTACATCTGTAATAACTATATCACTTAAGGTACGCTGACTATCTGATAAAGCAATGGCTGTCATCACCTGATGACGCTGACCGGAAAGTGCACTGAGCATTGCAACAGCATGTTGCTCGCTACGTGGTTTTTCTAGAATCTTACCATTCAATACAACAACAGTATCCGCTCCCAACACCAGAAAATCCTCTGGTGCAATAGCAACTCCCGCTAGAGATTTATCTTTTGCTAATCGGCTGACATACTGACGCGGAGTTTCACCCTCTTGCCACTGCTCCTTTACCTGAGGAGAAAGAATTTCAAATTTAAAGTCCAATAATCCAACCAGCTCACGCCGCCTTGGTGAGCCGGAAGCCAGATAAAGGGTTTTCATGATGATCTCGTCCTTACTACTACCTATCTCATTAGGCTATTTCATTTGCCATTTTGAACCTAGAGCAGAGCTTAATCCTCACGTACATTATGTACGCTCCGGTTATACGCACTACTCGTATCCTCAAGTTATTGGAAAAAATGGCCTGCATCAGTAACGCCTGCTGGAATAAGCTCTGTCAGGACATTAAAAACGGCGATCCGACCACTAATGTACATTAAACTGACGACGGATTTTTCGCATTAACAGGAACAACCACGGCCAAAGAATACCATTGACCAAACTGTTCCAGAATACTTCTGGATGAAAAGCAACATTTGATAACAAAAATTCTGCCCAAAAAACGCTGAGATCCATCAGTACCGATAAAGCAATGACAACCAAAGCCTGCTGCCAAAGTGCCATATTGCGAAATAATTGAAACTTAAATGACACCAAATAACTCACAAGGCTGTAAGCCAAAGCATTAACACCCAGTGTCGCTCCCTGAATCAAATCTACGATGATCCCCAATATAAAACCGGTACCAACACTGACTCTATGCGGTAACGCCATCACCCAATAAATCAACAATAGTGCCGACCAAGTTGGCCGATACATATAAATTTGCTCCGGCCACGGCATAATTTGCAGCACCATTGCAATCAAGAAAGATACCCAAATGATCCAACGCCCATGACTCCGGTATTGATTCATTAACGATTTCCCGAATTTATAAATTTAGCCGACGTTATTGTCGATTCAGCACCTTTTACTCTTTCTGTTGTCTTGGTTGCTTCATCAGAAACCGACGATGGTGCAGGTGGTCCCATTTCATTTGCATGTGGCAATACCTGGGGCATCATTTGCATTAAACGTTCGTTGGCTACACGATAAACCTCTGATGGAGGCAATGGTTCGGATGGATTATTATCTGCCCCCCACAACAACAACAAATAACGCAAACGCTGTAATTCTGCCGTTGGCCGAGCATGAATTACAGTATAAGCCCGTTGATTATCGACTTTAACTGACGAAACCACAGCAACCGGATAACCTTCCGGGAAGCGACCCCCTAACCCAGAAGTCACCAACACATCCCCAACCCGAATATCTGTGTTGCTCGGTAATAACTCAAACTGCAAATCATCAGTACAACCTGCACCAGCAATAATAGCCCTGATATCATTACGTAAGACCTGGATGGGTAAAGCATGAGTCGTATCACAAATCAGTAATACCCGGCTAGTAAACTGACTGACAGCAACAACCTGACCAACAATGCCTTTATCACTGATAACAGGTTGCCCTTCATAAACACCTTCTCTTGATCCCTTATCGATGACGACCTGATCACTATAAGGATTAGCCCTACCGGAGATCACCTGCGTCACCATCATGTGTTCATCCTGACGTAAAGGTGATCCCAATAGCTCACGCAAGCGGGAATTTTCCTGTTTAAGTTGGCCTAACAACAGCATATCGCTATTTTTCATCAATAATTCTTGGCGTAAAGCACGATTTTCCAATCGAAGTTGTTCACGGGAAGCAAGGGTTTCTGACACACCATCAAGCACTTGACGCGGGCCATTGGCGAGAAAATAAAATGGACTGACTACCGTATCCATATAATTACGGACTTTACTGAGAGCATCAAGGCGGCTGTCTGCCACAACCAAAGCAATGGCAACAATAACAGCAAAGAAAAGTCGTAATTGCAGGGAAGGCCCTCTGCTAAAAATTGGCTTCATAAGCTGCGCTATTCCAAACTGTACTGTTTCATAAACAATGGAATTCCCAGACAGCAATCGCAAGGAGGTCTGAGCTGCCCGTCATTCCCCCCTCACTTGCAAGTTAACACTCACTCCTCGCTGAAGAGTTCACCGCCATGCATGTCGATCATTTCAAGTGCTTTCCCGCCACCACGAGCAACACACGTCAAGGGATCTTCCGCAACAATGACAGGAATACCGGTTTCCTCTATCAGTAAACGGTCAAGATTGCGCAATAATGCACCACCCCCGGTCAAGATCATGCCTCGTTCTGAAATATCGGAAGCCAATTCTGGAGGACACTGCTCAAGAGCGACCATGACAGCACTGACAATACCCGTTAAAGGCTCTTGCAGAGCTTCAAGAATTTCATTGGAGTTAAGCGTAAAGCCACGTGGCACACCTTCAGCCAAGTTACGACCACGCACTTCAATCTCCAGCATCTCATCACCAGGATAAGCAGAACCGATCGTGTGCTTAATACGCTCAGCCGTTGCTTCACCAATCAGTGAACCATAATTACGACGAACGTAATTGATAATAGCCTCATCAAAACGATCACCACCGATACGTACAGAAGATGAATAAACAACCCCGTTCAAAGAGATAACCGCCACTTCCGTCGTGCCACCACCAATATCCACAACCATTGATCCAGTGGCTTCAGAAACAGGTAAGCCTGCACCAATCGCCGCAGCCATAGGTTCTTCAATCAAAAATACTTCACGAGCGCCAGCACTGAGTGCAGATTCACGGATTGCCCGACGCTCAACCTGAGTTGCACCAACCGGTACACAAACCAAAACTCGCGGGCTTGGACGCATGAAACTGTTGCTATGAACTTGCTTAATAAAGTGTTGCAGCATCTTCTCTGTAACATAAAAATCGGCAATCACCCCATCTTTCATCGGACGAATTGCCGCAATATTACCCGGTGTTCGACCCAGCATTTGCTTTGCTTCCTGCCCAACGGCAGCAACACTTTTCGATGAACCAGCACGATCCTGACGGATTGCGACGACAGAAGGTTCATTCAATACAATACCCTGACCTTTGACATAAATAAGGGTATTGGCGGTACCCAAGTCAATAGACAAGTCGTTGGAAAACATGCCACGAAATTTTTTAAACATAGCGAAAGGATAATCCTGCAAGCTGGGGACGGAACGAAACCCGTCTACTCTACCAACCACATGAAGCAGCGACAAGGCACACAAGCACTTGCTTCAATAAAAAAGTGGCTACGTTATTCATATCAACAGAGCGATATTCTACGTTACTTCTCCCAAACGGAGCAGAAAAAAACTGCATAAAAATGGGTTAATTTTACCAATTGTTCCATAACTGAATGCAAGAACCACCTGATTTTGCATAATTCAACATTAGGCACGGATACCGTAACCCGAATAAACCCGCTCCTGTTTTTTGACCAGTAACGATTCTTGTAAGTTCACATAAGACCCACACTTCTGCTCACTATTTCCAATATTTAACTACAAGTACGTAGTCTATGTAGTGAACAAATTAATGATGTAATAAATTGCGACTAAAATACAATACTTTCTGCTAATAAATAATAAAAAACAGAATTTTCTGAAATAGATCTCGATAGGTAATAGTCTGAAATCCGATACCGACATCATAGAAAAAATGTGAACAGATTCTGTTTCAGAATCCATCAATACTTTATTTTTTCTTATATTCCTTATGTAAATCACCCATTTTTATCTATTCTTATTTAATGACAAAATCAATTACAGAAAACGGAACGATCAATGAAAGCCTTGCTACTCAAACAACAACAGAATCAATTAACAGCGTCCATTGAAGAAGTTGAGACTTCTCATCTTCCCAAGGGGGATGTTACCGTCGATATTCACTGGTCAACCCTGAACTATAAAGATGCATTGGCAATCACAGGTAAAGGGAAAATTATCCGTCAATTTCCAATGATACCGGGCATTGATTTCTCTGGAATCGTACACCACACAGAAGATCCGCGTTTTCATATCGGCCAGCATGTTTTATTAACCGGCTGGGGCGTAGGAGAAAATCATTGGGGCGGCTTGGCAGAACAAGCCAGAGTTTCAGGGGAATGGTTAACGCCTTTACCCATTGGTTTGGATAGCCGACAGGCAATGATCATTGGTACTGCTGGCTTTACCGCAATGCTGTGTGTTATCGCCTTGGAACAAGGTGGCGTCAAGCCAGAAAATGGTGATGTTATTGTGACAGGCGCCAGTGGTGGTGTAGGAAGCACAGCAATAGCGCTACTCTCACAACTTGGCTATTCCGTTGTTGCCGTTAGCGGCAGACAAGAAAATCATGAATATTTGTTGTCCCTGGGGGCAAAAAAGGTTCTGCCACGTCATGAATTTAGCCAACCACCGCGCCCATTGGAAAAACAACTTTGGGCAGGAGCCATTGATACTGTAGGCGATAATATACTAGCAACAATACTGGCCCAAACTCACTATAACGGTACCGTTGCAGCCTGCGGTCTTGCCAGCAATGCCAATCTGCCAACAACAGTGATGCCATTTATTTTACGCAACATACGCCTGCAAGGTGTAGAGTCGGTCACGGTTCCATCAGCCAAACGCCCCGCCGTGTGGCAACGTCTGCAAGAGCTACTGCCTGCTGCTTTTTATCAACAAGCAACGACTGAAATCACACTAGACCAAGCTGTGGAATACGCTAATAAATTGATAGCTAACCAGGTTACAGGACGTACATTGGTAAGAGTTCGTTAAGAATTGTGATTAGCCTCTAAAGTACGGTTGTTTTATTCTTGACATTTTTTCTGATAAGACCAGTATTTAGCTGCTAAATGCTACGATATGATTATAATGTCGCGCTTTATCGCCGAAATGAACTTGTGGCTGTTATAAAAAGATGACAAATCGTTAATATAGGATTATGTTGGGCAGTTGTTGACAAATTGCCGGAGATACCAGCACAATGGCAGACAAGTTTCACATTTTACTCCTTAACGGCCCTAACTTGAATATGTTAGGAACCCGGGAACCTGATATCTATGGCAACTTAACGCTTGATGATATCGTCAGCAAATTGTCTGAAGAAGCCCATCAATCAGGGGTCAAATTCAGTCACCTGCAATCCAACGCAGAATTTGAGCTGATAAATAGAATTCATTCTGCACAGGGTAATACTGATTTTATCTTGATTAACCCTGCTGCATTCACGCATACCAGCGTGGCACTGCGTGATGCATTGCTGACAGTGAAGATCCCATTTATTGAGATCCACCTATCCAATGTTCACGCCCGCGAGCCATTTCGTCATCACTCATATCTTTCAGATCTTGCTGTTGGTGTAATCTGCGGTTTAGGGGAAGATGGCTATAGCTTTGCATTACAGGCAGCGGTAAACCGCTTGTCAAAACTCAACTAAATAAAACAGAAGAGTACGGAATCACACTCATGGATATTCGTAAGATAAAAAAACTGATCGAGCTGGTTGAAGAATCTGGCATTTCTGAACTGGAAATTTCTGAAGGGGAAGAGTCAGTGCGCATCAGCCGCGCATTAGCCCCCCAGAGTTTTCCGGCAGCTCAACAATATATTCCCGTCCAAGCGCAACAACCTGCGCTGGCTAGCGCTGTTGCGCCTTCTCAAGCTCTACCAGAAACGATCAGCGACAGATCGGTTGCAATCGACGGCCACGTTGTTCGTTCTCCAATGGTAGGTACCTTCTATCGTACACCTAGCCCAGATGCGAAACCGTTTATCGAAATCGGCCAACGTGTCAATGTGGGTGATACCCTCTGCATCGTTGAAGCAATGAAAATGATGAATCAGATTGAAGCCGACAAAGCAGGTGTGGTTAAAGCGATTCTTGTGGAAAACGGTCAACCCGTTGAATTTGACGAGCCATTGGTCGTCATCGAATAACGAGGCGTTCCCATGCTTGATAAAATTGTAATTGCTAACCGTGGTGAAATTGCCCTGCGTATCCTGCGAGCTTGTAAAGAGTTAGGGATCAAAACCGTTGCGGTACATTCCTCTGCGGATCGTGATTTAAAACACGTACTGCTGGCAGATGAAACTATCTGTATCGGCCCGGCAGCTTCTGCAAAAAGCTATCTTAATATCCCTGCGATTATTTCTGCGGCAGAAATCGCTGGCGCAGTAGCCATTCACCCTGGCTACGGTTTTCTGTCTGAAAATGCAGATTTTGCTGAACAGGTTGAACGTTCCGGCTTTATTTTTATCGGCCCAAAAGCAGAAACGATCCGCCTGATGGGTGATAAAGTTTCTGCTATCAATGCGATGAAAAAAGCAGGGGTTCCTTGTGTACCAGGCTCTGATGGTCCATTGTCTGATGACACAGAGAAAAACAAAACCATCGCTAAACGCATCGGCTATCCTGTCATCATCAAAGCATCCGGCGGTGGTGGTGGTCGCGGTATGCGCGTCGTCCGCAGTGATAAAGATCTGGAACAATCAATCAATATGACCCGTGCGGAAGCAAAAGCTGCTTTCAATAACGATATGGTTTATATGGAAAAATTCCTTGAGAATCCACGTCATATTGAAATCCAGGTATTGGCCGACGGTCAAGGTCAAGCAATTTATCTGGCTGAACGTGATTGCTCTATGCAACGCCGTCACCAGAAAGTTGTCGAAGAAGCCCCTGCTCCGGGTATCACGCCAGAGATGCGCCGCAGTATTGGTGAACGTTGTGCTAACGCATGTATTGAAATTGGCTATCGTGGCGCTGGTACTTTCGAATTCCTGTATGAAAACGGCGAGTTCTACTTCATTGAGATGAACACCCGTATTCAGGTCGAACATCCAGTTACAGAAATGATTACCGGTGTTGACTTGATTAAAGAGCAGTTGCGGATTGCCGCAGGTATGCCACTTTCAATTAAGCAGAAAGATGTTGTTATTCGTGGTCACGCCATTGAGTGTCGTATCAATGCCGAAGATCCGAACACATTCCTGCCAAGCCCAGGAAAAATTACCCGCTTCCACTCACCGGGTGGATTTGGCGTACGTTGGGAATCACATATTTATGCTGGCTACACCGTTCCCCCTTACTATGATTCAATGATTGGTAAGCTGATTACTTACGGTGAAAATCGTGACAATGCCATTGCCCGTATGAAAAATGCATTGGCAGAATTGATCATTGATGGCATCAAAACAAATATCGAGCTTCAACAGACGATTATGAATGATGAAAACTTTCAGAATGGTGGCACGAATATCCACTATCTGGAGAAAAAACTGGGATTACAGGAAACTTAAAACTGGTTTAATGACATCAATATCTTTGAAGGAGCGCTTAAACGCTCCTTCAAATTACTGACAAAGCGCCGCTTTTTAATTTTAATCAAGTTCTGTTCGCCAAACGGAGTTTACCACCACGTTAAAACCCACCTTGAGGTAAAATCAGTGTGATTTTAAAATCTGGAAAAAGGGCAAGCGCATCACGAAAAAACCGGTAAAAACGTTAGTCATTAAAGGTAAAACCGAAAGTAATTAAAGATTTTTTAAAGCAGGTAAAAAACTCGATACTATACTGATATTGGAAGAGAAAACATCAGGAAAAACGGCTTTTGAATCTATTAACCACATGACAAAATAATAGCGTTAATCAAAAAACAAGAAGATGAGATTGTATCAAAACATTCAACAGGATTAACCGCATTAAGAAAATTTTCTCAAACAAAAGATTTTGCATGACTGAAAGAAGTTTACGAAAAATGAGGATAATCGTTAAAAAAAGTTGAGAAGCTTTTAGATTAAACATGGAAAAAAGAACAAAAACGTTTAAAAGCATTAAAGATGATTAACTCAGTTATCCATCAGACAAAGGTTAAAAAAATAGGTTCCGATTAATACTAGCTTTTTAAGCAAGACAAAATGACTAAAAAACAGTTTACTCCCTGCCATATTTAATGCATTTATCAGCGATACTATACTCCGTTTATTTTATAATTACCAAATCTGTCATGACCATTTAAAAGCGAAAATACAGAGATATTAAAGATTTTATATAAAAAGCGGATTTAACTAAATACATGCAACTTTTCAAAAGGAGAGTTAATTATATTTAATCGAAGTCATCGACCATTAAAAGAAAGTCGAAAAGAAATCAGCATGCAAAAGCATATTATCCGAACAGATGGGTATTAACGCGCTTTATCATCGTTATTTTATGAAGAAAACCATAAAAACAACGCAATAAAAAAATGGATAAAACGATTAATCTGGCAGGATTAACACCCTGAAAAAAAGGGGATTATCTGAAAAAACATCAAGGGTAGTGATTTATTAAAACTACTCAGAATTGCCGGTAAAACAGCATCAATAAAGGGTATGATTAACGTTGGTTTGACGTAAAATAAGATATCCTATAGTGATTAAACTTAATAAAAATCAAGTGGTAAAAGTGTAGTGATCACAAACCGTCAAAACACTATACTGATTAAAACCCTAAATTAAAACAGTGACTTTAAATAACAGTTTAAAACCTGCTCATGATAAAACTCAAAGTGGAGCCTGTAATTTAAACTGGCTTTACACTATTTTAACTCGCCAATAATATGGCTTTTCTACGGTTCGATTAAACCGTTCCTCTTTATAAAAACCATTGCCCGTCAACTTCACAAATGATTTGGATATTGCTATATCGTTTTTGAAAGCGCGAGCATGATTATGTTCTATACCCGTCATCTTTCAAATTGCCTCTTTGTTGGCTGCACTCACTCACCCCGGTCACATAGTTATCTATGCTCCCGAGGATTCGTTCCCTTGCCATCGCGATCCATCTTGAAATCCATTGGGTATATATTATTAACCATTTTTCATTCCTATTTTAGTTTCTATTATTTGTTTTTTACTTATTTCTTTATCGCCTCTATTACCCGTTATATAAATAATACTACCGACCAAAGAAACAACTGTGATGATAGATGCCACTTTAATAGGTTCATGGTGAGATATATAACCAATAAACAATGATGCCAGTCCTGCACTACCTAATTGCAATGTTCCCATTACGCCGGAAGCTGTCCCAGCCGCTTGAGAATGCGTGGCAATTGCCGATGCAGTACCTAGTGGCAATAAAAAACCATTACCGAAAGTCAATACTGATATTGTTAGCACAGAAGTTATCAATGGGTAGGAACTAAAAAACATTTGTATCGTGAAAGCAATACCTCCAACAACAAAGATGAGATAACCATGAGAAATTGTCTTTCTCACGCCCTGACGGCGACTTAATTTTTTAGCCGTAAGATTACCCAGGGCAAGATCGTGAATATTTTGTTAAAAAAATCAGATTTGACCGACGGTAATAGTTATGATCTCATACTCTCTTTTTGAGAGCAAAAACCATGTGCTTTGATATTTTTACTGAACATTTCTCAGA
>NZ_CAWNWY010000032.1:0-68609 GCF_963878365.1 Photorhabdus sp. HUG-39 | reverse complement strand
TTTGCAATTGGGTCATCAGCCGGCTAATGCCTTTATCGCCCAGGCAATGGTTTTCGCCCTGTTGGGCGACACGCCTGAACGGCAACCAGTGCGGGAAATTTTCGGTGCCTGCCAGTCTGACGCGGGTGATAGGAAAACAGGGGGTTTCCACCGGAAAGGCGGCTGACGCCCCCGTTTCCGGTACAGACAGGCGAACCTCCGCAGGCGGCGGGGCTAATTGCGCCTCCAGGGCTTGCTGGCGGGCCTGTTGATGAATGAGTTGTTGTTCTGCGATGTCGGCGGCCTGACTGCCTGAGACTGCGCTACAAAAAACTATTAATACTACAATACTGCTTTTCATTGACTTTCTATTCCACAATGCCGAAGCAGTATTAACCACAAATTTAGCTTAGTGATCAATGTTTAGGGTTGATTATCAACCGGGCAACTAAAATAGGGGGTTGGTTAAGATGGCAGCAAAAACAAAGGGTTATATTGCAAGGCAAAAAACAGGCCAATGTGATTATTTTGTGACAATATTGTATAAAAAATAGATTAATATTAATCATTTAATAACCAGCATTAATAATTTCAAATAAATTTTATTGTTTTATTTTTATTATGTGATTCGCATCACATTTATGATGATTTGTTTCGGTATGAAACTACATAAAATGTGACGAATATCGTTAATTTGTGATGAGGAATTACCTTTTCTGACTTATATGAGGATTTATCCATGTCAATCTTGCTTTTTACCCGCCGTTCGATTTGCCAGAAAATCATTTAGCCTAAATCCTTTATAATTATATGGGATAAATAGCATGATTTATTGGCGTCATTGCTCACCTTGGGAAAGGGGGAGCAATGAAAATATCAATGGGGTAATCAGGCAATGCTTTCCAAAGGGAACTAAATTTAATGAAGTCTCTGAATAGGAAATAAATTTTGTGGTAAACCGATTAAGTAATCTCCCGAAAAATTCGGTCTACCAATTATTTTTAAATATATTAATTCTATTTTTACATGAAAATAATATGTTTTTTATCGTATTATTAATAAAGGTGTTAATAATGGCTAGATATAAATAGATATATTATGTTTATAATGATAGGTTATTTTTCTATATAAAGACAATTATTTATTTCTATATTTAAATTTTTATATAATATAAATTCAAATTATATTTGATAAATATATTATAATGTGGATAAAATGAGAGTGGTAATGTAAGTCAATTTCTGGTCTTATAGTGATATTTCAAATTAATCATTGTCAATTACGTTAGGCATTAGTATTTACCCTATGGATTTCAAGATGCATCGCGACGGCAAGGGAACGAATCCCCGGGAGCATAGATAACTATGTGACCGGGATGAGTGAGTGCAGCCAACAAAGAGGCAACTTGAAAGATGACGGGTATAGTCTATTTGATTAAATTAGTTGAATAGCCTACCGTTGAGTTTTATTTATTAATAATGTATTCATCTCTGCTTTTAAAAATATGTTGTACAGCAAGGTATAATATTTGTGTGTTAATATTGCAAGACAATAAATATGATAGAGATATAATCATTTCATGTTGAAAAATTAACTGTCAGTAGAGGGGAGGGAATTTGTGATCTGCTTATAAAAATGTGACGATATAATGGCTTTTCATTATTTTATTGATGTACGTCAATGCTATTGTTACCTGTACCGTTTAATAGAAGCATGACTTCAACAAAATTAATGGATATGCTATGTCGTTAAAAATAACTGTACTACTGGAAAATAAAACATCTGATTCATATTTGATAGCTAAGCCTGGTTTGAGTCTTTTACTTGAAGATGGTGAAGAGAAGATAATTTTTGATACCGGCCCGGATGGTAGCTATATTGAGAATGCAAACAGGATGGGGATATCTATTGATGATATATCCAAAATTGTTATCTCTCATGGGCATTCTGACCATATAGGTGGTGTTAACTATTTTCCCCATAATGCTAAATTAATATGTCATCCTGATGCATTAAATGAGAAATACTATGGTGTTATGTTCAGGAAAATGGCGTTAAAATTTAAAAAAATGTCGGGTAAAATTAATAAACGAGTCAAGAAGAGAGTTTTCTTTCGTTTAACGAAATCGCATATGAAGATAAGTGAGCGATTTATTTTTTCAGGGGAAATAGCAAATGATCATCGAAAATCCTTTGGGTTAATTAGAAAGAGCTCTTGGGACAATGATTATATATTGGATGATAGTGCGTTAATTTGGAAAAGCGATAATGGATTGGTGATTATCGTTGGCTGTGGTCATTCTGGTATTTGTGAAATTATTAACCACGCTAAAAGGATTACCGGTGTGGACAAAGTATTCGCAGTAATAGGCGGATTGCATTTAAGGAGAGCGTTACCGACGGAGTTATTGAAGATCAGAGAATTTTTCATAAAAGAAAACATAAAAGAGGTTTATGGATGTCATTGTACTGGTAGCTGGGGAAGACTTTGGTTACCAAATGTCAAACAGCTAAAAACAGGACAGGTATTATTAGTCGAGTAACATAATGAAAGTCATTGAGAAAATGGATGTTCATCAGGTTATTACCCCATTTGCGGCAGCGTTGGGGTTGAGGATTTTATTGTTATTTTATAAAAAACAATTTGTATATTCAGTATTTCACGCAAGTTATTATGGCCACTTTTGGTAAGAAAGTGGCACTCTATTTACAGATTACAGATTACAGATTACAGATTACAGATTACAGATTACAGATTACAGGTTACAGGTTACAGGTTACAGGTTAATGGTAATTTCTGCATTAGAAGTTAAATGTGTTTTATTTACATGGCTTTTTATTTGTTATAAATATCTTATTGAGATAATGATTAGTCTTAATAAATGGCTAATGATGCGTTAAATAAAGTATTCTATATACAGTTGTTAAGGTTATTTATTGCTTTTATTAATGGAGACCATTAATTCATAAATAATATAAATAATAGCAATGAACTATGAGATAATCATCGGTGTTGTTTGGTTTATAATCCTATTAATATGTTTTGTTGGGAAAAATAATAGTATACTGGAACCGGATATATTTAATCCGATAGTGATATTTATAACCGGTACGATAATAATAATTTCCTGTTTATACCCTATGGATTTCAAGATGCTTCGCGACGGCAAGGGAGTGAATCCCCGGGAGCATAGATAACGATGTGACCGAGTGCAGCCAACAAAGAGGCAACTTGAAAGATGACGGGTATATTCAATTTGTTTTATTGCTTGTAAATTATCAAATAGATGGTGCAGTAAAGGTCTATCTTCGGCCACTGAGAGAAATGACGAAAATTCATTTTAAAAAATAATTTTACAAGATATATAGAGTTCTTAATGAAAAATTGAATCGATAAATTTAGGTTTATTTATCGTTTCTGTGATGTTTAATTCATTAAAATAACAGGCTATTATATGAACTTAATGTCTTTACGTTGCTTATATAAATAGGCGGTATATAGTTGATTCATCTGTTTAATTTAAATTTAATATATTGATTTATACCCAATGGATTTCAAGATGTATCGCGACGGCAAGGGAGCGAATCCCCGGGAGCATAGATAACGATGTGACCGGGGTGAGTGAGTGCAGCCAACAAAGAGGCAACTTGAAAGATACGGGTATATAAAGTTATTCATTAAATCCTGCCACCAGTTGGCCGGAGTTAAGACAGGGGTTATGGTTATGAATCAAGGTCAATTCTGGCAACGGCCAAGAAGAAACAAACGTTATTTGGTGGTGATTTTAGCGTCTTTGTTGATGCTTTCTGGTTGTGACCAATCTGATAGCACTGATAATAAGCAAGCTGCTCAACCGCAGTCCACGGAAATTCAAAGTGAAAAAGCACCTCAACAATCAAATACTCCCCCAAAATCAGTAAAACCGAAAGATGCAGCATCACTGGCTGAATTAGTAAAACGTTATGCCGGTAAACCAGTGAAGATTCTGGATGCCTCGGAAGTTCAGCTTGATGGCGCTAGTGCAATGGTGGTGACATTTTCTGTTCCTTTAGATCCGAATCAGGATTTTGCGCAGAATGTCCGTTTGGTGGATGTCAAAGAGGGCAAACTTGATGGGGCGTGGGAACTGTCAGATAACATGATGGAACTTCGCTTGCGCCATTTGCCGCCCTCCCGTAAGTTGCAATTGACCGTAGATAAAGATGTTAAAGGTATCAATGATCGTCAACTCGAAACGGCTTATGAGAAAACGCTGACAACCGCGACGATTTCTCCGTCTGTCGGTTTTGCCAGCAAAGGCTCTTTGTTACCCAGTAAAGTTGCTGAAGGTTTGCCGGTATTGGCTCTGAATGTTAATCGTGTTGATGTTAATTTTTTCAGGATAAAAGAGGTGGCATTACCGGTTTTTATTGCACAGTGGCAATATCGCAATAATATGAATTCTTGGGAATCTGAAGAGATGCTCAAAGATGCGGAACTGGTTTATACCGGCCGTTTCGATCTGAATCCAACACTGAATACCCGCGAAAAATTACTGTTGCCATTAAGTAATATCAAAGAGTTACAGCAAGATGGCGTTTATCTGGCAGTGATGCAACAAACGGGTAAATACGCTGATTCCAATCCAGCAACAATGTTTACCTTAAGTGATATTGGTGTTTCTATGCACAGCTATCTGGATAAGATGGATGTGTTTACCCAATCTTTGGCGCAAGGTAGCAGCCTGAAAGGGGTGGAAATACGGCTGTTGGATGAGAAAGGGCAATTATTGTCAAAGGCAACAACGGACGATGATGGGCACGTCAGCTTAGAAAAAAATGCGAAAGCGAAACTATTGCTCGCTACTCATGATCACCAAACCAGTATGATTGATTTGGTATCACCGGCGCTGGATCTGTCTGAATTTGATATCTCTGGTCTACAAGGGTACAGCAAACAGTTTTTTGTTTTTGGACCTCGTGATCTCTATCGTCCGGGTGAAACGTTGATTGTCAATGGCCTGTTGCGTGATGGTGATGGCCGTGCAATGAAAAGTCAGCCAGTTAAAGTGGATGTACTGAAAACCGATGGTCAGGTTGTTCGTAGTTTTGTCTGGCAACCCGAAAATGGGTTGTATCAGTATCGCTATGCGATCCCCCAGTCAGCGGCTACCGGGCTCTGGTCGCTACGTTTTGATTTGGGCGATAACAAACCCCGTTATTACAAGTTTAATGTCGAAGATTTTATGCCGGAGCGCATGGCTCTGGAAATTAGTAGTGAGTCGCAACCCGTGATGAAAGACCACGATGTGGATTTCGCGATTAAAGGCCGTTATCTATATGGCGCACCTGCCGCATATAATCGCTTGCAAGGGCAATTATTTCTGCGTCCAGCTCGGGATGCGATAGCAAAATTACCTGGCTATGAGTTTGGTGCGGTTACAGAAGACAATCTTAGTCGCACATTGGATGAGTTTGACTTGGTTTTAGGTAATGAGGGTAAAGCCGTAATTAATGTCAGTGCCGACAACTGGAGTTCGGTCTCTTCGCCGGTAAACGTCATTGTACAGGCAGGTTTGCTTGAATCTGGTGGCCGCCCGGTAACTCGTCGAGTTGAACAGGCCGTTTGGCCGGCAGAAAAGCTGGTTGGTATCCGTCCGTTGTTTAATCAGAAAGAGATTTATGACTATCGCGTAGGTCGTTACCAAAGTCGTTACAATGTGGATGAAAATTCACTGGCGCAATTTGCGGTGGTGTATGCCGATGCCAATGGAAAAAAATATGCTGCAAAAGATTTAACTGCCCGTCTGGTTTATGAACGCCGTGACTATTATTGGCGTTGGTCGGATGGTGAAGGTTGGCAATCAGGCTATGACCAGAAAGATTTGGTGATGGCGGATGAACATATCCAGATTGCTCAAGATGGTACGGCAAAGGTCAGTTTTCCGGTTGATTGGGGGTCGTACCGTATTGAAGTGGTTAATCCTGAAAATCAATTAGTGACCAGCGTTAATTTCTGGGCAGGTTACTCATGGCAGGACAATACCGGTGGTACAGGGGCTGTTCGTCCTGATCAGGTGAAGTTATCTCTGGATAAACCCGCTTATCAGGTAGGTGAGAAGATAAAACTGCATATGGTTGCACCACAGGCCGGTAAAGGTTATCTGTTGGTGGAATCCAGTGAAGGGCCACTTTGGTGGCAAAAAATTGATGTGCCAGAACAAGGTTTGGATGTGGAAGTGCCGGTAAATAAAGAGTGGCGTCGTCATGATCTTTATTTAACCGCTGTGGTGGTGCGTCCAGAGGATAAATCTCGTCAGGTGACACCGAAACGGGCCATTGGCGTGTTGCACCTGCCGTTGGCTGATGAAAATCGTAAGCTGGATTTGACGCTATCCGCACCGGAAAAAATGCGTCCGAATCAGAATCTTACTGTTAAAGTCAAGGCGATACCACAGCAAGGGCGGAAATTACCCAAGCAGGTTAATGTGCTGCTTTCTGCTGTCGATACGGGGGTGCTGAATGTCACGAATTTTAAAACGCCGGACCCCTATGAGGCTTTCTTTGGTCGTAAGCGTTACAGTGTCGATCAATATGATGTGTATGGTCAGTTGATTGAAGGTGAAGGCCGTCTGGCGAATCTGCGTTTTGGCGGTGATGGTGATGATAGCGCCCTTGATCGTGGAGGCAGAAAGCCATTAACCGAAGTTAAGATTATCGCTGAACAAGCACAGCCAGTGACGCTGGATGAAAATGGCGAAGGGCAGATTGTTTTGCCAATCCCTGATTTCAATGGTGAATTGAGGTTGATGGCTCAAGCGTGGAGTGAAGATGAGTTCGGCCACGGTGAAAATAAAGTTGTCATTGCTGCGCCGGTGATTACACAGATGGCACTACCTCGCTTTATGGCGAGTGGTGATCATGCATTGTTGTCGTTGGATTTGACTAACTTGACTGAACAGACGCAGAACTTGACCTTGAACTTTGCTGCTAATGACCTGATTAAGTTAGAGGGGGATATTAGCAAAGCGATAACATTGGAAAAAGGCAAACGCACCACAGTAGAGATTCCGGTCACAGCGGATTTGGGGGTTGGTCAAGGAGAGGTTTCCCTGACGATTGATGGTCTGAATTTACCCGGTGAAAATCTGAAACCGTATAAAAATAGTTGGAAGATTGGTGTGCGTCAGGCACAGCCAGCGGAAACTGTTCTGTTCGCTAATGTTATTCATCCGGGAGAAGAGTGGCAGTTGCCGTTAAATGCCTTATCGGGTTTATCACCAGAAGGCACCGAGGGGCAGTTGCTACTGAGCAGCCGTCCACCGTTACAGATTTCACGCTATATTCGTGAATTGTACGCCTACCCATATGGCTGTCTTGAACAGACAATCAGTGGGCTTTATCCGTCACTCTATTCGAACAAATCAGAGCTGAATAGTTTGGGTATCATGGCGGAAGATGATAATAAACGCCGGGCAAGTATTGATGAGGGAATTATTCATCTGTTGAGTATGCAGCGTCATGACGGTAGCTTTGCTTTATGGGATAAAACCGGTGATGAAGAATATTGGTTAACGGCTTATGCCACCGATTTTCTATTCCGTGCAAGTCAACGAGGTTTCAGCATCCCTAAAGAGGTGTTGACTTCTGCCAATAACCGTCTGTTACGTTATTTACAGGATAAGAGTGTTATTAACTATCCCTACAGCCAGAATCAGGAAGCAATGCGATTCTCGGTTCAGTCTTATGCTGGTCTGGTGCTTGCCAGTCAACAGAAAGCACCATTGGGCGCTCTGAGACAAGTTTATGAACGCCGTCAGCAAGCAGGCAATGGCTTGTCACTGGTACAACTGGGAGTCGCACTGAAATTGATGGGGGATAACACCCGAGCAGATGAAGCGGTTCGTTTGGGGATCAGTAAAAACCGGAATGATGATTTAGATTTAGGTGATTACGGCAGTGACATCCGTGACAACGCAATGATTGTTGCTCTGTTGACTGAAAATAACATGTTAATAAAGGAACGTGATGAGAAATTGCTGGCTCTGTCTGATGAATTGACATCCCGCAATTATTTCTCAACTCAGGAGAGTCATTCACTCTACTTGGCGGGACGTTTCTTTATTGATACATCAGTGCAGCCGTGGAAAGCGGTGATTAATCAGCGGACTTCACCAATAAGTAGAGATAAGCCCTATAGTGAGATGCTGTATCCACAGGATATTCAGCAAGGTGTGAGTATCAGTAACCTTGGTGACAGCACGCTCTATTCACGAGTGAATGTGGTGGCCTACCCACTGCGCTCTCCGAAACCTTACGCTAATGTGCTGAAAATTCAGCGTAGCTATCTGGATATGAAAGGTAATCCGGTTTCCATTGACCATCTGAAAAGCGGTGAAATGGTGGTTGTGAAGCTGATGGTGAGCTCAGATAAACCCGTACAGGATGCTTTGGTTGTTGATTTATTGCCCGCCGGCTTGGAGCTGGAAAACCAGAATTTGGCTAACAGCAGTGCCAAGTTGAGTGAGAGTGCCGCTAATCTTCAGGAGTTGATTGGCGATATGCAACAGGCGACGATTCATCATATTGAATATCGTGATGATCGATATGTGGCGGCAGTAGCGGTTGATCCGTCTCAGCCAGTGACGTTGCTCTATCTGGCACGTGCTGTAACTCCGGGTGTTTACACCATTCCTGCGCCACAGGTGGAATCTATGTATGTGCCTTACTGGCGTGCAGTGGGTTCTACACCTGAAAAACTGGAAGTTGTCCGCTAAATTTGTCAGCCCTTATGCTCTGGTGTAAGGGCTGGTTTCTCTCTTGGTGTTCATAGATGAAGAAAACGCATCGCCTTATGTGGCTGATTGTACTGTTGTTGTTTTTGCTCCCGGCGGGTTTATGGCTGGCAGATAAAATCTGGCCTCTGCCACTGCGTGAAGTCAAAATGGCGCGCATTGTCGTGAGTGAGGATGGTACGCCACTTTGGCGTTTTGCCGATGATGAAGGTGTTTGGCGTTATCCGGTGACGTTGGGTCAAGTGTCGCCGGAATATATTCAAGCTTTGCTGACTTATGAAGATCGTTGGTTCTACCAGCATCCAGGGATTAACCCGATTTCTCTGGTCAGGGCTGCCTGGCAGGATATTCTGGCAGGTAAAATTTTGTCCGGCGGCAGTACGCTGTCAATGCAGGTTGCCCGGTTGATTGACCCCCATTCACGCACTTTCGGCGGGAAGCTGAAACAGATCTGGCGTACTTTGCAGCTTGAATGGCACTATTCTAAAGATGAAATTCTGGAGATGTATCTGAACCGTGCGCCGTTTGGTGGCACATTACAAGGTGTCGGTGCGGCGAGTTGGGCATATTTGGCTAAACCGCCCTCTGAACTTTCAGCGGGAGAAGCGGCTTTACTGGCTGTTCTGCCACAGGCTCCTAGCCGTTTAAGGCCAGATCGCTATCCTGAACGGGCACAGGCTGCTCGTGATAAGGTGTTGCAACGGTTGGAGCACTATAAAATCTGGCCGGAACAGACGATTGCTGATATTCGGCAAGAAACGTTGTGGTTGGCTCCTCGGCAGGTGCCACAGCTTGCCCCTTTACTTGCCAGACGAATGGCGAAAGGTACTCGTCAGGAGATCATCAAAACAACCCTTGATGTGGGATTACAGCGTCAGCTTGAAGATATGGCGGTGAATTGGAAGTATCAGTTACCAGAAAAAACGTCGATTGGCGTGTTAGTGGTTGATCATACAGACATGGCGGTAAAAGCCTATATCGGCTCGCTGGATCTACGGGATGATAGCCGTTTTGGTCATGTCGATATGATAAGTTCATGGCGTTCGCCGGGATCAACCTTGAAGCCATTTTTGTATGCCATGGCGCTGGATGATGGGTTAATTCATGGGGAATCATTGTTACAGGATGTGCCTCGCCGTTTTGATTATTATCGTCCCGGAAATTTTGACAGTGGCTTTCATGGGCTGGTCAGCGCCAGTGAGGCGTTGGTTCGTTCACTGAATTTACCCGCCGTGCAACTGCTTGAAGCCTATGGCGCCAAGCGGTTTACCGCCAATATGCGTAATGTGGGAACCGTATTGCGTTTTCCTCCCGGCAGTGAACCCAATTTATCATTGATTCTTGGTGGTACGGCAACCCGGATGGATCAACTGGTGGCGGCTTACTCGGCGTTTGCCCGTCAGGGGAAAGTTTCCCCCTTGAGATTCACTCCGCAGCAGACATTGCGTGATCGGCAACTTTTTTCCCCCGGCGCGGCATGGATAGTGAGGCGAATTATGGCTGGAGAAGCTCTGCCGCAACCTGATGATGTTTTGCCGGCACAAGTGCCGCTGGCTTGGAAAACCGGTACCAGCTATGGCTATCGTGATGCTTGGGCCATTGGCTTAAATGCGCGTTATACCATTGGTGTTTGGGTTGGTCGGCCGGATGGCACGCCAGTTGTCGGGCAGTTCGGCTATGCTACGGCGGTTCCCATCATGAATCAGGTCAATAATCTGTTATTCGCCAATATGCGAAATGGGGCTAAACGGATTCCGGTTGATCCGCGTCCAGCAAGTGTGAGTCGGGCAATCATCTGTTGGCCGGGAGGGCAGAGTTTGCCGAAGGGAGAGAAGAATTGCCGTCAGCGGCGTCTGAGTTGGATACTGAGTAACACTATTCCGCCTACGCTGCCTGCTGTGGGGCAAGAGGCTATTTCAGGCATCAATGAACAGGTGTGGTTGGATAAAAACGGTTTGCGCGTGGCTCCTGATTGTCCCGGCGCTCAGGCTAAAAATATCGCTTTATGGCCGATTACCCTCGAATCATGGTTACCAGCACAAGAGCGGCGGGCACAGCGTCTGCCACCGGTTAATTCTGAGTGTCCACCGTTGAAATCAGATGAAGCACCTTTGTTGATCGCGGGTATTCATAATGGAGATGTATTGAAACGGCTTCCTGGTTTTGGCAGCCTTGATTTACCTGTCACCACTCAGGGCGGTAGTGGTGGGCAACAATGGTGGTTTCTGAATGGAGAACAGGTAATGACCACAGAAAATAATCGGGGATTTGTTCAGACATTGACTCAGCCGGGTAAATATCAGCTTAGTGTTTTAGATTTTGGCGGACAAGTTGATTCTGTCAATTTTACCTTGAAGTAAACGATTCAGGTAAAAGTGTGATTTGTACGAAAAAATGGTAATTTTCGCTAAGGAAAATTTAATGGAATGTTATGTTTTCTGTAGGCAACTGCTATTCGTACCCCTATAATCAACGCCGTTTTTATCTCCGCTAAGGTTGCGGAATGAGTATTAACCGATTAACTTATCGGGAAAAATTAAAATTATCAGTTGCTGCAAGAAGAACCAAGAGGTTATCTATGACGGTTGAACGTACTTTTTCTATTGTTAAGCCTAACGCTGTGAAGAAAAATGCCATCGGGGCTATTTATGCTCGTTTTGAAAGTGCTGGGTTTAGAATTATTGCCGCCAAAATGCTTCACCTGACCCGTGAACAGGCTGAGGGCTTCTATGCGGAGCACAAAGGCCGCCCTTTCTTTGATGGTTTGGTGGAATTTATGACTTCTGGGCCGATTATGGTTCAGGTGTTGGAAGGCGAGAATGCAGTACAGCGTCACCGTGATCTGATGGGGGCAACTAATCCTGATAATGCATTGGCAGGTACTCTGCGCGCTGATTATGCAGATAGCTTCACTGAAAACGCGGTTCACGGCTCTGATGCGGTTGAATCTGCAAACCGTGAAATTGCGTATTTCTTCACAGAAGATGAAATTTGCCCACGTTAATTGATTTGCCGTTACCCGTAGCATCATGGCATTAAAGTTTGTACAATGCGGCGCCCCGTTGTTAATTCAACGGGGCGCTTATTATTTGCTACTATACTAAACTGATAGTGACCTGAATTGAAACTTCGCGTTGAGTTCATTAACGCAGAGCCGAAAGTGTTACAACGAGGCGATATAAAAAGATGTCCCAACCAAATACTGCGGCACAATTTGCTGCTTCTGTCGTGTCTGAAACTCCAGAAAAGAAAGGCGGTAAAATTAACCTGCTTGATCTGAATCGCAAGCAAATGCGCCAGTTTTTCATTGAGATGGGAGAAAAACCCTTCCGTGCTGATCAAGTGATGAAATGGATATATCACTACTGTTATGACGATTTTGAGCAGATGACAGATATTAACAAAATTCTGCGAGCAAAATTGCAACAAGTTGCAGAGATCCGTGCACCTGAAGTCGCAGAAGAGCAACGTTCGGCCGATGGTACGATTAAATGGGCGATCACTGTTGGCGATCAGCAGGTTGAAACGGTTTATATCCCGGAAGATGATCGCGCAACTTTGTGTGTCTCTTCTCAGGTAGGCTGTGCACTGGAGTGTAAATTCTGTTCCACTGCTCAGCAAGGGTTTAACCGTAATTTGCGGGTTTCTGAAATTATTGGTCAAGTTTGGCGTGCCGCAAAAATTATTGGTTCACTGAAATCCAGTGGTCGTCGCCCGATTACCAATGTGGTGATGATGGGGATGGGAGAACCGCTGCTTAACCTAAATAACGTGGTGCCTGCCATGGAAATCATGATGGATGATTTTGGTTTCGGTTTGTCAAAGCGCCGTGTGACGTTATCCACATCCGGTGTAGTGCCGGCACTGGATAAACTTGGCGATATGATTGATGTTGCTTTGGCAATTTCCCTGCATGCACCGACAGATGATGTACGGGATGACATTGTTCCTATCAACCGTAAATATAATATCGAGCAGTTCCTTGCTGGTGTGCGCCGCTATTTGACTAAATCTAATGCTAATCAGGGCCGTGTAACCGTGGAATATGTCATGCTGGATCATATTAATGACAGCGTGGAACAGGCACATCAATTAGCTGAATGCTTGAAAGACACACCGAGTAAGATCAATCTGATCCCATGGAACCCGTTTCCGGGGGCGCCATATGGCCGTAGTTCCAACAGCCGGATTGATCGCTTTGCTAAGGTGTTGATGGGATATGGTTTCACTACTATTGTCCGCAAGACTCGCGGTGATGATATCGATGCCGCATGTGGTCAACTTGCCGGTGATGTAATTGATCGTACCAAACGTACATTGAAAAAACGTCAGGCCGGTGAACCTATTCAGATAAGAACAGTCTGAATGGGAATGTTGGTATGTCCTGTCATGCAGTAACGGAAATGCATAAGTGAAATGATCGTTACAATGACATATCTTTGGTCGGTGGGGATGGAAATGATAAGGAAATCGTTATCGGGAATGATGGTTGTTGCCGTGGTGGTTGCTATGTTGTTGGCAGGATGTTCCAATCAACCAACAAACGGCAATCAACAGCGAAAAGTCGCAGCAGAAACCCGGATTCAATTGGGAATGGCCTATTTGGCTAAAGGTAATTTACCTGCCGCCAGATATCACTTTGATAAGGTTTTACTGGTAAAGCCAGACCATTATCAGGCTCAATTAGGTATGGCGTTGTATGAGCAATATTCTGGTCAGCCGGAAGCCGCTCGTCAACGTTACAAAATGGCGATGCAGTACGCGCCAGGAAATGATACGGTATTGTATCATTACAGCGTTTTTCTCTGTGAGCAGGAGCAGTATGAAGAAGTCAAGACTCTGTTTACTGGGAGCCATGCTGACAGGCGTGTTTGTTATCAGTGATTTGCCGCTAGTAAAATAGCAAATCTATTTCGCCGCGCAGGCCATTGTGTAATTTAAAGATTATAGCAAGGCGCCGGCGCGAAGTTTTTCACAACCTGAACAAGTACCGCGTCTTCTTGCTAATGAATACTGAAACGACTCCAGAACAAGCTTATTTAACCGCAGGTCAGCTCCTGCGTCAGGCTCGTGAACAACACGGGCTAACCCAGCAGACTGTAGCTGATCGCTTGTGTTTAAAACTTTCTACTATCCGTGATATTGAAGAGGACAATATTCCAGCCACTATGGTACCGACTTTCCTGCGTGGTTATGTTCGCTCTTATGCTAAGTTGGTACAAATTCCAGAAGCAGAAATTCTGGCAATTCTGGATAAGCATACCCCGGCAAAAACCGCGAAAGTTTCACCGATGCAGAGTTTTTCGTTGGGTAAAAAACGTAAAAAACGCGAAAGTTGGTTGATGTGGATTACGTGGTTGATTATTTTAGTCGTAATTAGTTTGACGGGAGCATGGTGGTGGCAAAACCACATAGCTCAACAGAAGGAATTGATTTCGATGGCTGATCATTCTGCGGCTAAGGTTGCTCAGAAAAAAGCCAGTTCAGAGGATTTACCCACTGAAAATCACGATCAGGTGACACAGTTACCAACCCGCGAACAGGCAACAAGTGAGCCATCATCATCTGCCGCTGTAACCGAAAATGCAGTGGCAGAGAATAATACTGATGGTCCTAGTGGGCATAGTGAGGAAGTGGCCCAATCTGCGCCATCAACGCGAAATCAAGTGGTGAAAACACCTGAAGCTCAATTAGCAGGTAACGGGCCACAAACTCAGACTGCTCCATTGTCAGCCAATCAAGGGACAGCTCAAGTACCGAGTGTGTCTGAAAATAATTCAACGGCAGTCGCTGACAGTAATAATCTGATGATGAATTTTAAAGCATCCTGTTGGTTGCAAGTTATTGATGCAAAAGGAAAGAAATTATTTAGTGGAACTAAACATAAGGGTGACCATCTGAGTCTCTCTGGCTCATTACCTTATGAGTTAACTATCGGTGTTCCGGCTGTTGTGGATGTACGGTTCCGGGGGCAATCTGTTGATTTAAGCCGCTTTATTAAAGAGGGTCGTATCGCACGTCTTAAAGTACCGGCAGCATAATGAAAGGCCTGTTACAGTAGGGCATAGTTGTAATTTTATCAGTAAGCACATGGAAGTCTGGGAGAAACACCAGTATGCATAATGAATCGCCGATAAAAAGACGCAAATCTACGCGTATTTATGTAGGCAATGTGCCTGTCGGGGATAGTGCACCCATTTCGGTGCAGTCAATGACAAACACACGTACTACAGATGTGGAAGCGACTGTTAAACAGATTAAATCGCTTGAGCGTGTTGGCGTTGATATTGTTCGCGTATCAATACCAACGATGGACGCCGCGGAAGCATTTAAGTTGATTAAGCAGCAAGCGAGTGTTCCTTTGGTTGCAGATATCCATTTTGATTACCGTATAGCGCTTAAAGTTGCAGAGTATGGTGTCGATTGCCTGCGGATTAACCCTGGAAATATCGGTAATGAAGCACGTATCCGTGAGGTTGTGGCTTCTGCCCGTGATAAAAATATCCCAATCCGCATTGGTGTAAATGGCGGATCATTGGAAAAGGATCTTCAGGAAAAATATGGTGAGCCCACCCCAGAAGCGTTGGTGGAATCGGCTATGCGCCATGTGGATATTCTTGACAGACTTAATTTTGATCAGTTTAAAATCAGTGTAAAAGCGTCAGATGTCTTTCTGGCGGTTGGTGCCTATCGCCTGTTAGCTCAGAAGATTGATCAGCCATTGCATCTTGGTATTACCGAGGCGGGTGGTGCGCGTGCAGGCTCTGTAAAATCTGCCATTGGCTTGGGTATCCTCCTGTCAGAAGGTATCGGTGATACCCTGCGTATTTCTTTGGCTGCCGATCCTGTCGAAGAAGTTAAAGTGGGTTTTGACATTCTGAAAGCATTACGTATTCGTTCCCGTGGTATAAATTTTATCGCTTGTCCAACCTGTTCCCGTCAGGAGTTTGATGTTATTGGCACAGTTAATGCTTTGGAACAGCGTTTGGAAGATTTACTCACACCGATGGATGTTTCTATTATTGGTTGTGTGGTTAACGGACCCGGAGAGGCGGAGGTTTCTACTTTGGGTGTCACCGGCGCCAGAACGAAAAGTGGTTTTTATGAAGATGGGATACGGCAGAAAGTGCGTCTCGATAATGCTGATATGATCGATCAGCTTGAGGCTAAGATCCGTGCTAAAGCATCAATGCTCGATGAAAATATGCGCATTGGCATAAGTCAACTGGACAAATAATGTATCTGATACTGGCTCATCGTGATGATGAGCCAGCGTTGTTTTGTTTGTTAATTGAAGCTCGTCGGTATTCGCTTCAATCAATATCATTTTTGAATCATTAACTAGAGATAAGACGTGGCAAAAAATATCCAAGCTATTCGAGGCATGAATGACTACTTGCCGGCAGATACGGTTATCTGGCAGCGTATCGAAACTATTTTGAAACGAGTACTGGCGGGTTATGGTTATAGCGAGATCCGCACACCGATTGTAGAGCAGACCCCGTTATTTAGACGGGCTATTGGGGAAGTCACTGATGTGGTTGAAAAGGAGATGTATACCTTTGATGATCGCAATGGTGAAAGTGTGACCCTACGCCCTGAAAATACCGCAGGTTGTGTGCGTGCCGGTATTGAACATGGTCTGCTGTACAATCAGGAACAGCGCGTATGGTATTTAGGGCCAATGTTCCGTTATGAGCGTCCACAAAAAGGCCGTTACCGCCAATTTTATCAATTAGGTGCTGAAGTTTTTGGTCTTCAAGGGCCTGATATTGATGCCGAACTTATTTTATTGACTGCTCGCTGGTGGCGTGAGCTCGGTATTTTTGAGCATGTGACGCTTGAACTGAATTCCATTGGTTCGTTGGCGGCACGTGCCAATTACCGCGAAGCGTTGGTGGCTTTTCTTGAGCAGCACAAAGATAAGCTGGATGAAGATTGCAAACGCCGTATGTACAGTAATCCATTACGTGTTCTGGATTCAAAAAATCCAGAGGTTCAGCAACTGCTTAATGATGCGCCGGAACTGTTTGATTATCTTGATGCCGAATCAAAGGAACATTTTGACAGCCTGTGTGCACTTCTTGATGGGGCGGGTATCAAGTATCGGATTAATCAGCGTTTGGTTCGTGGCTTGGATTATTATAACCGCACAGTATTTGAATGGGTGACAACGGCACTCGGGGCTCAAGGGACGGTCTGTGCCGGTGGTCGGTACGATGGGCTGGTTGAGCAACTGGGGGGCCGACCAACGCCTGCTGTGGGTTTTGCCATGGGGATGGAGCGTTTGATTTTGCTGGTGCAAGAAATTAATCCAGCATTTGTCGCGGAGCGGACAGTTGCAGATGTTTATCTCGCTTCTTTTGGTGAAGGTAGTCAGCAAGCGGCATTAATTTTGGCTGAACAGGTACGTGATACGTTGCCCCAATTGCGTTTAATGATGAACCACGGGGGAGGGAACTTTAAGAAGCAACTGGGGCGTGCGGATAAACAAGGCGCCAAAATTGCACTGATTCTCGGTGAGGATGAAGTTCGTTCTGGTCAAGTAGCCATTAAAGATTTACGTACAGGTGAACAACAAACGTTGCCGCAAAGCGAAATTGCGGTTCGCTTGGTTGAACTGTTAGGTTAAGGAGAGACTCTGTGGAAGTCTATACCAATGAAAACGAACAAGTAGACGTAATTCGTCGCTTTTTTGCCAATAATGGTAAAGCCTTGGTTTTTGGGCTGGTGTTGGGTGCCGGGGTGCTGATTGGCTGGCGTTACTGGCAATCTCATCAGACAAATCAGTTGCAGGAAAGTGCAGAAGCTTTTGAACGAGTAGATCAAGGATTAATTACCAGTACAAAAGAGAGTCATGTTGCTGCCGAAAAATTTGCCAGTGAAACTAATAATAGTTATGGCGTGATGACGCATATGCATTTGGCTCAACTTGCTGTTGAAAAGAATGAATTAACTAAAGCAGATAAGTTTTTATCTGCGGCGGCCGGTCAGGTAAAAAGTGAAGATTTGCTGTCTCTGGTGAATATTCGCCTAGCCAGGGTTCAATTGGCGGAAGATAAAGCGGATGCCGCGCTGAAAACATTGGAACAGGTTAAAGGTTCCGGTTGGGTTGCCGTTGCAGAGGATATCCGCGGTGATGCCCTGTTGAAAAAAGGTGATATTGCCGGCGCCCGCGCAGCGTATACCAAAGGTTTGAGCTCAAATTCACCACAGGCGATCAAATCGATGTTAAATCTTAAATTGAATAACTTATCCAGCTAAGGGGAATTCTTTCAATGCAACTGCGTAAAACACTCTTGGTTGGTTTGGTGGCTTCCGTTCTGCTAGCCGGTTGTTCAAGTGAGCAAGACACAGTAACGATGTCACCATTGCCACAGGTCGAAAATCAATTTAATCCAAGCGAAGTTTGGGATAAATCTGTAGGTGATGGTGTAGGTCGTTATTATTCTCACTTGACGCCAACTTGGCAGGGCTCCGCTGTTTATGTTGCTGATCGTCATGGCATCGTTAAGGCGTTGGGCATTGATAGTGGTAAAGAGATATGGTCGGTGAATCTGGCGGAAAAAGCGGGTTTCCTCTCTTCTCGTATACCTGCATTGCTCTCTGGTGGTCTGACCGTTGCTGGGGATCATCTATATGTAGGTACTGAACGTGCCAAAGTTATTGCATTGAATACCAAAGACGGCCAAGTTGCCTGGCAATCCGACGTTGCCGGTGAAGCGTTGTCGCGTCCTGTGGTGAGTGATGGTCTGGTGCTGATTCATACCAGTAATGGGATGTTGCAGGCATTAAGTGAGTCAGATGGTAAAGTGCAATGGTCCGTTAATTTGGATTCACCGTCATTATCATTGCGTGGTGAATCGGCGCCTGCCGTGGCTTACGGTGCTGCCGTCGTAGGTGGGGATAATGGCCGTGTCAACGCCGTCTTGATTTCTCAGGGGCAGTTGATTTGGCAACAACGTATTTCTCAGGTAACCAGTTCTACAGAAATCGGTCGTCTTAATGATGTTGATACGACACCGGTTATTTCTGAGGGCGTGATATATGCAATAGCTTATAACGGTAATCTGGTGGCGCTTGATATGCGTTCAGGTCAGATCCTCTGGAAGCGTGATTTGGGTTCAGTGAACGAGATGGTTGTTTATGGTGATAATATCTATATTGTTGACCAAAATGATCGTGTTATGGGTCTGCGTCAAAGTGATGGTGTCACTTTGTGGACTCAGACAAAATTGCAACACCGTAATTTAACCGCGCCTGAAATGTATAATGGCTATCTGGTTGTCGGTGACAGTGAAGGTTATCTGCACTGGCTGAATATGGATGACGGTAAGTTTGTTGCTCAACATAAAGTTGATAGTTCCGGTTTAATGAGTCGTCCGGTTGTTGCCAGTGATAAATTGATGGTACAGGCGAAAAACGGTACGGTTTATCTGTTTACCCGTTGAGTATTGCTTACTGCCTGTTTACCGGAAATAAAGTAAAGCGTTAGTTATCCTACGGCTCCTGGATAGAAAAAGAACAGGAGCCGTTTCGTCTTTTTAGTGTTCTGTTGTGGTGAACAGCGGAGTACTAATTTCAAATTAAGTCATGAGGCATCAACAAATGATACCTGTCGTCGCTCTGGTAGGGCGCCCAAATGTGGGTAAGTCCACATTATTTAACCGTTTAACCCGTACAAGAGATGCGCTGGTAGCGGATTTTCCAGGTCTGACTCGCGACCGTAAATATGGTCGAGCTGAGGTTGAAGGGCAGGAGTTTATCATCATTGATACCGGTGGTATCGATGGCACCGAAGAGGGTGTGGAAACCCATATGGCAGCTCAATCTTTGATGGCGATTGAAGAGGCCGATATAGTTCTGTTTATGGTAGATGCTCGTGCCGGACTTATGCCAGCAGACCACGCGATAGCAAAACATCTACGTGGCCGAGAAAAAGCTACTTTTTTGGTCGCGAATAAAACCGACGGTGTTGATATTGATACCGCTACTGCTGAATTTTATTCCCTCGGATTGGGGGATATCTATTCTATCGCGGCTTCTCATGGTCGTGGTGTCACCCAACTTATCGAACGAGTACTGTTACCTTTCTCCGGTAAAGGTGAAGAAGATGTGGTTGAGTTGACTGAGGAAGAGGCCAACGCCGCTTATTGGGCAGAGCAGGAACAGAATGAAATTGAGTTGGTAGAAGAGGAGGAGGATTTTGATCCATCAACTCTGCCATTGAAATTAGCCATTGTCGGTAAGCCAAATGTGGGCAAGTCTACGTTGACTAACCGTATCTTGGGTGAAGAAAGGGTTGTGGTTTACGATATGCCAGGCACTACCCGTGACAGCATTTATATTCCAATGGAGCGCGATGGCCGTGAATATATCCTTATTGATACCGCGGGGGTACGTAAGCGGGGTAGGATCACTGAAACGGTTGAAAAATTTTCAGTCATAAAAACCCTTCAAGCGATTGAAGATGCTAACGTTGTATTACTGGTGATCGATGCGCGAGAAGGTATTTCCGATCAAGATTTGTCATTATTGGGTTTTATTCTCAATAGCGGGCGCTCATTGGTCATTGCGGTCAATAAATGGGATGGCATGTCACAGGAAGATAAAGAGCGTGTGAAAGAGATGCTGGATTATCGTCTTGGTTTTGTTGACTTTGCCAGAGTACATTTTATCTCTGCTTTGCACGGTAGTGGGGTGGGGAATCTGTTTGACTCGATCCTTGAGGCTTATGATTGCGCCACTCGTCGTGTCAATACTTCACTGCTAACCCGTATCATGCATATGGCCGAAGAAGATCATCAACCGCCGATGATCCGTGGTCGCAGGGTGAAAATGAAATATGCTCATGCTGGTGGTTATAATCCACCAATTGTTGTGATCCACGGTAATCAGGTAACAGATTTGCCTGATTCTTATAAGCGTTATCTGATGAACTATTTCCGCCGATCCCTAAAGGTGATGGGAACGCCCATTCGGATTCAGTTTAAAGAAGGGGCGAATCCCTATGCTGACAAACGTAATACGTTGACACCAAATCAAATGCGTAAACGTAAACGTCTAATGGCGCATCTGAAAAAGCGTTAATGCTAATAGGAAAAGGGGTGGTGATTAACCACCCTTTTTGTCGGTGTTCCAGATCTGGGTAATGATTTCCGGTGCATCTGACTCAGGAAGGGTGAAGTGGTGTTCTTCATTTCCATTGACGATACTGAGCAGATAATAATCTTGATCAGGATATGCTGCTGATGGCATAGAATCGGAAAAGTCTTGTTTTATGGCTTGAAGAAATAACTGTTGTTGGTGTGAAGACAATGATTCTAAATCCACTGTTTTATCTTGGTTGAGGCCAGGTGTAGAGGCAAATCCTCCTTGTAGGGAAATTGTGATTTTACTATCAGTTGTGAGTTTGAGCGTTTTATTATTCATGATATACCAATTTTTTACGGTTATTTTTCAGGTCTCTTTAGTATAGCGTGAAATTCGTCGTTAACAATTTTAGCATCTTCTATTAGATATATTTTTTACTAGTCAGGTATTACAAATAATAAAATATCGCTGGCGTTAAACCAGCGATATGTTTATAGATTACTCTTCAGTTTTATCTTTAGTTTTATCTTTAGTTTTGTCCTTATCGCCGCCCTTATCGTCTTTATCTTCCTTCACTTTAACGCCCACTTCTGTCCAGCTATCAATAGTTGCTTTTTCAACATCCTCATCAAATAGCTCACGAGCATGTTTAATTGTTAATTTAGCGAAGGATAAGAAGTTAGTATCACGTGCAAGATCTTTATCCAACAATGTGTTGTACCATATTTTTCCTGCTCTTTCCCAGGCATATCCACCTAATTTTATCGCCAGATTATAGAAGGCTTTATTAGGAATACCTGAATTTATATGAACACCACCATTGTCTCTATAAATCGGCAAGTCTTTATAATCATCCATATGACCCGGCTGTGGATCTTTACCGAGATCCTTATCATCATATGCACTGCCAGGGTTTTTCATTGAACGAATCCCTACACCTTTAACGTCTTTGCCCAGTAACTCACTACCTATAATCCAATCAGCGTCTTCAGCTTTTTGTTTCAGATAATGTTGTTTTACTAATGTGCCAAAAACATCTGCTATTGATTCATTCAATGCTCCAGACTGGAAGAAATAGACCAAATCTGCTGTTTTTTCGATAACACCATGAGATAATTCATGGCCGATAACATCAATAGATGTTGTGAAATCATTGAAAAGTTTGCCATCTCCGTCGCCAAATACCATTTGCCCGTCGCCCCAGAATGCATTCATATATTCTTCGCCATAATGCACAGTGGCAATCAATTTCATTCCTTTATCATCTAATGAATTGCGACTAAAAACTTCTTTATAGAAATTATAAGTTGCTTCTAAATATTTATATGCGTTATCAACTGATTTATCTCCGTTATCTGGTTCTCCTTCATCTCGTACTAATTTGCCTGGCAACTTGCGTTTATTTTCTGCATCGTGAATAGAACGATGTATAGTTGTCTTAGTAACTTTATCATCATCGGAATCATCAGAAGATTCTTTAATAACATTGTCCAACATTAAACTCTTAGTATGATTTAATGTCATTAATACTTTCTTCTTTTCGTTATCATTATTATAAATATTTTGAAGAATGTACGGTGGTATTAAGCCTCTGTAGTTATTGTTTTGTATTTGCATAAAATATCTCCTGGAATAAATTTTTAGTTTTAATTAGAGGTACTCTTTAAGTACGGATTCATATTAAACACGTTTCCAGCAGATAGTCATCAGGGCTAACCTGCTTCTTTTATGTTAAGGGGTTGTTAACAAAATGTTAAGTTTTTTTATGTGAGGGATTTTTGCATTGGCTGTAATAAAAATATAAATAGTTAGGAATAGTTTTTTATAATATTCCTAACATGATGGAAAATCATATCCAGTTTTTTGCTGGTAGAAAGTCGGTATATAAAGCGGCTTCTGTAGATTCTGGTTCAGGGTGATAATCATGTTCCCAGCGAGCTAATGGTGGCATGGACATTAAGATAGATTCTGTTCGTCCCCCACTTTGTAATCCAAATAAGGTTCCTCTGTCCCAAACGAGGTTAAATTCTACATAGCGACCACGGCGATATAATTGAAATTGTCGTTCACGTTCACCCCATAATATCTCCTTCCTTTTTTCTACAATAGGTAGATAGGCAGAAAGGAAACCTTTACCTATATCTTGAGTAAAATTAAAACAATGTTCAAAGTCAGGTGTATTCAAGTCGTCATAGAATAAGCCACCAATTCCACGGGCTTCGTTACGATGTTTAATATAGAAATAATTATCACACCATTCTTTATATTTTGGGTAAACATCTTCTCCATAGGGGCGACATATATTTCTGGCAGTGGTGTGCCAATGAATAGCATCTTCCTTAAAACCATAATAAGGTGTTAAATCAAAACCCCCACCGAACCACCACACTGGCGCTTCACCTTCTTTTTCTGCAATAAAGAACCGAACATTCGTATGGCTGGTTGGTATATAGGGATTCAAAGGATGAATAACTAGAGAGACGCCCATGGCCTGATAATGACGTCCGACCAGTTCAGGACGGTGAGCTGTTGCTGATAAAGGAAGCATATCTCCTGATACATGAGAAAAATTAGCGCCTGCTTGTTCGAATATCGTGCCTTCTTTCATAATTCGACTACGGCCTCCGCCACCTTCTTCTCGTTGCCAGCACTGCTCAGTAAATTTCTCTTTGCCATCTATTTGTTCCAATTGTTGGCAAATTTCATCCTGTAATGAAAGGAAAAAAGATTTAATCTGATTAATGTTTGGTGTATTCATGGTTCTTTTCCCATTATGGTGTGGTGAGCGCTATATTATAGCTATTAGTGGAAGAGAACGCATTTTCGTATTGATTCCGGTGTTAAAGCGGAGATAATGAGAAAATAGTTATTTCAATAAAAACAGGTTGGTTAGGGATGGAAATTCGGGTATTTCGACAAGATGATTTTGAAGAAGTGATCACCTTATGGGAGCGCTGCGATTTACTTAATCCTGGTGTTGATCCTGAAGTGGATATCGAGCGTAAATTGACGCATGATCCTGACCTGTTTTTAGTTGCGGAAGTGGTTGGTGAAGTGGTTGGGACGATTATGGGTGGTTATGATGGTCATCGTGGTTCAGCTTATTATTTGGGAGTTCATCCTGAATTTCGCGGTAGGGGAATTGCGAATGCATTAATTGCCCGGTTGGAGAAGAAATTGATTGCCCGTGGTTGCCCAAAAATAGTTCTTATTGTTCCTGAAGATAACGATGCTACTATCTATATGTGTGAAAAACTGGAATATGAAGATCGTCATCAAGAGAGTGTTATTTTCAGTAAGCGTTTGATTGTTGATCAGGAATATTGAGTTCAGATATGGCTGAGTGAAAGAATCCCACTCAGCCACAAGCCATTAGTTCAATTTGGTGACTTTTTTCACATCAACAGTCATACCATTCCACTCTTTATCGACTTCACCTTCAAGACGGACTCTATCTTGAGGTGTTATCGTTTGACCATTCCAGTATTTATGATCAACTTCGACTTCAACAATTCCTGCATTATCGCGGAATATGAAGTGATCACTGTGGATACGGGATTCAATATGCCCTTCCAGCACGACCCAACTGTCATCTCTCATATTTTTAACTTGTTGGGTGGTGGAAACTCTTGCATTTTGATCGACAAAACCACCTTGTGGTGCTGCTTGGACCGGAGGCTGTGTTGAATCAGGACCAGAAAAACCACCAAATTGCGTCTGTGAGGTTTGAGCCATTGACGGCATACTGAATAAAGTAATCAAGGCGGTGGTTATAAATATTTTTTTCATCATATTGACCTTACTAATGGTAATGATTTTAGGGGGTAATGGTACCGCTAAGTTGCATTTTGTCAATAAAATATTAATCTAAAGTAATTAATTTAAATATTCTCTGAAACTAACAATCAGATGTGATGTCTCAGTGCCTATCTCTGTATTGAGTCATAAGGGAACCAGTTATGCAGAAGTATACTTTAACTAGCATGTTGTCAGGATTGCGCTTTGTCACAATAAGTGGTGCATTGTTGCTGGCCGGTTGTACGGGTTCATCGGGTTTTTCATGGTCGGATTTGTCTCCTATTAGCTGGTTTGGTAGCCCCTTAAAAATCTCGGATCAGGGTGTGGGAGAAATAAATGGTCTGACAGCAATGAATAAAGAGGCAATAGAGAAGGGGTTGGATGGAAAGTATCACTTACGCAGTGGCATGGAAGCAAAAAATGGCCAATTGGTGACAGTATTTCAAGCAATGGATGGTGATCAATTGAAGATAGCGTTATTTGGTCAGGCCGATGGAAAAATCAGTCGCATCGAAGTGCTGGATGAAGATATTGAAACCGTCTGGGGAACAAAGGTCGGCATGCCATTTTCAGCACTTTATAGCAAGGCATTTGATGTTTGCCGAAATACGGTGAGTGAGTCAGAGAAGAGCGCTATTGTCTGCGTATCCCCACAGAGCAAACATGTCAGTTATCTGTTTACAGGTCATTGGAATGGCCCTGAAGGTTTAATTCCTTCTGATGATGTACTGAAAAAATGGAAAGTGGAACGTATCGTCTGGAAACGATGAGAGTTTCTGATTAAAAACATAAACTGAGCCAGCTTAGTGAATTGAATGTTTTTCTTGCGGAGCCGTAACAGGCCCGCATTTTTCATTTAAAAACCTTATTACTCCTGTCATCTTATTGCATTTCATACTTTCTAAGTGCAATTTGGTATATTAAACGGCGATAGTTATCTACCTTGTTATAAATAAACTGGGTACATTAGTCACTGGAGCGTTATTTGATGGAATAACGGATAAGGTGAAAAATGAAAAAGTATTCGATAAAAAATACGATACTAAACGGACTAGTAGTAGTAACTTTATTAGGCAGCAGTCATGCCTCTGCTGTAGAGCTATTAAACAGCTCTTATGATGTTGCGCGTGAGCTATTTTCTGCACTGAATCTTGAATTTGAAAAACAGTGGAATGAGCAGTATCCACAAGATAAGTTGATAATCAAACAATCCCACGCTGGTTCCTCCAAACAAGCACTGGCAGTTCTTCAAGGATTGCGGGCTGATGTGGTGACTTACAATCAGGTAACGGATGTGCAAATTTTGCATGATCGTGGCAATCTGCTTTCGGCTGATTGGCAGAACCGCTTGCCAAATAGCAGTTCACCTTACTATTCCACGATGGCGTTTCTCGTGCGTAAAGGTAACCCCAAAAATATTCGTAATTGGGATGATTTAGTGCGTCAGGATGTCAAATTAGTCTTCCCAAACCCTAAAACCTCCGGTAATGGTCGTTATGCTTATTTGGCCGCCTGGGGAGCTATTCAACAGGAAAATGGTGGAGATCAGGGTAAAACTCGCGAATGGATGAAACGTTTCCTGAAAAATGTCGCTGTGTTTGATACTGGCGGTCGCGGGGCAACAACTTCATTTATTGAGCGTGGTTTGGGCGATGTACTGATCAGTTTCGAATCTGAAGTGAACAACATTCGCAAGCAGTATGGTGATGATAAATATGAAGTGATCGTTCCACCGGTAGGTATTCTGGCAGAATTCCCTGTGGCTTGGATTGATAAGCATATTGCGAAAAACGGTACAGAGAAAGCGGCTAAAGCTTATCTGAATTATCTTTATAGCCCACAGGCACAGCAGATCATTACTCGCTTTAATTATCGTGTCAGTAATAAAAACGTGATGGCTCAACAGAGGGCCCGTTTTCCGGAAACTAATCTGTTTCGATTGGAAGATCAATTTGGTGGTTGGTCACAAGTGATGAAAACTCACTTCAATACTGGCGGTATGCTGGATCAATTGCTGGCCGAGGGGCATAAGTAATGTTTTCGAGATCCAGTAAGCGAGTATTGCCTGGTTTTGGGTTGAGCTTAGGCAGTAGTTTGTTCTATACCTGCTTGATTTTATTGTTACCCCTGAGTGCATTAGTTGTGCAGCTTTCCAGTATGACCTGGGAACAGTATTGGCAGGTGATTGCTAATCCCCAAGTTGTAGCAGCTTATAAAGTGACATTGCTAGCAGCAGCGGTTGCCAGCTTGTTTAATGCGGTGTTTGGTATGTTGATGGCATGGGTTTTAACCCGCTATCGTTTCCCAGGCCGTAGCTTATTGGATGGTTTGATGGATCTCCCTTTTGCGTTACCTACTGCGGTAGCGGGATTGACATTGGCAACGCTATTCTCTGTGAGTGGTTGGTATGGCTCTTTGCTTGGGCACTTTGATGTGAAAGTAGTGAATACTTGGTTGGGTATTGCGGTAGCGATGGCGTTTACAAGTCTGCCATTTGTAGTGCGAACGATTCAGCCGGTACTTGAAGAGTTAGGGCCAGAATATGAAGAAGCAGCTCAAACATTAGGTGCTAATCGTTGGCAAACTTTCTTGCGGGTTGTATTGCCAGAATTATCTCCGGCTTTAATTGCGGGCACCGCACTCTCTTTTACCCGCAGCTTGGGGGAGTTTGGTGCAGTGATCTTTATTGCCGGTAATATTGCATGGCAAACAGAAGTGGTATCGCTGATGATTTTCATCCGTTTACAGGAGTTTGATTACCCCGCAGCCAGTGCCATCGCATCAGTTATATTGGCAATATCCCTGATATTACTCTTTAGCATTAATACTCTGCAAAGCCGCTTTGGTCGGCGGATTGGAGGGCATTAATGGTTGAATTATCTGAATTTTGTGTAGCACAACGACCACCTGTAAATTGGGCGAAATGGACGTTGATCATAACAGGCGTATTGTTTTCAATCTTACTGTTAGTGATCCCCATTGTCTGGATATTTATGACTGCCTTTTCTAAAGGCGTTGAGATAGTCACTGAGAATCTTTTAGATCCTGATATGTTGCATGCCATCTGGTTAACGATACTGATCGCGTTAATTACCGTTCCGGTAAACCTAATTTTTGGCGTCATGATCGCTTGGCTGGTAACGCGCTTTCAGTTTCCCGGGCGGCAATGTTTATTGACATTGATCGACATTCCGTTTGCTGTTTCGCCGGTCGTAGCTGGTTTGATCTACCTATTGTTTTATGGTTCGAATGGGTGGGTCGGAAGTTTGTTGGAACCCTATGATATCCAATTGATGTTTTCCTGGCCGGGAATGGCCTTAGTAACGATATTTGTGACTTGTCCTTTCGTTGTTCGAGAGCTGGTGCCAATGATGCTTAGTCAGGGGAGCCAGGAGGATGAAGCTGCAATTTTATTGGGGGCGTCTGGTTGGAAAATGTTTTGGCGGGTGACGTTACCTAATATCCGTTGGGCGTTGTTATATGGTGTGGTTTTGACCAATGCCCGGGCAATTGGTGAATTTGGTGCTGTCTCAGTGGTATCCGGTGCTATTCGTGGTGAAACTTACACATTGCCGTTGCAGGTTGAATTACTGCATCAAGATTACAACACCGTAGGGGCATTTACTGCGGCGGCATTGTTGGCATTGATGGCAATTATCACTTTGATTGTTAAAAGTGCTTTGCAGTGGCGGTTAAGTCGTCAACATGGTTAAGGTAGGAGCAGAATATGAGTATTGAAATTAATAATATCAGTAAATATTTTGGTCGGACTCAGGTTCTGAGCGATATCACTCTGAATGTTTTTTCTGGAGAAATGGTTGCTCTGCTTGGTCCGTCAGGCTCCGGTAAAACAACCTTGTTGAGAATTATTGCTGGTCTGGAACAACAAACTGCGGGGAAGCTGAGTTTCCACGGGCAAGATGTTAGCCGTATGCATGCTAAAGATCGGCAAGTTGGATTCGTATTTCAGCATTATGCACTGTTTCGGCATATGACTGTGTTTGATAATGTTGCTTTTGGATTGACAGTACTGCCACGACGTAGGCGTCCGAATATGGCGGCTATCCGCCGTAAGGTTATGGAGTTGCTGGAGATGGTGCAATTGACGCATTTTGCTGAACGCTATCCATCACAACTTTCTGGTGGGCAGAAACAGCGGGTGGCGTTGGCAAGAGCATTGGCTGTTGAACCACAAATTCTATTACTCGATGAGCCATTTGGTGCACTGGATGCTCAGGTAAGAATGGAATTACGCCGTTGGTTACGCCGGCTCCATGAAGAGCTTAAATTTACCAGTGTCTTTGTCACTCACGATCAGGAAGAAGCGATGGAAGTGGCTGACCGGGTTGTTGTCATGAGGCAAGGGAATATTGAACAGGTAGGTACGCCACAAGATGTATGGCGTTATCCGGCAAGCCGTTTTGTGATGGAGTTCTTGGGTGAGGTCAATCATTTTAGTGGGGAAATTAAAGGCTCTCAGCTGTTGATTGGCGGGCAGCACTTGCCTCTCAATGTGACGCCAATCCATCAGGGGAATGTTGATGTATTCTTGCGTCCGTGGGATATCATGATGAACTCGCAACCGACACTTTCTAGTCCATTGCCAGTACAGGTGACTGAGGTCAGTCCTAGAGGGCATTTCTGGCAGCTTTCGGTTCAGCCCCTAGGCTGGCATCATGAATCGGTTGCTGTTATTTGGTTTGATGAAACTTCAGTACCCACAAGAGGAAACTGTTATTTTATTGGTGGCACTGAGGCGCGTTTATATGCGGGTGATAAGCAATTGCAAACACTGAGTTTAGCCCAAACTGCCTGATAATTATTTGAATTTGGTTGGTACCATTTTGCTCATCGCCTTACCGCCAGGGATGGGCATTTTTTATTTAGGGTCTTGCGATATATGTCTGAATATGGTTATTTCGCATTTCTATTAAATAAAATTTGGGTAATAACTGTGGCAAGTTTGGAACATTTTATAGGGAATACCCCACTAGTAAAATTACAACGAATGACCGATAGGCTAGGTGTAGAAATATGGGTGAAACTTGAAGGTAATAATCCGGCAGGCTCGATAAAAGACAGAACAGCGCTATCAATGATTCAGCAAGCTGAATTGCGGGGTGAGATTTCTCCCGGTGACGTATTAATTGAAGCTACTAGCGGAAATACGGGTATTGCGTTAGCAATGATTGCCGCAGTAAAAGGTTATCATCTTAAATTACTGATGCCTGATAATATGAGCCTTGAGCGTCAAGCTTCTATGCGAGCTTATGGTGCAGAACTGATTTTGGTGAGTAGCGCAATGGGCATGGAAGGTGCACGTGATTTAGCTCAGCAAATGGAGCGTAATGGTGAAGGTAAAGTACTTGATCAATTCAATAACCCGGATAATCCTTTAGCGCATTTTACGACGACAGGGCCGGAAATTTGGCAGCAGACGCAAGGGCGTATTACACATTTTGTTTCCAGTATGGGAACGACGGGAACTATTACCGGTGTTAGCCGCTATTTAAAAAGCCAGTCTAATAGTGTACAGATTATTGGCTTACAACCAGCGGCGGATAGCCATATTCCAGGTATTCGCCGTTGGTCGTCGGCTTATTTGCCTGGCATTTTTCGCAAGGAGTTAGTTGATCAAGTGTTGGATATCACTCAGAAAGAAGCTGAAGATACCATGCGTTTGTTAGCTCAGAAAGAAGGGATTTTCTGTGGGGTTAGTTCCGGCGGTGCTGTTGCCGGAGCATTAAGTGTTGCGGCACAAAATCCAGGTTCTGTCATTGTTACCATTATCTGCGACCGTGGTGACAGATACCTTTCTACCGGGGTATTTAATTAATCTGGTTATATACCCGTCATCTTTCAAGTTGCCTCCTTGTTGGCTGCGTTCACTCACCCCGGTCACATCGTTATCTATGCTCCCGGGGATTCGCTCCCTTGCCGTCGCGATGCATCTTGAAATCCATTGGGTATACATTCAGCGTGAGTAGAGTAAAAGAGGTGGGTAAGCTCTGCTCACACTAGCCAATTTCTAAATAGAAAACGATGTAAATTGAAAATAAGGGATAAAAAAACAGCCGCGATTGTCGGCCGTTTTTTAATATGAAAATGATACTGTAACAGTTAAAGTGTTGCTACTTTTTAATACGCATAATGGGGGTTTCACCAACAGTGACAGAACCACTCAACTTGGATAACTCTTTAATCTCATCCATGTTGGAAATAACAACAGGTGTCAGGGTTGATTTTGCTCTCTCTTCAAGGAATTTAAGATCGAATTCCAAAACTAAATCACCTTTTTGTACACGCTGACCTTCTTCAGCAATACGTTTAAAGCCTTCGCCTTTAAGCTCAACCGTATCAATACCAAAATGGACAAATAGCTCAATACCGCTGTCCGATTCGATAGAAAATGCATGGTTGGTTTCAAATATTTTACCGATTGTTCCATCAACTGGTGCAACTATCTTGTTGCCGGCGGGTTTTATAGCGATACCATCGCCGACAATTTTCTCGGCGAAGACAACATCTGGAACATCTTCAATATTGACAATCTCACCAGATAAAGGCGCGATAATTTCAATAGTGCCGCTGTTTTTTTTATCATCTGAAACTAGAGATTTCAGTTTATCAAACAGACCCATGAATCTTCTCCTAATTGTTTATATTGGACCGCGTTTTAACCGATATTGTTAGCAAAGTGTTTTTTCTTTGATGAAGGTATCAACCAATTCTATCAACCCCTTAGCGGTAGACTGAGAAAGGGCTTGCTCAGCTAACGCTTTTGCATCTTCGTAACGAGTATTACGAATGATTTTCTTGATGCGGGGAATAGAAATCGCACTCATACTAAACTCATCCAGCCCCATGCCTAATAGCAACAAGGTAGCACGTTCATCACCTGCAAGCTCGCCACACATCCCCGTCCATTTACCTTCAGCGTGTGAAGCATCGATGGTTTGCTTAATCAGGCTCAATACTGCTGGTAGCATCGGGTTATAAAGATGAGAAATCAACTCGTTACCGCGGTCTACAGCAAGAGTATACTGAGTTAGATCGTTTGTCCCAATACTGAAAAAGTCAACTTCTTTTGCCAGGTGATGAGCAATAACTGCTGAAGCTGGTGTTTCTATCATCACACCCACTTCGATTGCTTCATCGAATTTTTTACCTTCTTCGCGAAGCTGGCCTTTCAGCAATTCAAGTTCTACTTTCAATTCCTGTACTTCTTCTACAGAAATAATCATTGGGAACATAATACGTAATTTACCGAAAGCAGATGCACGTAAGATAGCACGTAACTGAGAATGTAAGATCTCTTTTCGATCAAGGCAAATACGAATTGCACGCCAACCAAGGAATGGGTTCTCTTCTTTCGGTAGATTCATATAGGGCAGATTTTTATCACCACCGATATCCATCGTACGTATAATAACCGCTTGGCTGCCTATTGCCTCGGCAACGGCTTTATAAGCTTGGAACTGTTCTTCTTCTGTTGGCAGTGCATCACGATCCATAAACAGAAATTCTGTACGGTATAAACCGACACCTTCGGCACCATTGCGTTCAGCACCGATCACATCACGGACGGTACCGATATTGGCACAGACTTCAACCTGATGACCATCAAGAGTCATTGCCGGGAGATCTTTCAACTTTGCAAGTTCAGCTTTTTCTGACAAATATTCGTTTTTGGTCTTTTTAAGTTGTTCAATTTCTGCATCAGACGGGTTGATGTAAATATGGTTATTTACTGCATCCAGGATTAGGTAGTCACCATTCTGGATTGTCGCCGTCGCCTGGGTGGTACCCACTATCGCGGGCAGTTCAAGAGAGCGGGCCATGATTGACGTGTGAGAAGTTCGGCCACCTAAATCGGTAATAAAACCGAGTACTTTTTCCAGATTGAGTTGTGCGGTTTCAGATGGAGTCAGGTCGTTGGCAACCAGAATGACTTCTTCTGAAATTGAGCCAAGATCAACAATGGGCATCCCCAGAATGTTTTTCAGCAAGCGTTTACCGATATCACGCACGTCTGTGGCACGTTCTTTCAGGTATTCATCATCTAATTCTTCAAGGGCTTGGGCCTGGGTTTCAATAACAGAATAAACCGCGGCATCTGAGGTTTTGAAATCGTTTTTGATTAACGCAATAATTTCTTGCTCAAGTTCTTCATCTTCCAATAGCATAATATGCCCTTCGAAGATTTCAGCTTTTTCTTCTCCGAGGTTTTTTGCTGCTATATTCTTGATGATTTCTAGCTGAGATGAGGCTTTTTCACGACCTTGCATGAAATGGGAAATTTCTTGTTCGACTTGCTCTTGGCTAATTTTTTTCTGATTGATAATGATTGAGTCTTCTTTCAGTAATAGTGCTTTACCGAAAGCAATGCCTGGTGATACTAATATGCCTGAAATCATGATGTTACCTAACTACTAATAATTATTCTTTAAAGAGCCAGCCCGCAGATGGTTTGCTGTTTTAGGACATGCATTTAAACTGATATCCCCAGATAAAAGTTTATCCGGGGATGAGGAACGGCTAAGTGAATACCTGTTTATACCCGTTATCTTTCAAGTTGCCTCTTTGTTGGTTGCACTCGCTCACCCCGGTCACATAGTTTCCTATGCTCCCGGGGATTCACTCCCTGGCCGTCGCGATGCATCTTGAAATCCATAGGGTATATTCACAATCTCTGAATCTTGACTGGCTTTACGGTTAATGGAAAGTTATTCCAGTTCTGCCATTAATTTAACCAGATGCTCGATTGCTTTTTGCTCATCTTCACCTTCAGCAGAAATGGTCACTACAGTGCCTTGAGTGAGTCCCAAAGTTTGTAGCTTAAATAGGCTTTTGGCACTGGCAGTTTTACCACTGGAAGTCAGAGTAATGTCGGAGGAGAAACTTTTGGCTTCTTTAACAAACTGTGCAGCGGGACGGGTGTGTAGGCCATTTGGCGCAGTAATAGTGACTTCTTGCTGGAACATAACGTTTCCTCAATAACTTAGATTTTTGCTATGTAAGTTAAGAATTTGTAATGGACAAATTTTAACTTGAGTGTTTATTCACTGCCTATCCCATTTAAGACGATTTTATTTACCTAAAGAGCGAACTGAGTCATGTTCTGGCAAAAGCGATAAATAGCTCTTGAACGCTCTTTAGTACGACCCGTAAGTTCCGAGTCATGTGTGCTGTCTGTATTCACTTTTACTGGTAAGAATGAACAGCACTAACGACGTCTACTGAGATAGACTCTCAGGTTGATAATGTAATAAAAATTTTTATTCATTATCAGAAAAATTGTTCTTTCCGATGCTTCTGATTGATAGTTTGAAGTAAAGATAGATCACGGAACTACTTAACTGAAACTACTACTTCTACTAATTAATTTCGAGCATCGAAATAATTATTATTGGTTAAATACTAGACCCATTGTAAGAAATCATCTGGCAAAGTGTAAAAATTTGATCTACCACACAGAAAAAGCACCATTTAGGTGCTTTTTTATCAATAAATCTAAGTAACTTACTTAAAAACTTTTATTCATCAGACAAGTCAGCAAACAGTACACTGCTTAGATAACGTTCGCCTGATGAAGCCAGAATGACGACGATATTTTTGTCTTTATATTCTGGTTCCTGAGAAAGTTTCACTGCTGCTGCAACGGCGGCACCAGAGGAGATACCGACCAAAATGCCCTCTTTCACCATGATTTCACGCGCGGTTTTGATAGCTTCCTCACCGCTGATTTTGAAAACGCGATCAACCAGTGTCAAATCAAGGTTATCTGGAATGAAACCTGCACCAATACCTTGAATCTTATGGGGACCCGGTTTCACTTCTTCACCGGCCAGAGTCTGGCTGATGACGGGTGATTCTTCAGGCTCTACGGCAACCGCGGTGATATTTTTACCTTTGGTGTTTTTCAGGTAACGGGTGACACCTGTTAATGTACCGCCAGTCCCTACACCGGTAACAAATACATCCACTTCACCGTCTGTGTCTTCCCAGATTTCCGGGCCTGTGGTTTTTTCATGGATTTCCGGGTTTGCCGGATTGCTGAACTGTTGCAGGATAATATAACGATCGGGATCGCTAGCTTTAATTTCATTGGCTTTCTCAATGGCACCTTTCATGCCTTTAGCGCCTTCCGTCAGTACCAGTTGTGCTCCCAATGCTTTCAATAGCTTGCGGCGCTCAATACTCATGGTTTCTGGCATAGTCAGCGTTAATTTGTAGCCCCGAGCGGCGGCAACATAAGCAAGGGCTATCCCGGTATTACCGCTGGTAGGTTCTACCAACTCTTTCCCGGGTTGTAGGATACCGTGTTTTTCAGCATCCCAAATCATGTTGGAACCAATGCGACATTTTACACTAAAACTTGGGTTACGGGATTCTACTTTTGCCAGAATACGCCCATTGCCAAAGTGTTTTAGGCGAATTAACGGGGTACGACCAATAGTCAAAGAATTATCTTCGTAAATTTTATTCATACTCGTCTTTCAACTCCCTTTAGTGATATCCGATCAACAATACGCCAACAACCGGTTAATGGAAATATAACTTAAATATATTTTTATTGTCTAAAAGGATACCTTAAATGAATATCACGGCATAATACCAGGAGCGTGTTGATCTCGATAGCGATCGACCCACATTGCCGTCGCTGCGCATACAGCAATAGGCATAATGACCAAATTGACAATGGGTATCATGGTTAAAATATTCACTGTTGCGCCAAATTGCAGATTAATTATTTTGTTTTGGCGAAGGGCACTACGCATTGTTGGAAAACTGACTTTATGGTTATCAAAGGGGTAATCACAATACTGAATCGATAACATCCATGCACTGAAAATAAACCAGAGCACAGGTGCGGCAGTCTGGCCGATGACAGGAATAAAATAGAGTATCAATAAGACCAGAGCGCGTGGAATATAGTAGCGCAGCTTGACTAATTCCCGTTTCAGGATACGTGGAACATCTTTGAAGAGTGCGATAACGCCGGTATCCGGCGCGGGGGTTCCTGTTAAATCCGCTTCCAATTTCTCTGCCAGCAGACCATTGAATGGTGCTGCGATAAAATTCGCTATTGTGCTAAAGAAGTAAGTAAAAATCAGCAAAACAGAGATCACGGCCAGCGGCCATAAAATATAACTGAGCCATTGCATCCAATCTGGTACTTTGCTCACTATCCAAGGGAGCCAATTCTCCAGTTTTTGGTAGAGCCACCAAAATGAACCACCGAGAAACAAAACATTTGCCAACAAAGGCAATAAGACAAATCTTTTAATGCCTGGGCGAGTCATTAATTTGCAACCTTGCACCAAATACTGAAAGCCGCTCAAATTTTTTGGCGATTTTGTCAAATTCAGCATACTTCCTATTCTCTCCTGTGTGATTGAAACGCTATCATATAGGCAGGATTTTCGACTGACTAGTATTGTTCTGTATAAAAAAAATGCAAAAGAGGCTTATTAGGCATTTTTCTGATAAGAAAAGTGTGTATAAGCTTGCACTTGTGTTATTTGACAAATACAGTTAATACAGAAAATATTCCGCCGTGGTGGCATACTTAATTAAACAACAGAGATAGCAATGATGCAGGATTTGCGTCTGATATTAATCATTGTTGGTGCGATAGCAATAATAGCTTTGCTGTTACATGGGTTGTGGACCAGCCGTAAAGAGCGTTCTTCGCTTTTTCGTAATCGCCCAGTTAAACGTCATAAACATGATCGTCAGAATAGTTTCGTCGATGACAGTGATGATGAAGCGTTCGACAATCAGCAAAAGCCTTATGCCCATAAGCAGGTGAAATCTCATCAGGAGTATAACGCTGAGTCAGCTATCAAACGCCGTCAGCAAAAGTTGACTGAAATTGATGCTGCAACGCCTGAAGAAAGCGATGATCCATTGCTGGCGGGCCGTCAGCCTGAAACGACAGCGAGAAAAGCCGTCTTAGAAGAGCAGGAGCCCCAACTTGGTCTGTTTGAATTTGAAGGGCAGAATGAGTCTGAAAGAAACGGATCTGTGATTGAAGGAAAATCTCAGGAAGCGGCTGGCGAAAAAGAAGCTCAGACTAAAGTGAAAGAAATTGTTTTGGTTCTTCACGTAGCAGCACACCACGGTCAGGAATTGAATGGTGAATCCTTGCTGCAAAGTATTCTACAATCTGGCTTCCAGTTTGGGGAAATGCAGATTTTTCATCGTCACGTGAACCCATCAGGTAGTGGCCCGGTCCTGTTTAGTCTGGCAAATATGGTGAAACCGGGTTCATTTAATCCTGAAACAATGGTTGATTTTACGACTCCAGGGGTTTCCATGTTTATGGTGGTCCCTTCTTACGGAGAATCTAGTCAGAATTTTAAACTGATGTTGCAGGCGGCCCAGCGTATTGCTTCTGATGTTGGGGGTGTGGTGCTTGATGATGAGCGAAAAATGCTGACACCGCAAAAAATCGAATTGTATAAGGCACGTATTCGCAGCACACTTGGTGTTCAGGTATAATCAATTTATCGAATGTTCAAGCCTCCGCCAGTCGGGGGCTTTTTATCGCTGGTTATAAATCATGAAATCAACTGCTCAACAAATAGAAAAGCTCAGAACAACCCTGCGTCATCATGAATATCTGTATCACGTCATGGATGCACCAGAGATCCCTGATGCAGAATATGATCGGTTAATGCAGGAATTGAAGGATCTTGAAGAACAATGCCCTGAGTTGATTACATCGGATTCACCAACGCAGCGGATTGGCGCTGCTCCTCTGACGGCTTTTGAACAAGTCCGCCATGAAATTCCTATGTTGTCACTAGATAACGTATTTGATGAAGAGAGTTATCTGGCGTTTGATAAGCGGGTGCGTGACCGCCTGAAAGAGACCCAGGATTTAGTTGTGTGCTGTGAGCTGAAACTGGATGGCTTGGCGGTTAGCCTGTTGTATGAAAATGGTGAATTGGTACGGGCTGCAACTCGTGGTGATGGTACAACAGGGGAAAATATTACATCAAATATACGGACTATCGGCGCAATTCCACTGCGTCTATTCGGCGAAAATATTCCAGCTCGTATTGAAATTCGCGGTGAAGTTTTCATGCCGCAAAAAGGGTTTGAGAAACTGAATGAGGAAGCACGCCGCACGGGTGCAAAAGTATTTGCTAATCCACGTAATGCGGCGGCGGGCTCTCTACGTCAGCTCGATCCTCGTATTACGGCTAAACGCCCATTGGCTTTCTTCTGTTATGGTGTTGGTATATTGGAGGGGGGCGAGTTACCAACCAGTCACTACGAGCGATTGATACAGTTTAAGAAATGGGGATTGCCGGTCAGCGATAAAGTTAAAGTTTGTACCGATAGTCAACAGGTTATTGATTTTTATCATAATATTGTAAACCAGCGTTCCGCATTGGGGTTTGATATCGATGGTGTTGTTGTCAAAGTCAATTCGCTGGAATTGCAGGAAACATTAGGCTTTGTTGCTCGTGCGCCCCGTTGGGCTACGGCATTCAAATTTCCTGCACAGGAGCAAATGACGATTGTTCGTGATGTTGAGTTTCAGGTTGGTCGTACTGGCGCAATCACACCGGTAGCACGTCTGGAGCCAGTGCAGGTCTCTGGTGTAATTGTCAGTAATGCAACATTGCACAATGCGGATGAGATTGAACGTTTAGGTTTGCGGATTGGCGATACGGTTATTATCCGCCGTGCTGGTGATGTGATTCCACAAGTTGTCGGTATTTTGGAAGAGAGAAGGCCACAGGACAGTAATGACGTTGTTTTCCCTGAACATTGCCCGGTATGTGGGGCAGATATTGAAAGGATTGAAGGGGAAGCTGTCGCGCGTTGTACGGGGGGATTGGTATGTGGTGCTCAGCGAAAAGAATCGCTTAGGCATTTTGTTTCCCGTCGGGCGATGGATGTTGACGGCATGGGCGAAAAGATTATCGATCAGCTAGTGGATAAAGAGTATGTCAAAACCCCAGCAGATCTTTTCAGGCTGACGGCGGGCAAGTTGACTGGGCTTGATCGCATGGGGCCGAAATCTGCCCAGAATGTAGTAGATGCGTTAGAAAAAGCCAAAAAAACCACCTTTGCCCGTTTCCTTTATGCATTGGGTATCCGTGAAGTTGGGGAAGCGACCGCTGCTAATTTGGCTGCTCACTTTGGCGAACTGGATAACTTACGTTCCGCTGATGAGGAAGCATTGAAAGAGGTTCAGGATGTTGGCGAAGTGGTGGCGAAACATGTTGTTAACTTTTTCATTGAACCTCATAACCAAACAGTTATTGACGATCTGATTGATAATATCGGTATCAACTGGGAACCGGTCGTCGTAACGAAAGCTGAGAAGATTGATAGTCCATTTTCGGGTAAAACAGTTGTACTGACAGGTTCATTGCATCAGCTATCTAGGGATGAAGCCAAAGCTAAACTTGTTGCACTTGGGGCAAAGGTGACGGGCAGCGTTTCTAAGAAAACAGATTTGGTGATTGCGGGTGAAGCCGCCGGTTCAAAATTAGCTAAAGCTAATGAGTTAAATATTCCGGTTATTGATGAAGAAGAAATGATCCGTTTGTTGGGTGAATAACTTTTTGTTTACATACTGATTATTGAGAGCTTTTCTCAATAATCAGTTATGTGCGATAAGGTTTCTTTAAAGCTTATGTTATACGATTCAGCTAAAAATGTGATCAGATACATTAAGTAAAGGTTTACAGTAAGAATTATTTCAGTCTAATGTGATATCTATCCTTATTTGATCGCCTTTTATTACATAGAATGCGTTGATAAAAACTCGCTTTCTGTCGTGTTTGGAGTTGATATGTCTCAGATCCTGCATTTCTTTTTAGCTTTGATTGTCATTGGCGGCCTTGCTATTTTGGCGAGTAGTGACCGTAAAAGTATTCGCCCTCGCTATGTTATTCAATTGCTTGTTATTGAACTTATCTTGGCTTGGTTTTTCCTGAATTCTGGTATTGGTCAAGAATTTGTCATGGGATTTGCTGGTTTGTTTGAGCATTTATTGAAATATGCGGGTGAAGGGACTGAATTCATTTTTGGCGGCATGATGGATGCAAAACTGGCATTCTTCTTTCTGAATGTATTGTGCCCGATTATCTTTATTTCTGCGCTGATTGGTATTTTGCAGCATATCAAACTATTGCCAATCATCATCCGTGTTATTGGTACTCTGCTGTCTAAAGTCAACGGTATGGGTAAACTGGAATCATTTAACGCAGTGAGTTCTCTGATACTTGGGCAGTCTGAAAACTTTATTGCTTATAAAGACGTACTGGGAAAAATGTCAGAGCGCCGTATGTACACGATGGCGGCGACTGCAATGTCAACGGTTTCTATGTCAATCGTTGGTGCTTACATGACAATTTTAGCGCCTAAATATGTTGTAGCAGCATTGGTGCTTAATATGTTCAGTACCTTTATCATCCTATCATTGATTAATCCGTATGCTGTTGACAGTGAAGAAGATATTCAGATGAGCAATCTTCACGAAGGCCAAAGTTTTTTCGAAATGCTAGGTGAATATATTTTGGCGGGTTTCAAGGTGGCGCTCATTGTTGCTGCTATGTTGATTGGTTTCATTGCCCTGATTGCGGCTGTTAATGCGTTGTTCAGCATGGTGTTTGAGAAGAGCTTCCAGGAAATGCTCGGTTATGTGTTTTATCCATTTGCTTGGGTGATTGGGATTCCTACAGATGAAGCATTGAAGGTTGGTAGCGTCATGGCAACCAAATTAGTTGCTAACGAATTTGTAGCAATGCACAGCTTACAATCAATTGCGACAGAACTTTCTCCTCGTTCACAGGGTATTTTGTCGGTATTCTTGGTTTCTTTTGCTAACTTCTCGTCCATTGGGATTGTGGCAGGTGCGATTAAAGGCTTGAATGAGAAACAGGGTAATGTCGTTTCCCGCTTTGGTTTGAAACTACTGTTTGGTTCAACGCTTGTCAGTTTCTTGTCTGCGGCTATTGCAGGTTTGGTACTGTAAAAGATAACGTTTTATCATGGAATGTTGCATCATGGATGATGCCATTTCCTTTTCACCTATTTCTCCTTATAGACGTGCAAATTATGGAAAAAGAGAACCTGATAGAAATTGCTAATACTGTAATGCCGTTCGGTAAATACAAAGGGCGTATGCTCATTGATTTACCGGAAGAGTATTTATTGTGGTTCGCTCGTAAGGGTGAATTTCCACAAGGTAAATTGGGTGCGCTGATGGAGATGACTTTAGCAATAAAACTAGAGGGACTAGATTCGTTGGTGAAGCCATTGAAAAAAGGCTAGCTAAGGTTGGCGTTTGTTTTTTAATCGATGATGGTGGTTAGATAGGGTAATAACCAAAAGGCCCTGAAGGCATAGCTTTCAGGGCCTGATAATTTTGGTGGAGCTAAGCGGGATCGAACCGCTGACCTCTTGCATGCCATGCAAGCGCTCTCCCAGCTGAGCTATAGCCCCACGAGTGTGGTATTTCCTAATTTAGTACCAAATACCTTATTTCAATATAAAGGATTTGGTGGAGCTAAGCGGGATCGAACCGCTGACCTCTTGCATGCCATGCAAGCGCTCTCCCAGCTGAGCTATAGCCCCAATCAAAATTATGGAACGGGGCGCATAATATGAAACCCTGCAAATACTGTCAACGGCTAACTTATCATTCTCACAACAAGCGTTGAAAAAGCCATCAATTTTATAATCAATTAGCAAAATAGAGACTGAGCAATGGGTTGAAATAAAAAGGCATCACATGTGATAAGTGATGCCTTGGGTGCATTAATTAGGATTGAGTTTCACGTTGAGCAATGAATTCCAGCGCTTGATTGATACGGGAGAGAGTACGGGTTTGCCCGATAGCGTGAATAGTGACATCCACACCTGGGGATTGACCTGCACCGGTAGCTGCAACACGCAATGGCATACCGACTTTACCCATACCGACTTCTAGCTCATCAGCGGTGGATTGAATGGCATGATGCACATTTTCTGGTGTCCAATCAGTAATTGAAGCCAGCTTTGCATGGACAACTTCAAGAGGCTGACGGGCAACTGGGCGCAAATGTTTCTTCGCCGCATCGGCATCAAATTCAGCAAAATCTTCATAAAAGTAGCGGCAGGATTCCGCCATCTCTTTTAGAGTTTTACAACGTTCGCCCAGTAATTTAATTAGATCAACCAACTGTGGACCATGACGGGTATCAATACCTTGTTGCTCAATATGCCATGCTAGATGAACGGCAACTTTCTCTGGCGGCAGGGTATTAATATAGTGATGGTTCAACCATTGCAATTTTTCGGTATTGAATGCACTGGCGGATTTATTGATGGCATCCAGGCTGAACAGCTCAGTCATTTCTTCAATGCTGAAAATTTCTTGATCGCCGTGCGACCAACCCAAACGAACCAGATAATTCAGCAGTGCATCTGGCAGGTAGCCATCATCACGGTATTGCATAACGCTCACTGCACCGTGACGTTTGGATAATTTTTTACCGTCATCACCTAGAATCATCGAAACGTGTGCATATTCTGGCACGGGAGCGCCTAGTGCTTTCAGGATATTGATTTGGCGAGGTGTATTATTGATATGGTCTTCACCGCGGATGACATGGGTGATCTCCATATCCCAGTCATCTATAACAACACAGAAATTATACGTTGGTGAGCCATCGGTACGACGGATAATCAGATCATCAAGTTCCTGATTACTGAACTCGATGGGGCCTCGGATACGATCATTAAAAACAACAGAACCTTCCTGTGGATTGCGGAAACGGACGACATGGGGTTGATCTGGGTTATGTTGACACAGATTGTCACGGCAACGGCCGTCATAACGCGGTTTCTCGCCATTTGCCATTTGAGTTTCCCGCAATTCTTCCAGACGCACTTTAGAACAATAGCAGCGATAGGCACTCCCTTGTTCTAGCATTTGATCAATTGCCTGATGATAACGATCAAAACGTTTCGTCTGATAATAAGGGCCTTCATCCCAATTCAGATTTAACCAGTTCATACCGTCCATAATGGCATTGATAGCTTCCTGAGTTGAGCGTTCAAGGTCAGTATCTTCGATACGCAATACAAATTCGCCTTTGTTATGGCGGCTATACAGCCAGGAATAAAGTGCGGTACGAGCACCACCAACATGGAGATAGCCAGTTGGGCTTGGTGCGAAACGGGTTTTAATTTTACTCATCGGGGATTGCCTTAATTACGTTTCACTTTTCAATGAACGTTATTGGTGATTTAAAGTAATAAAAGTGGGGGTCATTTTATCACTGCACCTTAATTCCTCAATGCTGTTAACGGGAAGTTATTGAGGAAAGTCAGTGTATTTGTCTAAACTGCACCCTATAGTGACGATAATTATCTCACCCTTGTTTAATTTTGAGACGAACGATATTTTTCTCTAGAAAAAGCGTTGACTCACTCTGAACTATCCCTATAATGCGACTCCATCACGACGGGGCGATTAGCTCAGTTGGTAGAGCATCTCCCTTACAAGGAGGGGGTCATCAGTTCGAATCTGGTATCGCCCACCATCTCGTTGTGATAAGAATGATTTTATGATTGGGCGATTAGCTCAGTTGGTAGAGCATCTCCCTTACAAGGAGGGGGTCATCAGTTCGAATCTGGTATCGCCCACCAATCATAGATTCAGTGGTATAGAAGCAGTAATAGTCATCATGAAGTGGGCGATTAGCTCAGTTGGTAGAGCATCTCCCTTACAAGGAGGGGGTCATCAGTTCGAATCTGGTATCGCCCACCACTTCATTAAGATTGTTTCAGGCGGTATCACATATCTTTGGTGCGGGTCGTTAGCTCAGTCGGTAGAGCAGTTGACTTTTAATCAATTGGTCGCAGGTTCGAATCCTGCACGACCCACCACTCCAAAAGATATTCAGAGTAGTTCTCCTATAGATGGGTCGTTAGCTCAGTCGGTAGAGCAGTTGACTTTTAATCAATTGGTCGCAGGTTCGAATCCTGCACGACCCACCATCTTAAAGCTTCATTCAAAACCAATTTCCCTAGAGTAAGTCGTCAGCTCAGTCGGTAGAGTAGTTGGCTTTTAATCAATGGGTCGCCAGAGCCTTATAGAAATTAGGGTTTTCTTGGATGATAGCTAACACTTTTGCCGCTAGTCCTGTCGGATTTCGACGCTTCTGCTCCCAGCTTTTAATTGTATCAAGGCTGGTGCTTAAAGCCTCCGCTATCTCTGCCTGTGAAATGTTAAGTTGAGCACGGATAGCTTTAACGTCGGCAACTTCATATCGGGTCACACGCGCTGCGGCTTTATTACCTTGTTTAATTTCAACTGCTTCTTCTAGGGATGCTTTCAATTCGTCAAAAAAATTCATGTTACACCTCATCTTTTAGTAATTTTATTACCACGGCTAGATTTTCGTGTACTGTATTTGTGCTGTGAAATTGCAGAATAGTATCAATATTCTTAGCATGAGCTTCATCATTATATGTATATACAAATTTCACGCTAAAATAATATATCTTATCTATTAGTGATACAAAGTCCATTGCTATTTTGTGAGTCATTTTGAGTTGCTTAGATCTGTCTGGCGGAGTATTTTGTATATACAGATTAACCATGAGTTAAAAACTCCGAAGCACATGAAGCTCTTGATATCATCAAACATCAAATTGAAATTAGCAGGCAAAAACCGCCTGTTAAAGACAGCTTATACACCTAATGAAGATGAATTGAGAATTTACCGAAAATACGGTTTGGGAACAGAGAAATGAGCAAACAAACTGATAAGCGAGCAAATAACCTGATAGCTTCCACTGATGAAGCATGGGAGAACGGTGAGCTTGGTTGTAGTGAAGCTCACGTTAAAGTATCTGATGATGTAACAGAAGATCTGATTAACGAAGCGCTGGAGTTACAGCCCATTTCAATCAGATTAAATCGGTCTCTGATTGAAGACTTGAAAATGATAGCAGACCTTAATGGCCTAGGTTATCAGCCATTAATCAGGCAAGTTTTAAATCGTTTTGCCAATAGTGAGAAAAAACGGGTACTCGCCGAAGCTCACAGCAAGGCAATGAAAAGTGAAAAAAGAAAATCCAATAAACGTCATAAAGCTGCTTAACCATATAGTCTTAGCTGCATAGTATATAAATGTAAAAAACCAACTGGTGAGGTTGGTTAAACGATCTATACCAATAATGCCAGATAGGATAAGCTTCACCTAATTGTTGTACTAGCTGATTATTAGGATATAAAAATGAATCTCTACGGACTTGTTGCTGATATTGGCGGCACTAATGCCAGATTAGCACTTTGCAATTTGGAAAATGGGGCTATTGAGTGGATCGAAACGTATAGTGCAAAACAACACACCGGATTAGAATCTATTATCAGTCACTATTTGGCTGCGCAAAAAACAGTGGTGACTTATGCATGTATTGCTATTGCTTGCCCGATAAATGGTGATTGGGTAGAAATGACCAATCACCAATGGGCATTTTCTATTCGTGAGCTGAAACAGACACTTGGGCTAGAAAAATTAGATGTGATTAATGACTTCACGGCTGTATCTATGGCGATTCCAATGTTAACAGAAGAATACAAGGTTCAATTAGGAGGAGGAGAAGCGGTTAAAGACAAACCGATAGCGGTTTACGGTGCGGGGACTGGCCTTGGTGTAGCTCATTTGATCAAAGCAGGCAAGCAATGGGTCAGTTTACCTGGTGAAGGTGGTCATGTAGATTTTGCCGCGAATAGTGAAGAACAAGATGCAATATTGGCTGTTTTACGTCGTAAACTTGGACATGTTTCGGTAGAAAGAATCTTGTCCGGTAGTGGGTTGGTAAACCTTTATCAGGCCATTGCCATTTTGGATCATCGTCAGCCGGAAGATTTAGAACCAGAAACCGTGACGCAACGGGCATTGGATGAAAGTTGCCAATATTGCCATCGTGCTCTGACACTATTTTGTGAAATTATGGGACGATTTGGCGGCAATTTAGCGTTAAATATGGGGACTTTTGGTGGTGTGTATATCGCTGGCGGTATAGTGCCGCGGTTTCTTGATTTCTTTAAGCAATCGAACTTTCTTCAGGGATTTGAAGATAAAGGGCGCTTTAAACCGTTAGTACAGCAGATTCCTGTTTATTTGATTACTCATCCACAACCAGGATTATTAGGTTCAGGTACCTATTTACGGCAACAACTTTCACTTATTGATTAAATTATAAGGCAGATATATACCCTATGGATTTCAAGATGCATCGCGACGGCAAGGGAGTGAATCCCCGGGAGCATAGGTAACTATGTGACCGGGGTGAGCGAGTGCAGACAACAAAGAGGCAACTTGAAGGATAACGGGTATATACATCTTGACATTAATGATTGTATATATCTGACTGGAATTTTTTAAAATATCGCCATTGAAAATTTATATTAATATTGAAAGCTATGAAAATCTATTTCATTTTTAAGTGCTAATTGTGGGAAGTATTTAACATGACAATGAGATTTATATTCACAATATTTATGTAACTGATTGATTTATTTTAGATGAAAAGCGGATATTTTATTATGCTGTTTTTCATGTTTAAATACTTTTAACTTATTGAAATTTTAATTGTTTTGTTTTCTCTTTTTATACTTTATAATCTGTCAAAATTTTTTATTTAGAACAGTACTGGATAGAAATGAAAACGATAGAAGTTGATGAAGACCTTTACCGCTATATTGCCAGCCACACACAACATATTGGTGAAAGTGCATCTGATATTTTACGGCGAATGTTGAAATTTAACGCCGAGCAGCCAGTACAAAATGTGCAGCCTATCAGTGCTGTGGAGAAAGCGCCAGTCGCCCGCCAGCGTGATTCTGTCCGTGTGATACGCGAATTATTACTTTCAGATGACTATTCTGACAAGAAAAAATCTGTTGAGCGTTTTATGTTGATCCTGTCTACATTATACAGCTTGAACAGTGAAAGTTTTTCCCAGACGACTGATGCCATGCACGGTCGTACCCGTGTTTATTTTGCCGGTGATGTACAGACATTGCTCGCCAGTGGCAAACAAACCAAACCTCGTCACATTCCGGGCACGCCTTTTTGGGTCATTACTAACACTAACACTGACCGTAAGCGTAGTATGGTTGAGCAAATTATGCAGGATATGAAATTCTCAGCCAATTTTATCGACAAGGTGTGTGGCACAATTTAACTGATTGAGGCTGTGCTGACGGATAAAGTTTAGTGCAGCTCTTGTCCAGGGGAGATTTAAAGTGGTAAATCATCCGCGTGCGGGGCAGATTGCCCGCCAAAGTGATCTGATAAATGTAGCGCAGCTTACATCACAGTATTACACCTTGCATCCTCAGCCGGAAAACTCAGAGCATAAAGTTAAATTTGGTACATCCGGTCATCGTGGCAGTTCTCAGCGTCACAGTTTTAATGAAGCGCATATTCTGGCAATTACTCAGGCTGTTGCGGAAGTTCGCAAGCAACGGGGAATCAATGGCCCTTGTTATGTGGGTAAAGATACCCATGCTTTATCAGAAGCGGCATTTATTTCCGTACTGGAAGTCTTGACGGCTAACAGCGTGAATGTGATTGTGCAGGAAAATAATGGATTTACGCCAACACCTGCGATTTCTCATGCCATCCTCTGTTATAACCGCTTGGGGAAAGCGTTGGCTGATGGGATTGTTATTACCCCTTCCCATAATCCACCAGAAGACGGGGGGATTAAATATAATCCACCTGATGGTGGTCCCGCAGATACGGATTTGACAGCAATTATAGAACGTCGTGCTAATGAGTTGCTTACAGAAGGTCTGAAAGGCGTTAAACGTTTGCCATTTGTTCAGGTATTGAACAGCGAATATTTGCATCAGCAGGATTTAGTTGAACCATATGTTAGCGCGTTGGGTGATGTGGTTGATATGGCCGCTATCCAGCGGGCCGGGCTGAAAATCGGTATTGATCCTTTGGGGGGATCTGGCATTGCGTTCTGGCAGCGTATCGGTGAGCGCTACAATTTGGATCTGACATTGGTGAATGATCAAGTTGATCAGACATTCCGTTTTATGCACTTGGATCATGATGGCGTCATTCGTATGGATTGCTCATCCCCTTGGGCAATGGCGGGTTTGTTAGCCATGCGTGATAAGTTTGATCTGGCTTTTGCAAACGATCCTGATTATGACCGCCACGGTATTGTCACTCCCGTTGGTTTGATGAATCCGAACCACTATCTGGCAACGGCGATAAATTACCTATTCCGCCATCGTCCGCAATGGTCAGAAAGTGTTGCGATAGGTAAAACATTGGTATCCAGTGCCATGATTGATCGGGTCGTCGCCGATCTTGGCCGTAAATTGGTAGAAGTACCGGTGGGTTTTAAGTGGTTTGTTGATGGATTACATAAAGGTGAATTAGGCTTTGGTGGAGAGGAGAGTGCGGGGGCTTCTTTCCTGCGTTTTGATGGTACGCCGTGGTCTACAGATAAAGATGGGATTATCTTGTGTTTGCTGGCGGCAGAGATGACCGCAGTGACAGGGGAAAATCCGCAGCAGCATTACAATAAGTTGGCAGCTCGCTTCGGTACGCCAAGCTATAGCCGCATCCAGGCACCGGCAACTTATCAGCAGAAAGCATTATTAGCCAAGTTATCACCAGAAATGGTGCAAGCGGATAAGCTTGCCGGTGATCCAATCACAGCCCGGTTGACAAAAGCTTCTGGTAACGGAGCGTCAATAGGGGGTCTAAAAGTGATAACAGAAAACGGCTGGTTTGCTGCTCGCCCATCGGGGACAGAAGAAGCCTACAAAATTTATTGTGAAAGCCTCCTTGGCCCTGAACACCGGCAGAAAATTGAGCAGGAAGCACTGGATATCGTTAACCAGGTTTTTGCCGCCGGTTGATCTTTTTGGCTGATTAAAAAGAATCCGCAACAGTGATAACAACTTTTGCGGATTTTTTATTTTTCAGCCGAGAGCAACCATTAATGCACCGGCAGTAATCAGTGCAACACCACCTGCGGTCATCAGTGATATCTTTTCACCAAATAAGATAACGGCCAGAATGACGGCAAATACGACACTGAGTTTATCAATTGGGGTAACCTGAGAAACGTTACCGTTTTTAATTGCCAGAAAGTAAAACAACCATGACAATGCCCCCGCCACACCGCTTAAAACGATAAAAAGTAACGCCTTGCGGTTTGCCAGTATTTCACTAACCAGATGTAATTTTCCTTGTACTACAACGACACCGACAAGAAACAACGCCATAATGACTGCGCGTATTGCTGTTGCTGTATTGGCATCAAGATTTTGCAACCCGATTTTCCCGAAGATAGCGACTAAAGCGGCAGTAAACGCTGATAATAAGGCATAGATAAGCCAGGTGCTCATTGCGAATAAATCCTATATACCCGTCATCTTTCAAGTTGCCTCTTTGTTGGCTGCACTCGTTCACCCCGGTCACATAGTTTGCTATGCTCCCGGGGATTCACTCCCTTGCCGCCGCGATGCATCTTGAAATCTATAGGGTATATTACCTTCATTAAATAAATTAAAGAATAAACTCATTACTAATCCCCATTTTAGTTAGTGAATATTTTGGGCCCGTGAGATAGTTTCCAGTTTTAATCTCGGATACTTCATATAAATCTATAAATAATAATTATCCCCACCGGAGTTTAGCTATTAAACTAAAATACAGTTTTATTTATATGTTTCACTTTGAACATAATATTACAGTTTATTTTGGGATTAAATTAAGCTGAGTTTTTCAGTTAATTGATGACTATTTGAATATACCCGTCATCTTTCAAGTTGCTTCTTTGTTGGCTGCACTCACTCACCCCGGTCACATAGTTATCTATGCTCCCGGGGATTCGCTCCCTTGCCGCCGCGATGCATCTTGAAATCCATAGGGTATAGATAAAGATTGAACTGAAAGGTTTTTATCTGAGATTAAGGACCCTTTTTACCTGTTTTTTTGCCTGTTAAAGTGCTAAGTACTTATGTCATTATGTTGCTTACTAACATCACCAGCATTTGATCTACGTTTAATATGTAATAAAAATGTCATATTTAGTTTGCAATTAATATCTGGTTTGATAATATATTAAAAATAAATTATATATCATTGAATTTACTTTATCGTACAGATTATCCTAGTTCTTGCTTCTACATTTGATTTTTGTAGAGGCAAGGGGATCTTATGTGCTCTCATAAATATTTTAAGTTCTTGGTTTAAAAGATACCAATATAAATAATATAAGAAAATAACAATGAAAAATTTTTCTCTTAATAGTTATACATCCATACCGGCATGTATATGGGGTCTATTTCTTGGGACTTTTGTAACAAGATCAACATCAATGATGGTATGGCCTTTTATATCCATCATACTATATACCAAGTTTCATTTTACTGCATCGATGATTGGATTAGTTCTCTCTTTATCCATTGCGATTTCATCAATATTAAGTTTTTATGCTGGTTACTTCTCTGATAAAGTTGGCCGGGCTAAGATAATCATCATTGGATGTCTTATATCTTCATTGGCATATTTAATATTATGGTTATCTGAACATCAGTCTGGTTTTATTATTGGTACTTTATTAGCGAATATTTCTTGGGCGCTTGTGAATAATCCAATAAAAGCCGTTATCGGCGATGTTATCGAGGAGAAGCAGGTAAGAGAGAATGCCATGTACTTAAGGTATTTATTTCTTAATGCGGGTGCGGTAGTCGGGCCTTATTTAGGCGTAAAATTAAGCATGGATATTCATTCTATCTCTTTTCTGATTGTTTCGATATCCTATGTCATTTTTATGATCCCTGTTTATTTATTTGGTAAGAAAATAAAAATAAACTTAACAAATAATGATGACTTTAAAGGAACGATGAAGGTTTTATTAAATGACCGTGTGTTTTTGATGTTGGTCATCAATAATATTCTCATGATGTTTATTTTTGGTCATTTTGATTCAACTTTGCCACAGTTAATTACTTCATTAGGGTTTAATGGGTATGCTGAGTTTATTGCTTCGCTTATTATGTTACATGCGATAACCATTGTCGTTATGCAGTTACCGTTTTCCATGTTAACGCAAAAAATGGAGTTAGAAACGAAAATAAATATAGGGTCGGTGTTACTCATTTTATCTGAATTAATGTTCTTTATTTCATTCAAGTATTATGATGTTTATTTATTGTGGTATGTAGCTGCTTTTACCATGAGTATCAGTCAAACTATTTTGTTTCCATGTGTGAATGTTTTTATTGATCGTTTGGCACCAAATGATTTACGTGGCGCATATTTTGGTGCAGCGTCACTCTATAGTATCGGTTTTTCTATATCTCCATTGGTTGGTGGTACTGTTATCCAATTATTTAATGGTGGAGTGTTATTTCAATTATTAGCGATATTAAGTGTATTGATGTTGGTAATTTTCTGTCGGATGTTTAAACTAAGGGATAAACATGAAATTAATATTAGAAGAAGTCTCAAATCTTAGACCAACTGAATTACATTGTCCTGTTCGTGTTGAGCAGTTAATAGAGAAAGTTAAACTTGAAGGTTTTTGGACTCAACCAATCTGGATTGATGAAGCAACGTATGTGGTTATTGATGGTCATCATAGACTGGAATTAGCCAAGACACTAAAATTAAGTTGTATTCCTTGTCTGGCATTTGATTATGAGAAGGAGCTGTTGGTTTATTCCCGCAATGAGAATAAAACAATTAATCATCGTGATGTTATTAAGGCGGGTTTAGATAAGCAACCTCTTGGTTATAAACAGACTCGTCATGAGTTTGCCGGGAATGTTATTGAAACACAAATTTCGTTAAAAATGTTAGGGTTTGTCAATGAATAAGCAGTTTTATGATGTGGTAATGTGTGGTGCAGGTCCTGCAAATATTTCATTAATCCCGGATTTATTAAAAGATGAAGCTATAAAAAATTGCCTGATTTTAGAAAAAACAGAGATGGTGGGTTCTGGTTCATTAAAGAAATATAAAATTACCGCGAACTCTTTAGGTAGTGTATTTTTAGAGAAATTTGACGGTTGTGATGATGAGCTTAGTCAATATATAAGATCAACATCGGAATGGGAACATTTTAGTGCCAATAAAGATAAGCCCGTTGAATTGAGATTTGTCGGCCAATATTTGGAGAGAATTGCCCGCTTTATTCAGGAAAACAAATATGGTGATTGGTTTAATATTTTGACTGAAGCGGAAGTGAAAAAAATTAAGCAGAATGAAGAGGGTAACTATGATATAACTTATCATAAAAATAATGAAGATTATATTGTATCCGCGCGAAAAGTACTGTTTAATATAGGTGGAAATCCAAACGAATCCAGATTATTGCATAATAGCAATAATATTACCTCTGGTGATTTTATTAAAGGTTTTTATGATGAGGTTATAAATAAAGGTGATGTAAAAAGTATATCAATATTGGGTTCATCACACAGTTCAGTTTCTTGTTTGATTAGACTTATTGAGCAATTAGAATTTGCAGGAAAAATAAATGTTTTTGTGAATAAAGATTTCAAGTTGTTTTTTGATTCGCCTTCAAGCGCAGAATCTTACGACTACGATTTTACACAGGAAGATATTTGCCCTTTAAGTAACCGAGTTAATAGATATTCAGGTTTAAGATATGATTCTTTTGCTTTTGCACAAGAACTTAAAGAAAGAAAATATAAAAATATTTCTATCTTGAATATTTCAGAAATTTCTGATGATGAAGTTATTAAACTCATTAATTGTGATGATTTATTGATTCACTGTACGGGATATCACTCAAAACTTGTCGAAATTATTGATAAAAATAATATTCCTTTTGAATTTAAAAGTGATAGATATGGTTTGCTAACTAATGAAAAATTAAGTCCTATATCGACGTCAGGTGAAGTACTTAATAATTTTCACACATTTGGTCTGGGATCGGGTGTCAAGACGGGGGGTGAAAATGGTGGAGAGGCGAGTTTTCATGGAAGAATTGACGGGGTTTGGGTATATCAGCATGTTATATATGACATCGTATTTAATTGATATTTAATTCAAAATAAATTTTATATCATTAATGAACTATATTTTAGGTTAATTCCTATTTAACAATAAAAATAACCTTTTAACAGCCATTTATACCCTATGGATTTCAAGATGCGTCGCGACGGCAAGGGAGTGAATCCCCGGGAGCATAGCGAACTATGTGACCGGGGTGAGCGAGCGCAGCCAACAAAGAGGCAACTTGAAAGATAACGGGTATAAAATAATTTATTAAGACTATGCATATGAAAACAGTAATACTTCTCTGTGCCGGAAGAGGCAGTAGATTATCAACTAGAACATCAAATAAACCAAAACCTTTGGTAGAAACAAATCAGATATCATTTATCGATAATGCGCTGAGGAATATCGAATCTGTCGGTATTAAAAAAGTGATTATTGTGGTGGGTTATAAAAGTGATGTTTTAATGTCTCATATTAAACAAAAGACATATAATTTGGATATTGAATTTGTTAATAGTGAAAAGTGGGAATCAACCAATAATATCTATTCTTTATACCTTGCCAGGAATTGGATTAAGCAAGATACGCTGATCCTTGAAGGGGATATCTTCTTTACTAAGAAATGTTTGGAAATTGTCATGTTAAAAGCAGGAGATCTCAATGTCCTTGTTTCTCCTCTTAGTGGCAATATGGAAGGGACTTATGCAAAAATAGATAAAGATAATATTATTGCATTAAATTCTACTAAGGATAGTCATTATCAGGTTGAAGATGGTCAATATAAAACAGTAAATATTTATAATATTTGCACCGCTAATTTTGCTGAATATGTTACTAAAGAGTTAGAAAGTTACATTAATGGTGGATCGACTGGGCTATATTATGAGGATATATTTAAACAGTCTTTACTGAATAATATGGCTGAATTTAAAGCAAGTATTGTTGATCATTCTCAATGGTATGAGGTAGATAATACTTATGATCTTGCTATTTGTGACTTCATTTCAAGTAATAATAAATTAGATCTTGTTCAAAATAGGCATGGTGGATACTGGCGTTACCCTATTATTGACTTTGGCTTAATTTACAATTTCAACTTTCCACCTAAAAAATTGAAAGATGAAATAAAGAATAATTTTGATGAAATATTGTTAAATTATCCTGGCGGGAATCGTTTAGTCGAGCATGCTTTATCTGAATTTATCGGGATAGAAAGAACGCAATTATGTATTTCAAATGGTGCTGCGGAGATAATTAAACGGCTTCCTGATGTTTATACCGGTAAAGTATTAGTTACTGTGCCATCATTTAATGAATATGCTAATTGCTTTGGAAAAGCAAGGACAATATATAGTTATACCAAAGAGCATCGGCAGTTTGAGATAGATATTGATGAAGTATTAACATTAGTAAAGGAAGAACAGCCAGGCGTGGTTGTTATTGAATCACCTAATAATCCGACAGGTAAATTGACACCTATTGATAGTCTGTTATATTTGGCTGGCGAATTGTTGGCATTAAATATCCACTTAATTGTTGATGAATCTTTCTTGGATTTCTCTAAAATGCGTGATGACACAATGTTAACGCATTTAGATAACTATAAGAATTTATCTGTTATTAGAAGCATGAGCAAAACCTTTGGGATTGGTGGTATTCGTATTGGGTATATTGCCACTGCAAATCAGGAATTACTTGGTAAAATAAGAGCTGTGTTACCAATTTGGAATATTAATGGTTTTGCTGAAGAGTTTTTATTGAGATTACCTCAATATAGAGAGAGTTATAAATTAAGCTGTGAAAAAGTGATTAGTGATACGTTAAAATTACAGCAAGAATTAAACTCAATAGAGGGTATTACCGCATTTGAGACAGACTCTAATTTTGTTTACTGTAAATTACATATTTCTGATGCGAAGACGATATCACGGTTACTTTTAGATATTCATGGGCTGTATGTGAAAGAGTGTTCTGGTAAAGGGAATGCAGGCTCTGATCTCTATTTACGTATTTCTTGCAGAACACCAAGCGATAATGAAATTTTAATAAATACATTACGTACAATTATGCAATGGCAAATAAACATTAATGATATTAAAGCGATCAAGAAAGTTAAAGAGGTTTGCGAATGAATAATCCCAAAACAGTGGTAATTTGTGGTAAAGGAGAATTGGCAATTTTCATTTGTCAATATTTCTTAAATCATAAAGAGTATAAAATATCACACGTGGTGGCAGATAAATTCGAACCTGTAAGCACTGATCAGACGTTAATTGATTTCTGTTATCAAAATAATATTGCTGTTATTGAAGATAATAAGGTTGAAAATCTACCCGGCTATGAAAATGGTGATTTCACTTGCGATTTATGTTTTGTCGTATTTCATAAGCGGATATTGCCTTTAAAATTCATTAATTCGTGTAAGAAAATATTAAATATCCATTTGTCTTATTTACCTAAATATCGAGGCGTAAGACCGGTTAATTGGGCTTTGAAAAATGGAGATCAATCGCATGGCGTGACGATCCATGAAATCAACGAAGGTATTGATGCTGGGCCGATTGTGAATCAGATCTCGTTTTCTATTTATCCTGAATTTGAAGAGGTCATTGATACTTATACACGGGCTATTTGCTATGCCAGACAATTATTCCTTGACACGATGCTAATATTGGAAAAAATAACACCAAGACCTCAGATTGATTCAGAGGCAACAATTTATTATGAAAAGGATAATCATAGTCTGGAAGAAAGGATGACATTTACCAAGCAGGCATCGCTCGAATTGCTTAATAAAGCTTAGATAATATACCCTATGGATTTCAAGTTGCATCGCGACGGCAAGGGAGCGAATCCCCGGGAGCATAGATAACGATGTGATCGGGGTGAGTGAGTGCAGCCAACAAAGAGGCAGCTTGAAAGATGACGGGTATAACTAAATACTGGAACGCCCTCTATGCATAACCTCATTGCCACAGATCTTGATGGAACGCTTCTCCTTCAAGGAGATACAATTGGTAAGTTTACCCGTAAAGTGCTTACTGATTTATCAAGTATGGGAAAGCAAATTGTATTTGCCACCGGCAGGCACCATGCTGATGTAAATTCCATTATTGGTGATTTTGATATACCTGTGCATTTGATTACTTCGAATGGTGCCAGATTAACCAGTGCTTGTAAGAACTTGGATATCAGACAACATTTGCCAAGTCACGTCGTAAAAAGAGTGATTGAAGAAACTCAGGCGGATAATGATTTAGTGATCAATATGTATTGTGGTTCTCAATGGTTAACCAATGAAGTGAATCATAATTTTAGCGATTTTAGCCAGAATGATAATTTTAATCCAACATTCAAGTGTGTTGATGAAATGCCTTGTGATGCAGTTGAAAAAGTTTTTTTCATTCATAAGAGTAGAAATCATGATGCATTGGTTAAATTAGAACGCCATTTAATTGATCTCTTTTCTGATAATGTCAGTATTGCTTTTTCATTCCCTTGGTGTCTGGAGGTAATGGGGAGTGGTGTTTCGAAGGGGCAAGCTTTAATTCAGCTCGCTGGTTTTCTTGGTATCCCAATGAATAAAACGATTGCATTTGGTGACGGTATGAATGATGTGGAAATGCTTTCAACCGTAGCTAAAGGGGTCATCATGGGAACGGCGCATAATAGGGTAAAACAAGCGCTTCCTGATGCCGATATTATTGGTTCTTGTTGTGAAGAGTCTGTGGCTCATTATTTATCTGAAAATATGTGCTAGGCAAACTTGGGGCGTTAGGATTCAAATCTTGGCGCCCTTTGCCAATAGCTGAGCTGGCTCTATCTTTTGTTCTCTGTTCGCTGAAACATATATCCCGTGTATTAGTTGTTTTTTAAAATTATTTCTATTGATTTCATTTACAAGTTAATATACCCAATGGATTTCAAGATGGATCGCGACGGCAAGGGAGAGAATCCCCGGGAGCATATACCCAATAGATTTCAAGTTGCATCGCGACGGCAAGGGAGAGAATCCCTGGGAGCATAGATAACTATGTGACCGGGGTGAGCGAGTGCAGCCAACAAAGAAGCAGCTTGAAAGATGACGGGTATAGATAACTATGTGACCGGGGTGAGCGAGTGCAGCCAACAAAGAGGCAGCTTGAAAGATGACGGGTATAGTTATGAATATTCAATAGGGTAATAGTGAACAAAGAAATGCCATGCTAATTTTACTCTATGAATTTAAATAGAAAAGTATGAACTCATCGACAATAATTGATATTTTAGATGAGCTGCATGGCATCTATTTCAGGATACATATGCCATTATTTTCATGATCACTTTGTTGATATTTCTCACTTCTACTCTATTCTTTTTTATAGGTATGAAATTCTGAACCCTCATCAAGAATGTGGCGATAGCTATTGTCAATTTATTCCCTATCAATATGAGGTTCCATTATGTCTAACGATAAAACAGGAAAATCACTAGAACAGGAAAACAGCGAAAGAGATGTCGAAATACGTGACCGAAATTATTTTCGAAAATTGTCCCTATTCGATGATACTGTTATAGCTGGTGCTGAAATGATCGGCACAAGTTATGATGTTTTTGGTAAGTATTGCAATGTGGGAAGTTGTATGAATTCGCTTTTCGATGAGCGGAAAATCAATGCCAGTGAAGATAACTTCAAGAAGGTCACTATTCTCGGCAAAACCCTAAAAGTCCCCTATTATGTCGATTGTTATAGTGTCGGGGATTTAAAATATACCAATGCATCAGGCGAATCTATTGAGTCATATCAAAGCAATATTTCCAGTAAAAGCCGCATTAAAGGTAACTATTTATTCTTTAGTGCCTCACTGAAAGTCGATTTTGATACGGATAGTCTGACGGATTTTGAAAATGCGTTTTCCCGCATTCAGTATACTTATGATCTCTATATACTTAAAAGTTCAGCAGAAGCACTAAAAGAGTTTCTTAAAGAGAGTGTTAAAACAGCCCTTGATAAGGCGGATACTGAGGAGGATATGAATGACCTATTTAATACTTGGGGTTCTCACTTTCTGAGTGGTGTGGTCATGGGCGGCTGTGCGCAATATTCATCATCTACGAACAAATATACGTCGAATCTAACAAACTCTTTTGATGTGGTTGCCGCAGCCTCATTTGCGGGATTTATCGGTCTCTCTGCTCGTACAGGAAATTCATTTATGGAGGATATAAAGAAATTTCGTTCAGCATCCAATATAAAAACCCACGCCATTGGCGGTGACTTATCTCGATTTGATCCTTTTGGTGGCGCTACAAGCGCAGATCAACCTTCCGCAGAAGAAATAGCAGCAGCGAAAAAAGCCTTTGAAGACTGGAAAGCCAGTGTGCCCAATGCCCCTGAATTAGTTAACTTTGCAGATTCCAACCCCTTGACGGGGATTTGGGAACTGTGTTCAGACAGAACACAAAAGGCCAAGCTTAAAAAGCATTTTGAAACTGTCTGGGCTCCGGCGGAGTCTGCTAAACGACGTGTGCATGCGGATTATATTGATGAGATTATTATTGGAATCAATAATACTAACACCCCTCCTGAAGGGTATATTGGATTAAAATCCACTAAAGACGAAAATCTGAATAGTAAGGGTAATATTTGTCTTTTTATGCATAAAGCAAAATATGATCCCAATATCGATAATAAGGATTGTATCACTGAATTAAAGTTCATCACTGTAAGAGATAAAAGTCCGGAGGGAGATTGGGTTAAAATCCCTCAAGATATTTATATCTCACCCAATCAATATTTATATTTGTGTTACTTACCAGCGAAATATTCCGCCGAGAAGGCGATAAAGGACATTCAATTGTTATGCAGCAGTTGTGGTTCCAGCATGATACTTCCTTATGGATATAACGATGTCTTAGATGAAAGAGGTGAGAGAGCTAACGCTACTGAGGATGATAATGTTCATTATCTTATCTATAGCGCTGGGTGGAAATGAAAAATATGAATAGGTGAGTTTTAGCCATTTGGAAATCGCTGAAAACAGCGTTATCTTTGGGGGAATTTATTTCCCCTTTATTAATTTAAAATATTCCCACCTCGCGATCTATATATTTGTTCAAATGTTGTCGTTATTGTGAGTTTGAGCACCAGTAAATAGCAGCTAATATGCACCGAAAAACGCAATACATAAATGCAGGTTTGCGATATTTCAAACTCAAGTTGCTGCAACTAGAATCTTGTGACTTAGCGGCGGGAGCAAGTTAAGGCATAAACCGATAGCCAATGCCGGTTTCAGTCAATAAATGTTTGGGTCTGGTTGGGTCGGTTTCTAATTTTTGTCGTAAATGCCCCATATAAATCCGTAAATAATGGTTGTGTTCAACATAATTAGGGCCCCAAACTTGGTTGAGTAATTGGCGTTGGGTGAGTACTTTGCCGCTATTCGCCAATAATTCACCGAGTAACCGGAATTCAATCGGAGTTAGATGCAGTTCTTCATCGTTTTTGGTGATTCGGCGGTTAACCAGATCGACAACCACATCAGAAAAATGAACGATCGATTCTTCTTTATTGGTTCTGGCAAAACGGCGTAAGGCAACCCGGACTCTTGCCAATAGTTCACTGATGCCAAAGGGTTTACTCAGATAATCATCTGCGCCGACATCCAATGCCGCAACTTTATCCGCTTCTTTATCGCGGGCAGAGAGAACAATAACGGGAATTGCGCTCCATTGGCGCAGATCACGAATCAAGTTAATACCGTCACCATCCGGCAAGCCCAAATCAAGAATAATTAAGTCAGGCTTGCGGGTTCCCGCTTCAATTAGGCCCCATTTCAACGTATCACTGTCAAATACGCGATAGCCTTCACCTTCCAAAGCTAGTCGAACAAAGCGTCGGATCTCTTTTTCATCTTCAATAATCAAAATGGTGTTATTGTTGGTAATAATCACATCTCCTCAGTAATAATTTCAGGGGGCTTCTCTAACGGTAGAACAAAGTGAAAACTTGCTCCACCTTTTTCGTTATTGGTTGCCCAAATCTTTCCTTGGTGGATTTCAATAATTGCTCGGCAAATTGCTAATCCAAGGCCCACTCCTGGAATAGCAGATTCTTTGCGAGCGCGGGAGAATTTATCGAAAATTAATTGTTCTTGTTCCGGCGGAATGCCTTTACCTGCATCCCAAACTTCAATATGAATTTGATTTTTTTCTGTTGTTGCTTTAATACCTAGTGGTATTTGCTCATCGGTATATTTGATTGCGTTTTCCAACAAGTTGATAAATACCCGCTCCAGTAAACTGGCATCACAATGCAATAGTAAATCGGATGGCAGGGAAACCGCGACGGGATGACGGTTGAGTGCATATTCCAGTGAACGTAAGGTACTGCCGACGATCTCTTCTAGCGATTGCCATTCCAGATTGAGCTGAATGCCTCCCGATTGGATACGCGCCATGTCCAGTAAGTTATTAACCAGACGGGAAGTGCTGAGAATTTGTTGACGAATCTGGTTCACCTGCTTGGTATGTGGAGAGCCTTCGGCAGATAAATCCAACATCAGGATTTCCGCTTGTCCAAATAGGACTGTCAGCGGTGTGCGTAAATCGTGAGACAGGGCCGCCAGAAGCGAGTTACGTAACTGTTCCCGCTCTGTATCCAATTTAGCGGATTCTGCCCGGCGTGAGAGTTGCAATCTTTCCAGTGCATTGGCGATCAGGCCGGTAAATGTTTGCAGCAATCGCTGTTGTTCAGGGATCAGTAATTGGCGCAAATAGGATGGCTCAATCGCCAATACAGCCAGTGTCTGAGAAGGTGTAGCGATAGGCTGTAGTTGGTAAGGTACGCTAGGTAAGGTATCTGTTCCCGCCCCAGCCGGTAGATTTTTATCAAAACTCCATTTTGCAATGGCATCATTAATCAGCATATGGCCGCCATTATTGGTCGTCAGTTGATATAAGTTGCCATCCTCGTTGGGTAAAAAGAGGCCGGTTTTAGCCTGAAAACCATTAGTAAGAAAATGGTAGCTGGTGCGGGCAATATCTTCTTCATTCAGCGCCCGGCTCAGTTCACGGGTCATTTCATAGAGATTGCGGGTTCGTTGTTCGCGGTAACGGGCAATTCGCGCCTGATATCTCATTCCCGCGGTGAGGTTTCCGACAACGACACCGACTATTAGCATGACAGTAAAGGTCAGCAGGTACTGCATATCGGTAACAGCAAGAGACCAATGAGGCTGTACAAAGAAGATATCGAAACTGATGACGTTAATGAAAGCGGCAAAGATTGATGGTTGGCGTCCGTAAAATAGCGCAATGATGACGACGCCAAGCAGATAAAGCGTGACAAGATTGGCTTTATCAAGGGTCAGCAAGAATGTTCGGGAGAACAGGGTAATAAGTGTACAGAGCGCAATAGCGATCAGGCAGCCCTGAATCTGTATTCGCCATTTTTCACTGACAGTGCGGTTGTCCTGCTCTTTATCCCATCGGCTGCGCTCTTCTAATGCGACAATCACCAGATCCAAATCTGGTCCTAGTTTCCCTAATCGATCAGCAAAACCTGGGCGCAATTGCCAGCCAAACAGCTTCTGTTTGGAGGTACAGCGACGCCCTATCAGAATTTTGCCGAGGTTATGTTCTCTGGCATAACGTAATACTGCTTTTTCTTTGTTTGGCTCAGACAGCGTCGCGGTTTCAGCCCCCAATTCATGCGCTAATCTGAGTGCTTTTAAAATAGTGCGCCGTTTACCTTCGGGTAGTTGGTACAGTTTTGGGGTTTCAACATAGATGGCATGCCAGATACAGCCTAATCGGGCTGCGAGGCGAGCGGCAGTGCGGATGAGCTTTTCATTACCTGAGCTATTACCAATGCACAGCAGAAGATTATCACGGGTATGCCAGACCGGTTCATGCCCTTGTGTGTCGCGGAAAGCACGCATTTGATCATCCACGCGATCAGCCGTCCGGCGCAAAGCGAGCTCTCGTAATGCAATTAAATTACCTTTGCGGAAAAAATGTTCAATGGCGCGTTCTGCCTGGCTAGGGATATAGACCTTACCTTCATGGAGCCGCTGGCGCAGATCATCTGGGGGCAAATCAACTAAGACAATTTCATTCGCCTGATCAAAGATATGATCAGGGACGGTTTCCCTGACCTGGATACCAGTAATATCACCCACAACATCATTGAGGCTTTCCAGATGCTGAACATTGATGGTAGTCAGTACATCTATGCCAGCCTCAAGCAACTCTTCAACGTCCTGCCAGCGTTTGGGATGACGGTTGGTGTGAGGATTACTGAATGCCAACTCATCCACTAAAATGATGGCCGGATGGCGGGCAATGGCAGCATCAAGATCAAAGACGCTGATTTTGCGCCGTCGGTAGTAGATCTGCTTCAGTGGCAGTTGTGGCAGACCATCAAGTAAAGCGGCAGTTCCTTGCCGCTCATGGGTTTCTACCACGCCGATAACCACATCCAGTCCTTGAGCACGCAATCTTTGCGCTTCCTGCAACATGGCATAGGTTTTTCCGACGCCAGCGCAGGCACCGAAAAATATCTTTAATTTACCGCGCTGTTTCTCATTAACCAGTGTCAGTAATTCATCAGGGTCAGGGCGCTGTGGTTCGTGTTGATCCATATTCAGCCTTACTGTTTTTTCTCTGGTAAATTATCAAGGGCAAGATTAAGTTTTAACACATTAATTACGGGCTCACCGAGGAATTCCGATGGGGGGGGCTCAATATTATCCCTGATTAATTGTTTTATCACTTTAATCGGTAAATGGCGTGCATCAGCGACTCTCTGTGCTTGAAAGTCAGCGGCGGCGGGTGAAATGTGAGGATCAAGACCGCTTGCGGATGCGGTGACCAGATCAACCAGCACAGGTATATCAGGTTGACGATTAAATTGACGCAGTTGTTCAACTCTGCGTTTGATTTCATCATCCAATATCGGGTTGGTAGTCGCTAAATTACTGCCGCCAGAGGACAGGGTGTTATAGGGATAATCTACGGTAGCAGAAGGGCGACCCTGAAAATAGATCGCTTTAGTAAAGGGTTGACCAATCAGCTCAGAGCCAACGGTTTGACCATCTTGTTTAACCATAGAACCTTGGGCTTGATAAGGAAACATCAGTTCTGACAGACCTGTTGCCAGCAATGGATAAGCTACGCCGGTAATCAGTGTCAGAAATATCAACAACACAACAGAAGAACGTAACCAAATCATTTTCATCACCTTTATTTAAGTATCAGCAAAGTCAGCAACAGATCTATCAGTTTGATGCCGATGAAAGGCGCTATCAGACCACCCAGACCATAAATCCACAGGTTGCGGCGTAAAAGCGCTGATGCATTCATTGGGCGGTAGCTCACGCCTTTTAGCGCTAGTGGGATCAAGAAAACAATAATGAGCGCATTAAAGATAACGGTCGATAAAACCGCCGAAGTAGGCGAGTGCAGGTGCATGATATTCAAGATATTTAATTGTGGGTAAGTGACGGCAAATGCCGCGGGGATAATGGCAAAATATTTTGCGATATCATTGGCGATACTGAATGTGGTCAGAGAGCCGCGTGTCATCAACATCTGTTTACCAATATGGACAACTTCAATCAGTTTGGTTGGGTTGGAATCCAGATCCACCATATTGCCGGCTTCTTTGGCTGCTTGAGTGCCTGAATTCATAGCAACGGCAACATCGGCTTGAGCAAGAGCAGGGGCATCATTAGTGCCATCACCTGTCATGGCAACCAGACGGCCTTCGGATTGATATTGGCGGATCAGGGCTAGTTTGGCTTCGGGGGTAGCTTCCGCCAGAAAGTCATCAACTCCAGCTTCTGCGGCAATCGCAGCCGCGGTCAGACGATTATCGCCGGTAATCATAACGGTTTTGATTCCCATACGGCGCATTTCACTGAATCGCTCTTTAATGCCGCCTTTGACGATATCTTTTAGCGCGACAACGCCCAGTACCTGTTGATTTTCTGCGACAACCAGCGGAGTACCGCCTTTCCGCGCCACGGTCTGTACCAAAATTTCCACGGCTTCAGGGAATTTTCCGTGATTGGCTTCAATATGGCGGCGGATTGCATCGACAGCGCCTTTGCGGATCATGCGGTTTTCCACATTAACACCACTCATTCGAGTCATGGCAGAGAAAGGTACAAAAGTTGCATTCAGTGAGTGCAGATCACGTTCACGCAGATTGAATCGCTGTTTTGCCAGAATAACAATGCTGCGGCCTTCCGGTGTTTCATCGGCCAAAGAAGAGAGTTGGGCGGCATCCGCCAACTGCTGTTCCGTTATGCCGGGTACGGGCAGAAACTGAGAGGCTTGGCGATTTCCCAAGGTGATAGTGCCGGTTTTATCCAGTAGCAGCACATCCACATCACCCGCTGCTTCAACGGCTCGTCCGCTGGTGGCGATAACATTGGCACTTAGCATGCGGCTCATGCCTGCGACACCAATCGCGGAAAGTAAACCACCAATCGTGGTAGGAATAAGGCAGACTAATAATGCTATCAATACCGTGACAGTGATAGGTTGGCCAGAATGGTTAATCTCCACGCTGAATATTGAAAATGGCAGCAGAGTGACACACACCAATAGAAAGATAATTGTCAGAGCCGTCAACAGGATAGTCAGTGCGATCTCGTTTGGGGTTTTACGACGTTTAGCCCCTTCCACCATTGAAATCATGCGGTCAAGAAAAGTTTCACCGGGATTAACTGAACATTCGACCACCAGCCAGTCAGATAGTACATGGGTGCCGCCAGTCACAGAGGAAAAATCACCGCCAGATTCGCGGATAACGGGGGCAGATTCTCCGGTGATTGCACTTTCGTCAACGGAAGCGCCACCTTCGATAACTTCACCATCGCAAGGGATGGTTTCACCCGCTTCAATAATGACGATATCCCCTTTGCGTAGGCTGTCAGAAGGAACTTTCTCTCTGGCTGCACTACGATTGGCTGAGTTTAGTTTAGTTGCCCAACTGGTTTTTCTTACCCCTTTAAGGCTAGCCGCCTGAGCTTTGCTTCTGCCTTCTGCCAGTGCTTCGGCAAAATTAGCGAATAGAACAGTAAACCATAGCCATAAGGCGATGTTGCCGGTGAACAGCGTATTTCCCTTGAATTGATCCGCTAACATGGCAATCCATAAAATGGTGGTTAACCCACTGCCTAGATAGACGACAAACATCACTGGGTTACGCCATTGTGCAGCCGGATGACATTTTTTGACTGAATCAATCAGGGCATTACGAATCAAAACGGGTTCGAATAATGTTTGTTGCTTGTTGGTCATGGTATTCCTCTCTTTGGCGCTTACCGGGCCATTAGCCAGATTTGTAAATGTTCAATGACCGGGCCAAGGATTAGAGCCGGAATAAAAGTCAACGCGCCGATTAACATGATGGTCAAAATCAATAGACTGATAAACAGTGGGCTGTAAGTAGGCAGTGTACCGTTGCTGGCAGGCTGGCGTTTTTTTACGACCAAAGAACCGGCAATAGCAAGTATTGGTAGGATCATGCCAAAGCGACCTAAAAACAGGATGATGGTTAGCAACAGGTTGTAGAACATACTGTTGGCATTGAGGCCCGCGAAAGCACTGCCATTATTGTTGGCAGCGGAGGAGAGGGCATAGAGTACTTCACTGAAACCGTGAGCGCCGGGGTTCAGAATACCGGCGCGTCCACTGGCGGTGGATATGGCAAGTGCTGTTCCTAAAAGAGCTAGTGTAGGGGTAACCAGAATCGCCAGTGCTACCATTTTTATCTCGAATACTTCGATTTTTTTACCGAGATATTCAGGCGCACGACCTATCATTAAACCGGCGATAAAAACGGTCAGCAGAACGAACAGTAACATACCATATAAACCAGAACCCACTCCGCCAAACACGACTTCGCCAATTTGTATTAACCACATTGGGATCATGCCGCCAAGTGCAGTGAAAGAATCATGCATAGCATTGACTGCCCCACAGGAAGCTGCGGTGGTTACTACAGCATAAATTGAGGTTGCGAGGATGCCAAAACGATTCTCTTTACCTTCCATATTGATATTACTGTTGACTCCTAACAAACTGAAATGGGGATTCCCTTTCAGTTCGGCATACATGACTCCTACGGTGGCAATGACAAAGATGATGCTCATTGCCCACAATAGAGCGTGCCCTTGACGGTTATCGCTAACCACTTGCCCAAAAGCAAAACAGAGGGCGCAAGGGATCAAGAAGATAGACAGTATCTGAACGAAATTGCTGATAGCAGTTGGATTTTCAAAGGGGTGTGATGAGCTGGCACCAAAGAATCCACCACCATTGGTTCCCAATAACTTGATGGCTTCCTGTGAGGCGACCGGCCCCATCGGGAGCAATTGCGATTGGCCTTCAATGGTATGGGCTAATTGATACGGTTCGAAATTCTGAATCACACCCTGACTGACAAAAACGAGCGTGATAATCATAGACAGCGGTAATAGCAGATAGAGTGTGATACGTGTGATATCAACCCAGGCATTTCCTACGGTGTTGACACCATGACGGGAAAATGCGCGTATCAACGCAAATGCCACCGCAATACCGGTCGCGGCAGAAAGAAAGTTCTGCACGGTTAGACCTGTCATTTGGCTAAAGTAACTTAGTGTGTTTTCTCCACTGTATGCCTGCCAATCAGTATTGGTGATAAAGCTGACGGCTGTATTCAGCGCTAAGTCCCATTTGAGCCCGGGGAAATGTTCAGGATTAAGGGGGAGGGCGTGTTGTGTGACTAAAAGCGTGAATAGCAGTAATAGTCCGGTTAGATTAAAAATAGTGATAGCTAATGCATATTGCCACCAGTTCATTTCTTTGACTGTGCCGCCAGGTTTTTGTAAGCCACAGCAACGCCAAAGGCCAGATTCTGCTTTAGTCAGCCCGCGAGGAATATTACCGTCGATCATGTTGGCGATAACGTTTCCGAGTGGTTTTGCCAGCATCAATAGAATCAGTAAAAAACTGGTGATCAATAAAAAAGCGGATGCGGCCATTTAAAAATCCTCCGCATGGAGTAACGCATAAATCAGATAAACCAGTAATAGGGCTACTAATAACGCGCCGGAAATGAAAAATATGTTCACTGCTTATCTCCTGAAAACTTGGATGAATAAAGATTAGGGAAGGAGATGCAAAGATTCTGATAAAAGAGTGAATGGATGTGTAAAAAAAGTATAAAAATGACTAATAAAAGAAGACTTAAATAGAAACCTATCTTGCTGAGAACTATTTCAATAATTCCCTTTTTCAGCAGAAGATACACTTATGGGAAAGTGAATGGTTAAGGATATTAGGTGATTTTAAATTAATTAATAATCTTGCATATGACCGTTATGATTATTCATGTATTATTGATGATTTTGCTAAAGTGATTGGGATATTAAAACTTGGTGTATAATATTCATGTTTTACTAATTATAACGGGGCGTATTGGAAAAAATCGAACTTAAATTAATTGCGATTTTATTTCCTCACCGCTTTGTATAAGATAAATAAATTTTAGTTCTTTTTATTTTGTTTCGTGGTATCTTTATGCCATGGGCACATCATGTATTAAATTAAGGTATCCAAATTTCGCGCTTGATAAATCAAGCAGGTATGAACTTGGAAACATGTGTTCATTTAACTTGATGAATATGTTATTAAATTGACATTTAAATACAAATCCACTTTATGATTAAAGTAAGAGGATATTTTCATGGCAAGAAGACAAGCTTGGGCACCGCCTCTAACATGGGGACCATGGGCTGATTTGTTAGAACATGCGGGAGGGCCTCATCCATATACAGTCAGTTTCGACACGATTTCTCAAGCTCCTTCATCTTTTGATGTTGAAATTGCATATGCAGCAAACTCAGGCATAAAAAACGTGCGAACGATGGGACCTGGTTCATATACTATTCAAGGTAATGATGGAGCGGGAGTCGATCGTATTCGTTTTAAAAGTCATTCACAAGGGCAAATAATCACTGTTGAGTATTAATATGATTTAACAAAAAATATTTAATTAATCTATGGCTTTTTTCGGGGAAAAAAGCCATAGATTTTCATCAATTTAAAGAGTTGACTATTTCTTCAAATGTTGTATTTGAGTTTATTGCCTGATAGAAGCCATTTTCGACATGCATTGGTGTAACTATATTGGTGTTTTTCAATATTGGTTTATTATTAAAGAAAACAGATAGTTTTTTTCCTACGTTTTGCTTTATAAAGAGATTAAATGGTTTACTGCAATGAGAGTTGTTTTTTACTTTAATGAAAATGGAATAGTAATTATCCCCTTTTTTCGGGGTAATTTCCTCTATACATAATGGAGTTAAATGAAAAGTTTCGCCATTTGCTTTATAGTCAATAGAAAAAGAATGTTTTTTGGAGACGCAACCTGAAACATTTGTTATTAATATCAATAATATAACAGTTAATACCTTCATCTTTCCTCCTATCATCTGTTATAGTTAATTTACTCGCATTCTGGAAAAACAGTATGGTGTAAAAGCTTACATCATTTTTCCGTGCTCATATAATAATTATCAATGAAAATTATCGTATTGGCAATCCTTGATTCTATTGCCAGAATCAAAAGGATATTTTCACCCGCCTGTGTCGTTAATTTCTTTATTTTTTTCAATAAGAATTATCTATTGAATCTAGTACTACAGCCGTACTTACTTTTTTCAACAGAAAAGACACCCATAGAAAATCTTAATTCATGCGGTTTCTCAGAGTTGTGAGCATCAAGGAAAATGCAACTTTCTGATATCTACGGCTGTAGTACTAGGTTGTGTCCCTCAATTAAATAATGACCTTAAGAAATAAGCGGATACAACCTAATTTCACCATAGCGATATAATTTCTTGCTGTCTTTTCATAACGGGTGGCGATGCGACGATGCTCTTTGAGT